>JABHUV010000111.1 GCA_018658605.1 Planctomycetaceae bacterium | reverse complement strand
CTTTTCGGAAGTCCGTTAAAAATTCGGATTCATTAAATATTTGCTTCAATGGTCGTTCATCATAAATCGACTCGGATGCAAATTGAATGATCGGGCAAGGTTCAATATCACCCCAAGGGCTAATGTGATGAGTGAAACCTGTAGCGGCAGGACACAGAGCGTTACCATCACCATCATGGTAGGCGTCGACCATGACGATGGGTTTGCGGGCGCGAGTTTCTACTACGAACTTACGAACATGGGTTTGTTGTTCGGGCGTGAGTGCTAGTTCTGGGCAGGCGTCAGGGCCCACAGGACGATAAATATGGTACCAACCGTACATGACGCCAAGGTCAATCAGGTTGTCAATCCACTCTTCACTCACAAGGTCCTCGTAATTCGTTTGACAGACACTGGTGCAGACACCAGTGAGCAATCCAGCGTCGAGGCAGTTTTGCAACCCAGTCATTGTTCGGTTATAGACTTGTAAGTGACCGCGTCGTTTGTCTGAGACGATCTCGTTACCTTCGACACTGACCAAGGGTGTTACATTGCCAAGTCGCTTTAGCTCTTGAGCGACGTCAGGAGTAATGAAGTGCCCATTGGTGAATATTTGAAAATAGACATCGCGATTGTGTTCTAGAATTTCTAGAATCTCGCCATGCATAAAAGGCTCACCACCAAGGATGCCAAAAAAGGCGTTACCCATTTTTTTGGCTTGTCCGATAATATCGTCCATCTTGGCGACGTCAATCTTTTCTTGCTTGGCTGCTACATCAACCCAACATCCTTGGCAGCGCAAGTTACAGCTATTGGTAATAGATATATAAAGAAACGGAGGAAAGAACTCGCCTTTCTTAAGACGTTTTTTATGCTTTTGCACTGATCGAATACCTTTGAAGCCCGCCTTATACGCAAGGTTCCATAACAGGCGTTTGTTGGTGTTGAATAACAAACGCTGAGCCATTTTTAGGTACATAATATTTGTCAGCTTAAACAAAAATAGTAGCAAGCAATGTTGTTGATCTACAAGAACATTGAATTAAAAACATCTTGATAGAATAGTAATTGTACACCCAACTGAGTGGGTCTGCATCTAGTAAAGCACCGGGTCGGAGTGGATGTAGGGTGGATGACGATGTTTATCCTACTTTTGCGTCGCATAAAAACTATCGTGAAAAATAGCACGTCGCCACCATAATTCTAGGCGAAGTAAATATTGTAAACGGCTCGTATGAATCACGGTTTGCAAGTAAGTAATAGGGAAAACTCGCCATCTATTTTGCCAATTTTCGTAAATTGTCGTGAGCGCTTATCAAAGCAATATTTAGAGTCTACTATTCGATTTGTACGCTAATTCGTCGGTAATTCACTCAATCAGGATCGGTTTGTACCTTTGCATATTATCTATCGCGTGATATTCTAGAGGACTTACAACTTTGGCGATGTTTCTGCATATGGGCAGCCGTATTTATTACGTTTAACTCGCCTATTCAACTAAGAAGTAATACGAACGGTGTTTCATTGGATTTAGACTGAGAGAAAAGAGCCATGGCAAAACCACATCATAAAATTAAAAAGGCCAATCACGGCCGCCGTCCCGCTAGCTCGAAAGCTCGCAAGGCCAAACGCAAGCATATCAAAACCTGATATTGTTCTGTAAAAGAGAGAGCTATTTTGACAGACAAAGACCTATTCATTGATCTTTCGCTGGTCGATTTTGATAATCCCGCTGCGGGCATCGACGATATTCGTCAATTGAACCCTCAGCGATTTGAAATGGAACAGTTAACAGCGATTGTGCATGACGATATCGAGGCGGGGGTCTTTGTTGCTTACAAAGATATTACCCCTGAAGAATTCTGGGTTCGTGGCCACATGCCTGGAATGCCGCTGATGCCAGGGGTTGTTATGCTAGAAGCCTGTGCCCAAGCCTGCAGTTATTTTGGACAACGGCACGATTTACTAGGATCTGAAATGCTAGGCTTTGGCGGACTCGACAATGTCCGCTTTCGCGACCCCGTCATACCAGGTGAACGATTTGTAATTATCTGCCGGCTTGTGAAAGCTCGTCGTAATCGTATGATCATCTGTGATTTTCAAGGTGTGGTGAATGGTAATCTGGCGTGTGAAGGTACACTTCGTGGCATTCCAATTCCGGTGGATTTATTGCGAACCGAGTTGGATTCGCGTAACCAGTGATAGTCGAACCGTGCTATAGGTAGACAAGTGAAATGGGACGACGCGCTTTACCACCGCAAAAAACGGCAGCTGATTTGTCGGAGCACTATTACGAAATAGAGGCATTGCCGGAGAAGTGGGATATTCAGGGCCTGTTTAACTCCGCCAATCCCCTGGAGATTGAACTGGGAAGCGGTAAAGGCCTGTTTCTGAACCGCACCGCCGCAGAAAATCCCATGCGAAACTTTATTGGGTTGGAGATTCGCAAAAAGTACGCCATGTATTCGGCGATTCGTTTAGAGCGAGTTGGGATTACCAATGCAGTGATGTTTCAGGGCGATGGTTTGCTGTTTTGTAACAAATATATACCGACAGCTACGGTTCACGCCGTACATGTTTATTTCCCAGATCCTTGGTGGAAGCAAAAACATCACAAACGCCGCGTTTTAAACACAGGCTTCATGGGCGATGTAGTACGTATTCTCAAGCCGGATGGGAAATTGCATTTTTGGACGGATGTCCGAGACTATTTTGATGCAACATTGGAACTGATTTCGCAGTTTGACGAGCTCATTGGTCCCTACGACGTGCAGGAACAACAGCCGAAATTTGACATGGATTATCGCACACACTTTGAACGTCGTACGAGGAAGCATAACGAATCTGTTTATCGTAGTGAATTTGTGCGCTCCAATACTTAGCGCGAATGGCTGCGTGAGCACTGGCTAGATTTTGGTCGGTTCGGTTTCGTATGTTCGAGAGGTGTCATTTCCGCTGCTGGCATTGTCGATAGCGATGCTGTATAGCTGTTGCCCAGTCGGCGTTGGATATTTGCCAGTAATACACGCTTGGCAAAGCTCAGAGCGGTCAAAACCCACGGCGGCCGCAATGGATTCCACGGGTAGATATCGCAGCGAATCGGCCTTTAATTCTCGTGCCATTGCGTCTTGAATTTCGACAGTTAATTCACTGCCGTTGATAAAGTGTGGTGCAAACAACTCGCCGATCGTTGACATGTCGATACCGTAAAAGCAAGGAGCAATAATTGGTGGACAAGCGACCCGCACATGAATTTCTTTAGCGCCACCATAATCACGGATGCGATCTAACAGTACTCGCATAGTTGTCGAGCGGACAATGGAGTCTTCAACGAGGATAACGCGTTTGCCTTCAAGGACTTCTCGCAAGGGAGTGTATTTTGTTTCTGCTTTTTTCCGGCGATGCTTACCGCCTTCGATAAAAGTTCGCCCCGAATACCGATTGCGAATTAAGCCTTCCCGACAAGGAACTCCTAGTTCATAAGCCATCGAATCCGCCGCCGCTTTACTGGTGTCAGGCACGGGAACGACAATTGTATCTTTATCGATGGGAAAGAGATTTTCTTCGCGTTCTAATCGGGCCTGTTCAGCTCCTAATGCAGTCCGCGATAAATAGACGCTTTGTTGATCAAGTGTGCTAGCAACATTGGCAAAATAGATCCACTCAAAGAAACAGTGTGCTCGTCCTACCGTTTCGGCATACTGCTCAACAGAAAATACACCATTTACAATCGTGATGGCATGACCCGGCTCGAGAGATTTCACTTCGTCTGGCTCAAACCCAAGATTTAGCAGCGCGACACTTTCACTGGCTGCTGCAAACATCGGGCCGCGGCGCGCATAACAAACCGGCTTCATGCCTAAAGGGTCACGAGCTACAAGCATATCACCTTGTGAATTAAGCAACACGAGACTGTACGCTCCGTCAAAACGTTTGCTTACACTTCGCATGACTTCGATTAGCGAAGGATTGCGGTCTCCCGACATCTCTCGCGAAAGCTCATGCATGACGATTTCCGTATCCGTTTCACGAGCTAAGTGGTGGTTGTCATTACTTAGCAGCTTGTCGCGTAGTTCCGCATAGTTGGCTAGTTGTCCGTTAAAAGCAAAAGAGAACCATTTATGTTTTTGAATGTGATGACGCTCAAACGGCTGGGAATAGCTTCGGTCTTCTTGTCCACACGTGGCATATCGTACGTGTCCAATAGCGGCTCGTCCGGCATACTCCTGCATCAGCGATTCACTTTTGCCGCGATGTGCTAAGCGGAAGACTTCGTTTACCGTACCGATGTCTTTGTAGGTATCAATTAATTGGTCGCGATTGGGATTAAAGGTTGTCATGCCCGCGGCAAGCTGTCCACGGTTTTGAATATCCAACAGCATGCGTGGCATTAAGCGAGATATTTCATCAGGACCTTGCTCTACACATAACTCACTGGGTTCATCCGATGGCATGTGATAAATTGCGGCGACGCCACATTCGTGATGGATTTCACTCATAGATATTATTTGCTGCCAAGAAAGGGCTTAAAGGGCTTTTTCGAGTGTGATAGGTGTAAGGGATAATGAGATGCTATACACAAAATGGTTAATCACGGGAAACAATTATACTAACCAAAAAAGTATTCTATGTTTAGGTTGATTTATTCTCAAGCAACGCAAGTGAATTTTAATGGTTAGTAAGCAATGAAGCTGCCGCAGGATCCAGTAAGAACGTCACATTAGGATGGTTTTGTAATGCACTCGCAGTGCATTCACTACCCACAGGATTTTCAATTGCAGCATGGATTGCCGCAGCTTTATTTTCACCGGTTGCTAATAAAATGACTTCGCGAGCGTCCATGATAGTGGCAACACCCATTGTAATTGCTCGCTGTGGAACATCGTCCGTAGAATCAAAGAAACGTGCATTATCGATGATGGTCTGTTGATCTAGATCTGTCAGGTGAGTGCGACTACCGAGAGCTGTTCCGGGCTCGTTAAATGCAATATGACCGTCAGTTCCAATTCCGAGAATCTGCAGGTCAATACCTCCCGCAGCTATGATCGCATCTTCATACCATTGGCAATATTTGCCAAAGTTGTCCTCTACACCAGAAGGAATATAAATTCGGTCCGGCGAGATATTTATATGCTGAAATAATTCCTGCTGCATGAATGAGTAATAGCTTTGTGGGTGATCTCGGTGCAGGCCGATGTACTCATCAAGATTGAAAGTGGTGACGGCTGAAAAATCAAGCTGCCCGGCTTGGTATTGCTCAATCAGTTGTTGGTAGACTCCGATCGGAGTGCTACCGGTCGCTAGCCCCAGTACGGCAGCCGGATTGGAAGCAAGTGTTTGGATAAAAAACCCCGCTCCGTGCATACTAAGTTCTTCATAGGTGTCGAGAATAATGATGTTCATGATTTTATATCTGGTTGGGGCAAGGAAGTGACCGGCGTTTTAGTCCTACGGGTAATCAAAGCGGTAAAGGCGGTAAAGGCTGTAAAGATAGTTCGGGGAGGTAATGGTTATAACGATTGCTAAAGCGATTCTCTAAAAGAACCTTAGATGGAAGGTCATTACGCAAACGAAAATATAACCTAGAATAAAGTAATGTAGGGTAGTGTACTAAGTTGTTTAGATGTTTTTAAGTAGTTGGGCTTCGCTACGGGTCACCACGAAAGATGGATAGTCATGGGTTCTCAAGAGACCATTAACGAAAGTCACGAAGCTGGGCTGCAGTTAGCTAATACTAAGTTACCTGTAGTTGTGTATAGCACCCCCAAGGCCGCCAGTGTTGCAGTCGCTCAGCAAATTGCAGAAGTTATACGGACCGCCAGTGCGGGCAAAAAAAATACTGTATTGGCACTTGCTCCAGGCTCCACTCCGCAACAAGTCTACCGAGAATTAATTCGCATGCACAAAGAGGAAGGACTCGATTTTTCTCACGTGTCCGCTTTTGTGTCGGTTGAGTTTTTTGGGATTTCGCGAGATCAGGCTCAAAGTGTGTATCGGTCACTACGGGAGACGTTTTTCAAGCATATCAATATTCCAGATTCGCAGGTGAATATTCTCGACAGCGAAGCCGATGGAGAAACAATTGAAGAATACTGCGAAGCGTTTGAGCAGCAGATCCAAGACGCTGGCGGAATTGATTTTGCATTATTGGGAATCGGATCTAATGGCCACATTGCTGCCAATGAACCTTTTTCCGGTGTGAATAGCCGCACACGTCTGTGTGTACTCGATCCCATTACTCGACTGCGTTTAGCAAGTGATTTCTTCGGTGAAAAAAATGTCCCCGCGCAGGCCTTAACGATGGGCATGGGTACTCTGTTGGAATCTCGGCAAGTTGTGCTGATGGCACTTGGTGAACACAAAGCCTGCATTGTACGTGATTTAGCTGAGGGGAATATCACAAATCGCATTCCTGCTAGTGCACTTCAGGAACACGTCAATGCGATGGTTTGTTTAGACCCAGCCTCGGCGAGTGAAATGCAAGAGGTAGTAATGCCCTGGACTAGCGATTCGGTTCAGTGGGACGAAACGATGATCACTCGAACAATGGTGTGGTTATGTGAGCAAACAGGCAAAGCGCTGTCGAAGTTAGAGGACGATGATTTTCGCAATCATAATTTACATCAGTTATTGAGATTGCATGGGCCTTCCCACGTCTTGGCATTGAGAGTATTTGGGTGGTTACAAGCGACGATTCATGACGGGCAAGTTGTCGAAGGCCATCAAAAAGTGATTTGTTTCAGCCCGCATCCTGATGACGACGTCATTAGTATGGGGGGTACTCTTATTCGACTCAATGAAGAAGGGCACGAGACGCATGTGGCCTACATGACCAGTGGTAATATTGCTGTGTTCGATCATGATGCTCAGCGGATAGCAGATTTGGTGACTGAATATAATCATTTGTTTGGTATTGAAAACGACAAGTCGATTGACGTCGAACGCCGGGTACGTGAATCGTTAAGTACTAAGCAACCTGGGGAACCCGACACTGATGCTGTACTTAAGATTAAAGGCTTGATTCGATGGAGTGAAGCAAAAGCGGGTGCGATCGAAGTTGGCTGCGATGAAGACAACTTGCATTTTCTTGATTTACCATTTTATCGAACCGGCACCGTAGAAAAGCGACCAGTTGGTGATGTGGATGAGGCAATTATTGTGAGTTTACTACAACGGATTCAACCGGACATTATTTATGTTGCTGGCGATTTGTCAGACCCCCATGGAACACACCGAGTTTGTGCAGAAGTGATTTTGGGCGCTATTCACCAAATGCTAAACAACGGCGAAACTGTGCCAGACGTGTTGTTGTATCGTGGTGCTTGGCACGAATATGCGATCCATGAAATTGATATTACGGTTCCCCTGAGTCCAGCTCATCTTATGAAGAAACGCAAAGCGATCTTTATGCATGAAAGCCAGAAGGACGAAGCATTGTTTCCTGGGTCAGATCCACGAGAATTTTGGCAACGCGCCGAAGATCGCAATAAAGGAACGGCCAAAAAATTCAATGACTTGGGTCTCCCAGAATTTCTTGCCATCGAAGCATTTCAGCGTTGGACGGGACAAACGCTGTAAGCAGGCATTACTTTTGGCACACGCTGATTGGCTTGAGCGATATTGTCCTCGTCTGCCAGTAGTCAGCATAACCACAGATGAAATCATGAATGACATTGTCCGACAAGAAGTAACTGCAACGGCTGACAAAATTGTTGTCAAAGTGGGTACGCGCGTTTTAACGGATGAGCAGGGTCGACTGGATTTGCAACGCATTTCCAGCTTGGCTTCTCAGTTGAGTCAGCTCGCCGCACAGTCAAAACAAGTTGTGCTCGTTAGCTCGGGCGCGGTTGCTGCTGGAATGAATCGTTTGCAATTGGACGTTCGCCCACCGGACCTTGCTGTGTTGCAAGCAGTGGCTGCCGTCGGGCAAACCGAAATGATGCAAGCGTATCAACAGCAGTTCGAAACACATCAACAAATTGCCGCTCAAGTGCTGTTAACCGCGACCGAACTTGACGACCGCGCGAGTTATTTGAATGTACGCAATACGCTTTTAGAGTTGTTGAATCTAAAGATCATTCCCATTGTGAACGAAAATGATACAGTGGCGGTGGAAGAACTGCAAACAACGTTTGGGGACAACGATCGCTTAGCGGCGTTGGTGACGAATTTACTCGGAGCTCAGTTGCTGATAATTCTGTCGAATGTCGATGGACTCTATACAGGTTTACCACTGGGTGAGGAAACAGGAATTCTTGAGACGGTCGAAGCGGTTGATGATACGATTCTCAGTTATGTAGAGGATACAGATAACGCGTTGAGCCGAGGCGGCATGAGCAGCAAGTTGCAGGCGGTCAAGATGGTGACGTCTGCAGGGGAAAACGTGGTGCTTGCTAATGGCCAGCAGCAGGATGTGATTACTCGTATCTTGGCGGGTGAATCCGTCGGTACGTTATTCTTGGCCGAAGGTAAAACGTTGAGCCCTTGGAAACGCTGGCTGCGATTTTCGGCGCAGTCTCAAGGCACAGTGGTACTCGACGCGGGTGCGTGTGCGGCGATTGAGGCCGAAGGCAAGAGTTTGCTGGCAATCGGAATTGTTGGATTTAGCGGTGAATTTTCTAAGGGTGATGTGATTTCGATTTGCGATGACCAAGGTCTTCAACTGGCACGCGGATTGACGAATTACGACTCTATTGAGATCGCAAAAATACAGGGACAACATAGTACCGCATTTCAAAAAATCTTAGGCTATTGTCCTTATGACGAAGTTATCCACCGAGATAATTTAGCTGTGGGCAAGTGATTAACCCAACTGCACCCCTGGTTTTAGCTGGTAACCACGAAGAAATTCGCCAATTTCCAATACTCGTTTTCCGGCGGGTTGGATGCGTCTAATACTGATGCAACCATCTCCCGTAGCAACACAAAGACTTTCTCGGTCGTCGTTGTTCGGATTGGCAACTACGGTGCCAGGTTTGACATCCATATCTGCGGACGTGTTTTCGACGAGCGTCATTTCAATGATGATTAGTCTCAGCGGACGGCCATTTTCTCGTTGCCACTGTGTAAAGCATCCGGGCCACGGGTACAGGCCACGATGTAGGTTGATGATGGCTGTTGCTGGTTTGCTCCAGGGAATATCACCAAGTTGTTTATGAAGCCGAGGTGCTTGGGTGACTAATTGTTGGTCTTGCAGCGTACCGATCGTCGATATTTGATCCCATTCAGATAAAATTTCAATGGCGTCGATGACCGCGGGCGCTCCGAGTGCGGCGAGTCGATGTTCAAGTTGTTCTGCAGTTTCAGTTGCTTCGATGGCAACTTCTAATTGGCACAGTGCGGGGCCACCATCTAATTTAGGTGTCATGTGGATGACCGTTACACCAGTGGTGGCATCGCCATTAATAATGGCCCATTGAACTGGCGCCGCACCACGATATTGCGGCAACAGTGATCCATGAAGATTAATTCCACCTAGTGGCGCAACTCCCAATGTTGCGGGGCTGAGAATTTGACCAAAATCACAGACTACTAACAGGTCAGCCTTTAAATCAGCTAGCTCAGCAACGATGTCAGCTGCATTTACGTCCGCCGGGTCAAGTAATTTTAAACCGTGTTGATCCGCCGCTTCGCGCACCGGATTGGTCGCAGGTTTTTTACGACCGCGTGCCGGTGGCAAGGGCCGAGTCACTACAACTGGGACATCATGGCCAGCCGCTAAAATTGACTCAAACATTGGAACAGCGAAGGGACCGGTGCCCATAACAATAATACGCATAGGTGACCTTTCTCTCATGTTTACCATTGGTTTACAAACTGTCTCGTGGGCGTTCAGGCGTGTTAAGTGCAGAATCTGTGTTCCCACTCGGCAAGCTTTGCATAGATCACGTCGTCACTTTCAATAATGCCACCCTGTTGCTGACTGGCAAACTCTAACTCAAATTCTTGTAAATCAGCTTGCAGCGTTTTTAAGGTTAGCGGATTCATGCGATCGAGGAACATGATCCCATCTAAGTGATCCGTTTCGTGTTGGACGACGCGCGCCAGCAAGCCATCGAGATCTAGACTGATTACATTGCCTTGGAGCCCATATGCTTCGACGTGGACCGTGCGCGAGCGGTTTACTGGACCATAAACGCCTGGCAAGCTCAAACAGCCTTCGTCTTCGATTTCGCTGCCCTTTCCTTTGCTGAGCACGGGATTAATAAATACGAGTTGTTCGCCTTCTTCGGCATTAGCGGAGGTATTGACGATAAACAATCGTAAGGGCAGGTTGACTTGATTTGCTGCGAGCCCTACACCCTGGGCTGCATACATCAATTCAAACATTTCGGCAACTATATCCCGCAACTCAGAATTAATTCGCTGAATTGCTTTGGATTTGTAGCTCAACGTCGGATGTGGATGTGTAATGATTTCCATAAGCTAATGTGCATTTATAATAGTTTATGTTTTAATGAATATGTATTATGTGGATAGGTATCCGTTATGGGTACCCGTTCTAGCGTAAAACGGACCATGAATCCGCCAGCGGCGGACGAATGACTACAAATGCATGGCAATAATTATGAATGGCGATGAATGAGTGTTGAAAACCCATTGGACAATTCAGATATATTGAACGTGGATTCAATTCCGATTCGCGGTCCAGTGGGTAATGGGCGACGCGATTTCATGGAAAATCTCTCGTCGACGGAGGATTTGTTTTATTACCAAGCAACGAACCAGTCGGCAATGTTCGGTAGTTTCGTTCTGCACGCTGTGATTATTGTTTTAGCGTTACTGTCATTTACCTCGACTACATTTTACGGTGCGGCCAAGGAAGAGGTGCGATCGGGAGGCATTGTTTTAGTCGAACAAATTGGTGATAAACCTGAATATTTTCAAGAGACAACAACAAACAATCGAAATATAGAGCCGCAGCAGGCCGCCATCACTGAACAACCGTTACTTAAAAACAGCACAGCCAAAAGCCAAAATTCCCAGGGGGCCGACGTTGATTTACTAGGCGGGTTGCCTAATGTGGAACTGCCCGGTTTAGATGGCAGCGGAAACGGTGAAATAGAATTGCCTTCCTTGGATGAGCTAACGGGTAGCCGGACTCAGAAAGATGGCGAATTTGGTGCTGTACAGACTGGCGTGTTCGGAACAAAAGGTACTGGTTCACGCTTCATCTATGTCTTTGATCGTTCGGGATCGATGTCGGGATATGAGGGTCGCCCGATGGCGGCTGCCAAACAGCAGCTATTGCTAAGTGTACGAGATTTACAAGAGAACCATCAGTTCCAAGTAATTTTTTATAATGAGCTGCCCGTTGCCCTAAATCCACTATCCCCCGCACCGCCCAAGTTGCTGTATGGCACGCCGGAAAACCGTGAATATGCGATGAATTTTGTGCAGCAAATAAAACCGGACGGCCGGACGAACCACGTTGCTGCATTGGATCTAGCCTTAAATATGAATCCCGATATTATTTTCTTTCTAACGGATGCTGATGAGCCTCAATTGACGACTAGCGAACTCAATCGGATTTCACGAAAAAACATCTCAATACGTGCTTCTATTAATACAATTCAATTTGGTGTTGGTCGTCGAACGAACCAGCACAATTTCCTGCGACAATTGGCAAGTGAAAATGGTGGACAATACGCCTATGTTGACTTGAGGGAATTAGCACCAATACGTTAATCTTGCCTCGGTGTGATTCTTCCCTTGGAATTTTATATGCTTCGTAATCTTCATTACTACGGTTGCTATGTTTGCAGTACGCTAATACTGTGCCTGCCGCTGCTTGCTGCTGCGCAAGATGAATCTGACCTAGTGATTGTGTGGGACGCCAATCGCGAGAATCAACTCAAAGTGTCGGGCCATATTATCGAATATACAAATGTTGCGGTGACCATCAAATTGCTCTCGGGTGGGGTCAGGCAAATAGAATCCGATCGCATCGCAAGTATGTTTACGGCTTGGAGGTCGGAGTATCAGGAAGCGGAGGATTTATTTCATGAAAAACAATATGACCGAGCGGAAAAAGGATTTCGGCAAGCCTATGCTGTGGAGACACGAGATTGGATAAAGGAACGAATTCAGGCGCGTATTCTGTGGTGCTTGCAAGCCCAAGGAGAATGGTCTGCAGCGGCACGGTTTTACGCTGAAGTGTTACGCAAAACGAATCCTCTGACACCCTACTTAGATGTAATCCCTATTGTTTGGCACACCTTGAGTCTCTCTCCGGCCATGCAAGGTCAGGCAGTGGCACTACTTGATAGTTCAGATCTAAATGACCGTTTGATTGGAGCGAGTTGGTTACTTGCTTCACCGTTACGAGCACGAGCGGTTAGTGTACTAACGCAATTAGAACTCAATACGGACAAACGAATTGCAATACTGGCGACCGCACAGCTTTGGCGGACCAAACTTCCGGTAGCATTAAAAGCGGATCTTGAAAAATGGCAAAATGTGATTAACCGTTTACCATTAGCCTATCAAGCGGGCCCCTATTATGTGCTTGGACAACTTCAACAGCAGCGAGGTGAATCAGCGTTGGCTGTGTTGACTTGGATGCGAGTTATTATTTTGTATCCACACGGGCATCAATTAAACGCCGAATCATTACTGGCGGCGATTAAAGCATTACGACAACTCGAGAAACCGACACAGGCCATTACCCTTTGTCGGGAATTGCAAAATGAATATCAATCCACTATTGCAGCGACTCAAACAAGTCGCTTGATTAAACAACTTCAACAGTTACAGCTTGACCTAAAAGCTGCCAGCGAGAAGTAATTATAAGGAGAGAGATTTTGAAACGGTTCAATTGGTTTATACTTACCGCGACCACCGGACTACTTGGCGTCCTGATGTTTCGTATGTCAGCCGTCGCTCAAGAAACCGCCACAGGCGCTGGCGAGCCAGCGACCAAGGGTTTAATGGACATTGTGTTTTCCGGTGGACTCACCGGGATGGCAATTTTGATATTGTTGCTCGGGTTGTCGCTGACGGCAGTCTACCTCGTGGTTGACCATTTACTTACATTGCGAGCAGCGGAGATCATGCCGGTTGACTTAGGAGTGCAGTTACGTGAATTGCTGAGCAATGGTAAATATCGCGAAGCCGATGCTGTATGTCGTGAAACTCCTTGTTTTCTTAGCTTTGTTATTAGTCATGGACTGGGTGAACTTGAAGGAGGTTGGTCGGCGGTTGAAAAAGCAATGGAAGATGCGATGGCTGAACAATCAGCAAGATTGTTTCGCAAAATCGAATACTTATCTGTGATTGGCAATATCGCGCCGATGGTTGGGCTGCTAGGAACGGTTACCGGCATGATTTTTGCGTTTCAACAAGTGGCCGCAACCCAAGGTGGTGCTGGTGCGGGAGATTTGGCTGAAGGGATTTATCAAGCGCTGGTGACCACGGTCGGTGGTTTGATTGTGGCGATTCCTTCGCTCGGAGCATTCGCTATTTTTCGCAATCGGGTCGATCATTTGGTTGCAGAAGCATCGTATGTTGCTCAACACACTATGTCGCCAGTTAAACGTGCCGCGCGATCACGGGGCAAACAACGTTCAACACCAGCCGTCCCGCCTGTTCAATCATAAAAACAGCAACACGGGACACTCAGCTAAATAAGAGTTCATTACAGTCAATTTTAGTCGTAAAGCAAATCCATTATGCAGACGCCAAGATATGCTCGATCCAAGGAGACCGGATTCAATATGACTCCGATGATTGATGTTGTATTCTTGCTGATCATCTTTTTCTTGGTGTCGAGCCACCTTGCTAGGCAAGAAACGCAATTGGAATTGGATTTACCGGAAGCAAGCTCTGGTGAACAAGTTGAAGTGAGCACGGCACCGCGAATTGTGATTAATGTTACTGAGTTTGGTGAGTTTATGTTGGCTGGACGGCAGGTGACCGCCGCACAATTACAACAGCAATTGCATAACCGTATTCGTAAAGAAGGCCGTGAGCTGGAGGTTCGAATTCGCAGCGATCGTAATATTGCGTTTGCGAAAGTTAGTCCAATCATGTTGGCGTGTGCTAAGGTCGGGATTTGGAACGTCACCTTTGCCGTCTATCAGGCAGTGGAGGGTTCCCGATGAGAAGACCCTCTGTATTTCACCGCAATCAAGGTGGACTCGAAATTAAAATGACACCCATGATCGACGTGGTTTTTTTACTACTAGTTTTTTTTGTGTGGACCGCGAGTTTTCATGCCGTGGAATATTTACTGCCTAGTTCTCTTAGTCAGCAGCTTGGTAACGCAGCGGTCATCGAAAGCCAGGCTCCACCGCCGGAAGCAGAATTCGAGGATGTTGTTGTGCGGATTCTATGGCAAGGTGATCATGCAGTGTGGCAAGTCAACGGACAAGATGTTTTAAGCTTGGCTGAAGTTAAACAACGTTTGCAGTTAGTGGCTGGCATTAAGACAGACGCGCCAGTGATTTTGCATCCAGATGAAGAAGTACCTATTGGTGATGTTGTCGATGTTTACGATATATCCAGAATTGCAGGTTTTAACAAGATTCAGTTTGCGATTGCCCAGTAGACAGTGGGTATTGAAATTAGACACGAGGATGCTTTAAGGGGTTTTCGGTTGTTTCCAATTCACAAGACCAGTTTGGCTGTTCTTTTATTCAGCATTATGTTGAGTGGCCAGGTCTGCGCGGGCCCCGGTGAGGAAGCTCAGTTATTAAATGGCTTACGGGAACGGGGGTTATTTGAAATTGCAGAGTACCACTGTCGCAATCAGCTTGCGCGTGAAGATCTAATACCTCGTGAGCGAATGCAATGGACCGTGGAGATGATCCGCACGCTGGCACAAGAAGCATTGAATTTACCGGCAGACCAACGAGCAGTCGTGTGGGATCGAGCGGTTGATAGGGCCGCGTTATATGTGACAGTTCATGCGGCACAAGCAAAATCATTGACGATCCCTGTGGCGACGCAAGCAGCATTAGTTTTGACTCAACAGGGGGAGTTTCTCAGGCTCGAAGCGGTTGTGGCACGCAATCCTGTGGCGGAAATGCAAGGGGCTCGTGACAAGTTGCGACTAGCTGCTAAAGCACTTAACGAACTATTACAAGAAGTCGATGTGCAGCTCACGATGGCGAAGAGTACAACAACGGACGAAGCACTATCTCAGCAGGAATTAATCTCGATCAAACAGCGGTTATTCTTTCATCTGGGAAGCGTGTATCGCAACCAAGCAGTCACGTATCCCCTTGGCAGTGGCGACCGTGTAGCGGCAATGCAGCGGGCCATATCGGCACTGAAAAAACCTTTGTCACAATTGGCGGCTGAGGATAGTTTGGTCGCTGATATTCAAATTGGGCTAATCGGCTGCCATCGTGAACTGGGACAATGGATCGACGCGGTGGGGTTGCTGGAGACATTGCAAAAGAACGCTCTCGAACCTTTATTGCAATTGCGTTTGCGATCCGAGCAGGTGCGGCTGTTGTTAGCCCAGCAAGAGCTGCAAAAATGCATATTGCTGCTCGAAGGCCCGCGTTCGGTAAGTGGTGTTACATCACCGGAATTAGATTTAGCAAGGCTCGATACATATATTGGTTTATGGCAACACGCCAGCGTAGAAAAGAATGAAGAGCAGCGTAAACGTTGGGAGCAGTTAACCGTTGCAGCCGTGGCGGCGATTGAGCAAGAGCATGGCGAGTATTGGGGCCGTCGAGCGGAATTGCGATTGTTAGAACATGCGGGTAGCCGCGGTGCGCCTTCCAACCTTGATGTTCTAGAACGGACCGCCGATGAATTATATCGGAAGGAAAAATTTACCGAAGCAGTGAATACATATGACCAGGCAGCAGACTTGGCATTGGCTGGTGGATTTGATGAGGTTGCTTTGAAGTTGTCGTACAAAGCAGCGTTGGTCGTGCAGCAGCAAGATGACCTCGATGAATTTATCAATCGTTTGGTGACGTTAGCCTTACGTCTACGGAAACAGCCGCCCGCAGCAACTATTCACATGCTGGCAGTTCGCAATATAGCTGCGGTGATGAAGGATGATACCCAGCGGCAATTACAGTTTAAGCAGTTGCTCGAGGAACATTTGCAGTTTTTTACAGTGGGTACAACGGTTGATCAAGCTCGAGTTTGGCTCGGTGCACTTGTACAACGAGAAGGCAAATGGGATGAGGCCCTGACGTTATATGTCCAAGTGACATCAACACATCCGCAGTTTCCTGTCGTGTTGCAGCAATTGCAACTATGTTGGGATCAGAAATGGGCGGCATATGATGATACGGAGTTGGCTCAGCAACCTCATCCGTTGACACCGGTGATTGATTATTGTAAATCGTTGATGACAACGGACGACGGACAGTGGGTTGAATTGTGGGATCCTGTGTCTCGTCAAGCAGCATTGGTTTATAGCCGGTTTGCATTGCGACTGCCTCAACCTAAGTACGATGAAATTGGGGCGATGTTGGTTCTAGCGTCGCTCGGTGATATGAAACCGGATGGAAAATGGTTGTCCGCAGCCAACACAATTCGCATCGTCGCATTGGTTGCTCAAGGTCGAGGCGAGCAGGCTAGTGAACTGGTTCAAGCGTTAGGTGAAAGCTCGCCGCAACGATGGTTGGAAATGTTGCAGCAGTTAGCAGCGATTGCGGAGACGGCACCAGCGAATGTGCAGCAGCAGATTGCAAAGTTGCAACTCAATACAATTTCTGAACTGCAGGGAAAATTAGGAGAGGTGAATATTGAGTACCGATTGCAGTGGGATTTATTACATGCAGATGCGAGTATTATGTTGGGAAACGCTAAAAATGGATATGCGCTTTATGCGCGGATAGCAAGTCGTAATTTGAAACGAGGGGATATTCAACAGCGGTACGCTGAGGCATTACTATTGAGCAATGATGAGATGCGTTTACGAGAGGCGTTAATTCAGTGGCGTCGTGTGTTAGTGGGGCATCGTCCGCGGACAGATCAATGGTACGCGGCTAAATTCGCGTTGGCTGAAACATACATACGTTTGGGTGAACGCGAGGAAGCCCACCAGCGCATTCAATATCTCAAAGTGACCAGCGGGTTCGGTAACGCTGTTTGGACAAAGAAGTTTCAGGAATTATTAAACCGCGAATAATCAAAATTGATTACGCGCGGTTCAATGTAACCGACAAATTTACTTTTAGCGTGTAGCTAATCCTGTCTTACCAAGGACCCCGAATATAGTACGCACCAAATTGGTCGCTGCTACTTGGATACATCGGCGTGGATTTATAGGGTCCGTAACCCGCCTTACGTGCTCGCGGTGCACCAAGTTGGAACTGGTGGTACAATGGCGAAACGACGTTTTTGGACACGCCCCAACCGAGTAAACGGTGAGTAGCTGCGGTTGGAGGAACGATCACGGCTAGTGGGGTGCTGTAGGCTTGGTGACGATAATTGCCATTCCAAGGTGTTGCGTTGGCGTGTTCGCGTTCCCAATTATTTATACGGTTGCGTTTTTTGGCTTGAGCTGTGTCAGATGTGGCAAACATGCCAATCATTACAATAACAAACAAGCTACAAATAAATTTCGAGTGCGTGGTCATGTCAATTAATCCTAATGGAAGGTAAGGGGGGGTTAGCGGATATTGACTTGCCAGCTTATCGGTAACGGACGCTCGTGCGAGTGAAACCCATTCCATTATTGTAGTAATGGTGGTACGCACGATTGTGGCGGTACATGAACTCATGTGGCATGAGTGGCTGGTAAGTATTGTAAGTATGCCCCACAACT
>JABHUV010000202.1 GCA_018658605.1 Planctomycetaceae bacterium | reverse complement strand
GGCTTCTATTATTTTTCAAATTATGGGCAGTTTCGTGCCGAGTATCCAAGCATTAAAGAAGGAGGGGCAGTCCGGGCAAAAGAAAATCAATGACTACACGCGTTACTTGACCGTCGTCCTCTGTCTTGTACAGAGTACTGTCTATGTATTTGCCTACTTAAATACCAGTGACTTTATAGCAGCAGACTTTCAGAATGCTGCCGGTGGGCTAGCGTTTGGCTGGTCCATAATATCCATTATGATTATGACCTGTGGTGCAACCTTCTTGATGTGGCTCGGTGAGCAAATTGATGAATATGGCATTGGCAACGGCATTAGCCTACTGATCATGGCTGGTATACTCGCTATGATGCCAGCGGCTTTGCAATCGATGGAATGGAAATTTTCACTCCAAGGGCTTGGTAACGACCCCGGTATCGAAACCATGATCCTCCTAGCCTGTATCTTTGTCCTAGTGGTACTGGGTGTCGTATTCATCACCGTCGGGCAACGACGAATCCCCACTCAAAGTGCCAAGCATGTACGTGGACGGCGCGTCTTTGGGGGCACGCGACAACATTTACCATTACGAGTAAATCAAGGTGGCGTGATGCCAATTATCTTTGCCTCAAGTTTACTTATGGTTCCCGGAATTATAATCGGGGTTTTGAAAAGTGCGTTTGAATCTGGTAGCATTGGATCAACGATCATGGCGGGTCTGGAAGATGCGTTTCAACCTGGAAGCGGATTCCTCTACAATATGATGTATATTGGAATGATTTTTTTCTTCTGTTACTTCTGGACCGCGATTACTTTTAATCCAAAGGAAATGGCAGACAACCTCAAAGAATATGGTAGCTTTATTCAGGGCTATCGCCCCGGAAAACGAACCGCCGACTACCTTGAAAAAGTCATGGTTCGAATCACTTACGTGGGTGCAGCGTTTTTGTCCGTAGTGGCAATTGTACCCACGTTAATTGCGAGTCAATTACAAATAGATATGCAGTTAGCTAGTTTTTATGGTGGTACCGGTTTGTTGATCGGTGTGAGTGTTGCTTTTGATCTAGTTCAAAAGATCGACAGTCACTTGGTCATGACAAACTACAAGGGACTCCTAGATTCCTAACGCCACAAAACTTAAATTTTGAACTGAGGGGTGATTAGATAATGTTAATTGTATTCGTTGGCCCTCCAGGTTCAGGAAAGGGAACTCAGTGTGAATTGTTAGCTAAACACCTAGGTGTGGTTCATCTTTCCACTGGAGAGTTGTTTCGGCAACAAATACAACAAGCAACAAAACTTGGTCAACTTGCGTCGTTGTTTATTGATGATGGCAATCTTGTACCCGATCATATCGTGGTTGAGCTTGTCCGGCAAAGCTTAGGGGATGTCCAGTACCGAACTGGTTGTCTACTCGATGGCTTTCCACGATCCGTTGCTCAGGCCCAAGCATTAGATGCAATGGTCCATGAACGCGGAAAACGAATAGATATGATATTGGCACTTGCTGTCCCCCAGGACATCTTGGTCGATCGCTTGCTGCAACGCCAGCGAAAAGATGACACGCTTGATACCATTCAACAACGACTTGATGTCTACCAACAAGAGACACAACCGGTACTGGATTACTACGAACAACAAGGATTGGTGGTAACCATCGACGGAAATGGAACCGTTGAGGACGTTTTTAAAAGGATTAAACAGGCAGCTAATTTACAACGGTCAAACACCTTGTAGTGAATTCGATCAAAAACAGTTGGAACTGCTTGCAATTTAGATGATTTCGCCCCTTGTCGGGGTGTTTGTACCAAGTTTATACTAACTTACTTGCGAATATTTTTTTGAGGCACTAGAGAAATGAAAGTTCGTGCGAGTGTAAAGCGAATTTGTGAACACTGTAAAGTTGTTCGGCGCAAGGGTCGAGTATACATCATCTGCAGTTCCAACCCGCGTCACAAACAACGACAAGGCTAAGTAACTACTAATCCAGTTGCGGCAATTAATTAATCAATGCCCGCTTATAGGGCTTAACAACCAATTAACATAAGTCAGAATTCAATATTGTTTTCTGAATTTTTTTCGAAGGAGTCTCGCTATGCCACGTCTTTTGGGTGTAGACATTCCCAATGACAAGCGAATCGCTATCTCTTTGACTTACCTTTACGGGATCGGTCAAAAGACTGCACGTGAATTGTGTTTAAAGGCCGGTATCGATCCGTCGTTGCCAGCACACGAACTTACAGAAAGTGATGTCAGCCGAATCGCAACGATTTTAGAAGAGGATTACATCGTTGAGGGACCATTGCGTCGACAAGTCCAGCAAAACATTGCTCGACTTAGAGACATCCGTTCCTACCGTGGTACCCGCCACCGCATGGGACTTCCGGTTCGGGGACAAAACACACAAACCAACGCACGTACTCGTAAGGGTGCTAAGAAAACCGTTGCCGGTAAAAAGGGTGTTAAAGATCTTCGCTAATCGCTTGCCGTTTTTGCAGATTACAACATTCGCTCGATATTACATTTCACAACCTATTCATTGATCAACGACTTAAATCCTGAAAAGCCCTTGGCTGGTTGATTTAGGTTTAGCTTATTACGAAGGAGTTCTTGGCCGTGGCCAAAACGAAGAAACGAAAACAACGTCGTAACGTTGCCTTTGCTATCGCTCATGTGAAAGCAACATTCAATAACACGACCGTTACAATCACCGATACAAAAGGCGATACATTGTGCTGGGCAAGTGCAGGTACGAGCGGCTTTAAAGGTAGTCGCAAGAGTACACCCTTTGCTGGTCAATGTGCTGCTCAACAAGCAGCTGAAAAAGCATTGAAGTTCGGCGTCAAAGAAGTGGATGTTCAAATTAAAGGTCCTGGAAGTGGGCGTGAAAGTGCAATCACTGCCATGCAAGCAGCTGGACTCAATGTGAAAACAATTGAAGATAAAACCCCAATCCCTCACAACGGATGCCGACCTCCTAAAAAGCGTCGCGTTTAATTACTGCCCCCCTTTTCTACCTACATGTCTGCAAACAACTGTAGACATTATCCCCACACTGTTGGTAAACGATAACCCGGAGACTTTTCATGCATATTCGATGGCGACAACTCGAACTACCAAGTGTAGTCGAATGTGACAAATCTACACTTTCTGCAACCTATGGAAAATTTACTGCAGAGCCTTTTGAACGTGGCTTTGGAGTCACAATCGGAAACAGCCTGCGGCGTATTTTGCTTTCAAGCTTAATGGGTAGTGCTGTTACTCAAATTAAAATCCAAGGCGCTCAACACGAATTCACGTCACTCGACGGCGTTCAAGAAGATGTGACCGACGTCGTTTTGAATGTCAAATCACTTTGCATCAAAAATCACTCGGACAGCCTTAAAGTCATTCATATAGAAAAGAATGAAGCTGGAGTAATTCGAGGTTCGGATATCATTACGGATGCTGACGTCGAAGTGATCAACGGCGATCACGTCATCGCAACATTAAATGAAGATACTCTATTCATGATGGAAATGGTTGTTGAAAACGGACGTGGCTACGTCCCCGCTTCGGAACAAGAAGCTGGTGAAAACGAAATCGGGATCATTCCAATCGATGCTGTTTATAGCCCTGTTACCCGAGTTCGCTATCATGTTGATGAGACTCGAGTGGGTCAAAAAACGAACTACGATAAATTAACGATTGAAATTTGGACCAATGGTTCCTTGAATCCAGAAATGGCAATCGTGGAAGCAGCAAAAATTCTACGCAAACACCTTAACCCGTTTGTGCAATATTCGGAACTCGGGGCACAAGTCCATGCTGCTGATCGCTCAGCTCGCAGTCCTGCGGATATCGAACTAGATGCAAAACTGAATATGCCTTTGGCATCTTTGCAGTTGTCAGTTCGAGCAAACAATTGCTTGGAAACAGAACACATTCATACCGTTCGCGAACTCGTTCAACAAACCGAAGACGGACTGCTCGAAGTACGAAACTTTGGGGAAACGACTCTTGTTGAAGTTCGTGAACAACTTAGTGAACTCGGATTACATTTGGGCATGAGAGTTCCACCTCCAGCTCAGACATCCTTCTAATCAGAAATTATCAAAGCGTAAATAGGCGTTAACGAATCATGCGACATCGACGACGAGGCAGACAACTAGGTCGATCTTCATCCCACCGTAAAGCAAT
>JABHUV010000186.1 GCA_018658605.1 Planctomycetaceae bacterium | reverse complement strand
TTTTATCAACGATACCACCACCGCGTTTGATCGACGCATAAGATAGATGGTTACTTTCAAGCGCCCAGGATAACTCAATGTGTTTCATGCCCCATTCTTGATAGTCTTTTTCCAGTCCAGACAACAACACGACACCCAGTCCCCACATCTGATATTCGGGCAACACATTAGCGCTCAGCAACCGCATCTTTTTGATTCCACGCCGTTTCGTCAACAACTTAATGAACCCAAATGGAAACAACTTGCCGTCAATCTCTTTGACGATGTCGTTGTAATCCAGCAGCGCCACACAAGCGCCGATCACCTTACCCTCGACTTCCGCAAAACAAGTCAACTCCGGAACTAACAAATGTTTGAGCCCCTTAGCCATGTGCTTCAACTCCGCATCACTGAATGGGTTAAAGCCCCAAGTTCCGGGCAACGATTTATTGTAGATATCAAGAAACGTATGTACCTCTTCGTCAAAGCGAGTCTTGTCTAATTTACGCAATTTCAAATTGAATTTTTTCTTCGCAATATCAATCACTTTGTAAACCTTTGGGTCTAGGCGATCAACAATGTCGGTCGGTGCATAGAATGCAACTAGATCTTCGACTTTTTCAAATCCGTAATCTTCTACCAAATCTTCATAGTAGGGGCGATTGTAGGTCATCATAAAGCAGGGGGGCGAATGCCAACCATCCACCAACAAACCTGCTTCATAGTTCAGACTCGGACTCACCGGCCCTCTAATCCAATGGATATCACGCTCAGCTAACCAATTTCTTGCCGTGTCGAACAATCCAGTAGAAACTTCACGATCATTGATACTTTCGAATAAACCAAAGAAGCCTAAGTCCTCTTTATGTCGTCGAATGTGTTCGTGGTTCACAACTGCTTGGATGCGACCAACCGGCTCACCATCACGCAACGCAATAAACGTTTGCGTATCATTCACATCATGAAATGGGTGCTTAACAAATCCAGCCCGCTCCTTGAGATCCAAGATCAAAGGCGGAATCCACATATCATCACCTTGATAAATTTTCCAAGGAAGTCTGATAAATTGTTTCTTCTCGCGACGAGTTTCAACAGGTTTGATAACTAGTTCAGGCATAGTTTGAGTTTAACAAAAAAACAAAGAATATGTGAATGCAACTATTATGACTGCCGCATATCCCAACACAACGATAAAAAGCAGTACGATAATATCAGTCTGCAATGCTACGTTGACGCTACAACTTGTGGCCTTTGTCATGCCGCAGAATACGATCTAGCTCAGAATCAGATTTAAGGTGACCGTGCGGACCGCCAACGTTAGTGCCCTCGGTATTTTCGCCACTAGGCACTTCGCCAATGCCTTCAGCAGCAACGCTCCCGTTGCGATCATTCTTTTTGACAGTTTTGCTAGCCGAAAAATATTTCCCGAGAGGACTGCTTAAAATAGCTGGTAAAAATATTAAGTCACCAAGCAATGCCGCAGCTAACAGGGTCAGCATCAGAACACCAAACCGTTGGGTTGGCGTGAATGAACTCAAGGCAAAAATACTCAAACCAAGCCCACCTATAAGCGTCGTCTGAGTCATTGCAGCAGCACAACGTTCATAGGACAGCCGCAATGCACCCTTGCGACCCAGTCCATCGTTGAGCCCCTTGCGGAACCAAGTCAAAAAGTGAATTGTATCGTCTACAGCCACACCCATAGCGACACTCGCTGTCATCATCGAACCGATGTCTAGGGCAACTCCCAAATGCCCCATCAATCCAAACACCAAAATGACCGGGAATACATTGGGAATCATTGAAACCATGCCACCACGGATATTTGTGAAGTTGTTCCAAGCCAATTTTCCATTTCGCAACAACAATATCATTACAACAGCAATCATCACGAACGCTAAGCCAATACTGTTAATCAAACTGCTAAGTAATTCAGTTTGAGCTTTGTAGACAATCGGCACGACTCCGGTGTAGACCATGTCAAAACTACTGGTCGCGTGGGCAACTGACTGTCCATCGTCAACCACTGCAGCGACACCTTTTTGCTCAAACCCCGTTAGGTCAATAAACTTTTTGGAAAACTTGGCGTACTTCAATTTGTCAAATACTACATCGTCACGCAAACAAATTACATACTCATACCCCGCAAATCGTTTCTGTAGATCCTCGTCCGACATATCGGTAAGCAACTTTGCTGTCCGCTCATCATTGGGATCTAGCCACCACAATTGATTCGGATGTCGCGGATGGTTATTCAACCCTTTGACTAGCAGCAAATCGTTGATGACTCGAGCGAACAGTGTCACATGATCCACTGCTACAACTTTTTGGTCTGCATCACCAGTCGCCTCTGGAATAATACTACTGGTTGGATTCGCACCTAATATTAGTACTTTATTCTGATCAAAAAATACATTCTCTTGATTGTATGCATCCGATCCAGCACCGCGATCAGTTTCGAATACATGTAGCAAATAATTCCGCAATGCATAGGCTTGCTCAATCGGCTCCACAACCTTTTTCAAGCTATCAATAAACCCACCGTAATTAACATCGTTCAACGCACCAAGTCGCAAACTGATTCGCCACAACTCATCACCGGTCGACGCTTCATAAGCCAGATAATCTTCATCCTGCAATCGTTGTAAATTTTGTTCTAATAATGAATTGGTAGTAGACCGCGTGGTCCTAGCACTTGCACGAGGTAATTCCGGCGCAAACGTCGTGGCCGACATACCTTGACCAATAACCTGTTGCCCAGCGTCTCCGAAAACTTCCTCCACAGCCTTTTGAATGTGCTGCACCAACTCTAAACGCTCAAGCATCGTTAATTGATACTTTTGTAAATTACGCTCAGCAATATTTTTTGGTGGAATTGCCAGGCGTTGTTCGCGTGATGGCAGAATCGCCGCTGGTTTAACTTGCACCACCATTTCCATCGGTGTCAGCTTGCCAAAATTTTCCTCAAGCCACTGATAGTCACGAATAATCTTCGCTTCGTCATCGAACAACTTGAGTAGTTGCACCGATGTTTCAACTCGAGTCAAACCCCATATTGAATAACTTAATAGCAGAAAACCTATTCCGAGAACCACTTTGTAGTGGCCCATCACCAAGTTTCCAGTTCCCACCCAGAAGCGAGTAAGCCAACTATCGTTCGGATTAGCGATTTGCGTATCTGGTGAATCTTTCGATTTCTTAAATTTTGGAACCCACAGTTTCAAGGCAGAAGGCAAATAGGTAAACAACAGGACGAGTGTCGCTAAAACGCCAAGTCCTGAGTACAAACCAAAGTTCTTAATTGGCGTTAAATTACTAATATACAGGGAAAATAAACCCAACGCGGTCGTTAATGAGGCAATCGTACATGGCCACCAACCATACCTTAACGCCCGTTCACTGGCACCCTCTTCGCCGTGTTCATACACCGCATCGCGATAATAATTGACAATATGAACTGCGCCTGAAATCCCCAATACATAGACCAATGTCGGCATCGACAACAGAATCGAATCTACGATCCCGCCGCTGTAACCGACAATAGCCATACTCATGATGGCGCTCGAACCACCCACAAAGAAAACCATAAAGGTAACCTTCATGCTGCGGAATGTCAGGTAAGCCAATACAACACCAAGCAAAAGCGAAATGCCAACTAAACGACCCAGCGTTACTTGGCCTTCTTCGTCAATGGCCGCGTTATCAACTGGCGGTCCACCTAAACGTAAGACCTTGCCTTCCAGCTTGACTTCTTGTGCCCATGGTGCCATCGACGGCCGCGGAGGAGGTATGACATCAGATTCAGCAGCCAAGGCAACCAGTGTCCCTCGCGGTTGCCCTTGAATCCCTCGTCCCAAAATGCGTTTGAGATTGGCTTCGCCGAGATCACTCAGGGTCGCAATAATACATGTTTGTCGTGCGGGTGGCGTTACATCAATCTCAGCAAACCACTGATACCACAAAGTAGCTCGTTCACTAGGTGTCGCGGCAATCAACAGCGATTCATCCCCAGCGTATTGCTCTTCGATAACCTTACTGCGGAACTCACTAAGTTTCACAACCCAGTTCTCTGGAAACTCCGAGATTATTTCCATACCTAAGAAATCTTCTAGAGCCTTTTCGGTCCAAACGAACCCAGCTGGATTAGCCGGGGCAAACAAAGTGCCGGTGAGTCGACTAAAGGCAATTAATTCTGCCTCTTTAGTACGGTCTGCCTCTGACAGATTTTTGCCTCGGGGCTTGAGGATGCCATCCTTGCCAGCCAATTCCTCAATGATATCGGGACCTGAACGTATCGAAGTAAAATATCGTGTGGTTAGTTTGCGAGGATCATCATAAAAATCATTGTTTTCACCTGCAGCAACAAAGCTGGCGCCAAATTGATCGATGAATTTCGCAGCAACCGAATTATCCTTAAGAACCGAACGACGAAAGAAGGTCTTGGTTTTGGCTACGAGGTCATCTCCGACAAGACTCTGATACAACGAACCATCGGGGGTAATGTAGTAGCTGAGGTTGTCATTGCCTTTGAGCCAACGTTCATTGAGCCCAGCAAAGTTCTGATTGAAATCATCTAACAGGTATAGCCCCAGTTCGTCGGCTAATTCCCGCGCGCGGATCAATTCCGCTCGGTATGCTCGGGCCCGCTGCACAACGACTTGCTCTTGCGGAGACAGTTTCTCATCTACTGGCGGCAATTCATCTGTATTTGCAAACAAAATCTCGTTCTTGAGCTTCTCGATTAACATCTGGAAACTCGGGTCCGCTTCGGTACAACCATCCCATGTTACGAGAACAAATTGTTCGCCGAGGAAATGTTTACCAAACCAATGTAAATCCTCAGTTTCCGGATAGTCCGACGGCAACCAATTTTGCACATCGTTTTGCATGTTGTCCATCGCGTTACGGGCGCCACGTAACGCAAAAGGCAACAAAAAACATGCTACCATTAATATCAAAAGAGCATTACTCGCGCCAAAAATGCGCGTCTTGCGAGCAAGAAACGATGGTTTTTTAGAATCAGTCAAGTGCGTGTTTTACTTAATGGGTGTCTATCTTCAAGGTAGTGGGGGGTACGGCAAGTCTTTAGGTGTACCCAATTCTCACCAACACACCTTCAAATGAGACGTTGATGGATCGTTTTAACCACTTTTTTGAAGGGGTGAACAGTGAAGATTACCGGTCGAATATAAATACGTCTATGGCAATGTACAATATTACCGCCAGACAATGGCAGCATCGTTTCTCGTGCTTACCTAAACCACCAAAGAACGTCAAAAAACTGCGCCATATTTGACAGTTGCCTCGATTAGGGGATTATTCCCACCATTTGTGAACCGTGTTAGGATAAGCACTCACTACAAAGCATGTAAACAATGTAAATATCGTACAGCAAGATACAGCTAACGTACGCCGTATACTGATCAACTAAATTACGCTCTCCTGAAACAAAAACTGGAAAAACAGAAATGGCCTCCGACACCTACGATTACTGCCCCTGTGGTAGTGGAAACAAAATCAAATTTTGCTGTGGAAAAGATATCAGCAAAGAGATCGAGAACCTGACCAATGCAATGCAAGGCGAACAATACATCGCCGCGATTAAATCGATCGAACAATTGTTGGAGGAACATGGACCGTTGCCGTGCCTCTATGCATTGCGCGGTATTGCATTTATTACCACCGGACAATTTGAAGCTGCTCGAGAAAACATTGATCAGTTTTTGAAGGTCGCTCCAGAAAATGCAACAGCCTGGGCAGGCCGCGCACTGACGAGTGAGGATGAACCTCATAAGGTTATGGAATATGCGCAAAAGAGCCTTGAATACGCCACGGATGAAATGATCCCGCAGTTAGTTGTGCCGGCACTTCAGGGATTAGTCGATAAGTTGTTTTCCGTAGGAAACGCTTTTGCCGGCTTCTCCCATTTAACACTCGTCGCAGCCATCGCTCGAAATAGCCAACAAGCTACGATGAAAATGCTGCAGTTTATGCAGAACCCCGACTACCCACTGCTACTAAAACAACGACTGCCCATGCCAGCAGCTCCCGAGAACGCTGTCTGGAACGAGGCATACGACAACGCACAAGTGTTAGCGAGACGAGGTGCTTGGATGGCGGCTCTCGACATTGTTGAAGATTTACTTGAAGACGCACCAGGTGAAACAGTCCTACTGAACTCCATTGCAATTCTAAATACCTACCTTGGACTTGAAGAAGGTATCCAAGCTTGGAGAGATTACGCTGCCGCAATAGATGCCGGTAGCGATGCGGCGATCGAAGCAGAAGCATATGCACAAATGCTTAACAACCAAAGCAATCCAGATGTGCAGGCAATTCAAAAGTTAACTTATAAGGTCGATAATCTGGATTTGGTCCAAGAATTACTGGTTGCCAGTAGTCAGGCACGTATGGTACCGGACCCTGGGTTTGGGAACGATGACCCGAACAACCCACCCCCTCGGAGTTTGTTTGTTCTCACGGATAAAGCACAACTTGAAACCGGTGTGGATGTCACTATGGAACAAATCCCGATTGCTGTGGCCACCTTATATTTGTTCGGTAAACAAACCGACCGTGATGCCCGTGTTGAATTAGTATTAGCAAATCTTAACGGTGAAGACGCTGCTACAAGCGTATTACAAACCATCTGTGAAGATGAACTCGGAAAACTTGAAGATACCAGTGACATAACAGAAGTCCCTGTGCTAGCGGACGCACTTTCATGGAATCCAGTTTTCCCAGAAGACACACCACAGGAATTAATGCAACAACTATCACTCACACAACGAGAAGACGGTTTCCGTAATATTTTCCCTACGCTACAACTACAAGCATTTGATGGGCGCACCGCTGAAGAACTCGCTTTAGATTTCAACCATCGTATTAAAGTCCAAGCCACGCTGTTGATTATTGAAACCAATTTACAATGCCGCGACTATCAAACAGACCTGAACTTTGTCCGTGAAATACTGGGTTTAGGGCTACTTAAACCCATCGACCCAACCGATGTTGAGTTGAGTCAAATCACAGACGTACAATTAGGACGTTACGACGTTACTAAAATGTCTACCGATCAACTCGCGCACTGCTATCAACGCTGTCTCGTCATCACTTTCCGCAAAGCTATTGTCGCAATCGCAGAAGAAATTATCGCTCGCGATGAAAAGCCACAGCATCTCAATCTAGCAGATGTCTATGGATCACTACTAGAAACTCGCAGTACAACCGAAGAACGCGTCGAGCTGATTGAAAAGGCAAAGCAAGCTGCTCTCGATGCCAACCAATCCCCAGCCATTTGGATGTTGCGTGAAATTCCTTTGCGCATCATGAGTGGTGACACGCAAAAAGCATCTGATTTGATGCAAACGATTGAAGCAAATCATATCGAAGAGCCAGGTATTCGTGAACACTTCTACCAATTATTGATGCAATTAGGCATCATCAACCCTGACGGTTCACCAGCCGGCGGACCAGCTGCCCCCGCACAGCCCGGTATCATTGACCCCTCGGCCTCGGCACCACAGGCCGGCGGAGTGTGGACACCCGGAAGCCAAGAACCGCAAGCAGCAGACAAACCCAGTGCTTCCGGTGACGATAAACCCGGACTGTGGATCCCTGATTGATCGACTGCCAACGGAAAGTAATCAAATGACGAGATCCGTAATCGACGCAAACTGGATGCAGCGTGCGATCGAAATCGCACAGCAAGGTCTTGGTAACGTTGAACCAAACCCCATGGTCGGTTGTGTAATCGCAAATGGGGAACAACTCATAGCAGAAGGCTACCATGAATATTTTGGCCAAGCTCATGCCGAAGTCAACGCATTGGCTAACGTAGCCTCAGATGCTGATCTGTCACAAGCATCGATGTACGTGACACTCGAGCCCTGTTGTCACCATGGAAAAACACCTCCCTGTACCACGGCGATTATTGACGCCGGGATTAAACGTGTTGTTGTCGCCACAACCGATCCGAGCGGACTAGTCAATGGTAATGGAATTGAATTATTGAAGGCTGCTGGTATCGAAGTGCTGCTTGGTATCTGTGAACCTCAAGCAAACACCTTAATCGCACCCTATGTCAACTTTACGCAAAACAAACGACCTTGGATTATCGCAAAGTGGGCAATGACGCTAGATGGTAAAATCGCAACCACAAGCGGCTCTAGCCAATGGATCAGTAACGAAGAATCTCGCGCAGTGGTACATCAACTGCGCGGACGTATGGATGCCATCCTCGTCGGGAATAAAACAGCGAGTTGCGACAATCCACAACTAACCGCTCGCCCCATAGAGACCAGCGTAAAACGACAAGCAATCCGTGTTGTCCTAGCACAAACTCCCGCGTTGCAACTCGACAGCCGATTGGTTTGCTCGGCTGATGAGATCCCTGTAATCGTGACTGCCGGACCAGATGCTGATTCTAATCACTGTCAACAATTAGTCGACAATGGTGTTGAAGTACTCGCATTTAATGACAACCAAGGAATAATCGATGGTCTACTTAGTGAACTGCATCAACGAAATGTAACAAATCTCTTGGTTGAAGGTGGCAGTCAATTGCTCGGCAGCCTCTTTGATAACCAACTCATCGATGAAGTTCATGTTTTCATCGCACCAAGTTTAATCGGTGGGACTGCAGCACCAGCACCACTTAGCGGCAATGGTATCGAACAAATGACAAGTGCGCTAAAACTAATCAACCCACAATTTGAAACACTCGGCGATAACATTTACGTCTCTGGGCGAACTGAACGTGATTAAGCGTTGTTCAAATTCGATAAACATACTTCTATAAAAGACAATGCTGTTGAGCAAAGCCCCCTGCAGATTGTTTTTCCATCGCGTAATTCTATAATACATCCATGGTCTGCACACCTAACCACAAACTCGCATGGCAACTGTTGCTGATAGCTACACTATCATGCAATACATGGGTTACGTGTTCGGCCAATACCGACAAGGAACTGGCAATCTTTGTGAATCGTGCAGTGCAAGTTTTAGACAGTCCGGAATTGAGTCAGAGACAAGCAGCTGAACGGGCTTTGATAAACAAAGGTCCAGCAGTTCTTGATTTACTGCCAAACCAAAACGAACAACTGTCCTCGGAAGTCAAAAAACGACTGCGACGCATTCGACAAACACTATATGGGCAAATCGCAAAATCAACCACTCGCGCAAGCAACGTCACATTGCAAGGATCTTATTCGCTCGTTGAGATCTTACGTGAATTTGAAAGCCAGACGTCTAACCAAGTCACCTTTCAACATACACAAACTACTAAGGTCAACTTAGACATTCAAGAAACTCCTTTTCTTCAGGCTCTCGATATTGTCCTCAATAAGACAAATCTCGTTGACCATCCGAGCAAGTCTCCGAATCGCAACCAAATATTTATTGGACCCAATGATTCCACAACACCGACGAATCGTAAGCATGTTGCATATGCCGAAATATTTCGAATAGCGGCAACCAAACTGACTGTTACCCAACAATCCAGATTGACTTTTCAAATCAGTTGGGAACCACGAATCCGACCATTGCATTTGACCATCGACGGAAAATCGATTTCCGCGATCGATGACCAACAAAATAAAATCAAATGCCACCTCTCCGGTGAACGAACTTTGAACGTCGAAGGCACCACGTCGTCTGTGAAAATCGAACTCCCCCTAGAGCTTCCACATCAAGACGCAACAAAGTTAACTAAGGTCGAAGGTACGCTAACTGCTGTGCTACCTGGCCGCCACGAACCATTCAGTTTCTCGTTAAATCCAAACACACAAGAGGCGTCTAGGCAACAGCGACGAGCTGGTGTTATCGTCGACTTACAACAAGCTGTTACTATGGAAGAACGAATCGGCGTCCAAGTTAAGATAACCTACGCCGATGCTGGTGATGCATTTGCCTCACACCGAGGATGGTTAAATCACAACGCCGCCTACTTGTCTATCGATGGGCAGAGGGTACACGGGACACCCAACCGCAATACCTTGCAGCAAACTTCCCAATCGGTGACTTACCTATTTCAGTTTGATTGCACGGAACCTCTTTCAAAAATCAAATTTCATTATCACACTCCAGCATTGTTACTGCACAAACAAATAGGCTTTGAGATCCATGATATCCCACTTCCATAATTGGATGCGGTTGCATAATTGCCAATTTTCCTGTCTGGGATTTATTGTCTGTGTGTTGCTGCAGACACCCGCAGGAGCAATAGTTGTTGCCCCCACTGCAACTGACACCGAACGCAAAGTCGCCGCTACAGTTAATGGAAAACCAATTTATGTATCAGCCATTGATACACAAATTGAATTACTGATCCCCAATCTCGATCGTCAGTCTGCTCGCTACCAAAAACTCCGTAACGATTTGCTAGCTAAAACCATCGATCGACACCTCGCACTCGAGTACCTGCACCACAGCAAGATTGCGGCCAGCAACGATGACATTCAACTAGCAATCATTCGCCTTGAGAAACGCCTAAAACTCAAACAGCAATCTCTCGATGACTACCTACGGGAGCAAGACATTTCACACGCCGAACTGAGCCATCGTATCGACTGGCAAATCTCTTGGAATCGCTATCTGAATAAATACGTATCAGATGCCAATTTACAAAAGTACTTTACGACCCATAAATCTCAATTCGATGGCACAACATCCGAAATCTATCAGATCCTGCTAACGTCACACCCAACCGATCCAGTCAAACAAAAAGCAACCTTGGACCAAGCGAGGCAGATTATCCGAGACGTCCGCTCCGACGCGATCTCCTTCTCAGCTGCTGCCAAAAAATATTCCATCAGTCCAACCGGCAAGACCGGAGGTCTCGTTGGGTCGATTAAATATCGAGGTAGCATGCCATTACATTTCTCTAATATCGCTTTTTCGTTGGAGGTAGGTGAAGTCAGCATTCCTTTTGAAAGTGAATTTGGTATCCACATCCTACGCTGTAATTCGATCAAAGTGGGAACACGAACGTGGCAACAAGCTAGGCCCCAGTTACGAGAAGCCCTTGTGGAATCGTTTTTCAGTTTTCTGGTTAACACCCGCCGAAAGATGCTCAAAGCTGAAAACAAACTCGAAAAGCATATAGAAATAAACTCCGGATGGCAATAAAAAACGATTGCACTATACATGCTGAATCTGCAACATTCCCAGATCTAGCTTGGCGGCGAAAACTACGACGCCAACTCTTAAATTGGTTTCGCCGCAACGCTCGGGATCTTCCCTGGCGTGATGCACCGACACCCTATCAGACTTGGGTCAGCGAAATCATGCTACAACAAACCCAAGTGGTTACTGTCGTTGAATACTATCAACGATTCTTAAAACGATTTCCTGATGTGCAAACATTAGCAGCGGCTACGGAACAAGAAGTACTGCGATATTGGGAAGGACTCGGTTACTACCGTCGCGCTCGGCAGTTGCACCTAGCAGCAAAAACCATCATGACAAACCATGGCGGTTTTTTTCCGACAACGTTCCCTGCAGTACTCGCGCTACCAGGCATTGGCCGTTACACTGCTGGTGCCATTCTTTCAATTTCATTGGGACTACGTCACCCCATTGTCGAAGCCAATACAATTCGGCTCTTTGCGAGGTTGCTGCATGTGCCGACCGAGGTTACGGCTACACAAACACAAAAACTATTCTGGGAGTTTGCTACTTGGATTTTGCCGCACAAGCATCTCGGTGATTTCAATCAAGCTCTGATGGAAGTTGGCAGTCTGATTTGCACACCCAAATCTCCCGCTTGTGACGAATGTCCATTACGTTCTCTCTGTCCCACATTTGTATCCCAAGCATTTGACAAAATACCAAAACCAAAACAGAAAACAAAATCAGAACAGGTTCAAGAGGTTGCCGTCGTCGTGCAACATCGCGACGGGCATCGTGTCTTATTGCGTCAATGCCAAGCAGACCAACGTTGGGCGGGACTTTGGGATTTCCCGCGGTTTGAATGTGACATCAAATGTAGTCAAGAGTTAACTCCATCGGAACAACAACAAATTGCCGAGGAGACACACGACCTAGCATGTGTTCAAATCAACGACCTTAGTCCGTTGATGAGTATCAAACATGGTGTCACTAAATATCGGATTACACTGAATTGCTACTCCGCGAAACTAAAACGTGATCAAACCGCTAACAATCCAACTCTGCAATGGGTCTCACTCACCGAACTTGATAACTACCCACTTAGTACTACCGGCAGAAAAATTAGCAAAATGCTCAAACCTTGAAATATGTAAACCAAGTTGGCAGGTGTTATACGATCGATCGCGGTTTTGATGCGGTCCGCTTGCCTCAAAACATCAATAAGTTCTATAATTCTTCCAAATCAAAAATGCGTTCTTACAGAAACAAAAGATTTGTCATGCGATATCTATGCCTGCTCGTCACCATTCTGCTTAGTGGCGTGGCCACTGCCATCGAGCCACCCGAAACTCCTCTTACACCTGCCCAAATCGAAGAAATCATTAAGCTGCGCCAACAATTGGGGCTTAAACTACAAGGTTCTTTTCTAAATAAAGCGGATAGCACATCTGAAGCAGAGTTCCGTCAGACGCTACAGCAACTCGAAACAAACCGTCCACGCCAAGCCACAAGAACAGGCAATACTCCAAAGAACCTACCAAACGTGACGCCGGCTACTTTCCAAACACCTCTGTCACCCATATTTTTGGGATCCGACCCATTAGTACATGCATTGCGTCACACCAGCCTTTTACTGGATCAGCGGTCCAACCAGCTTGAAATAATGAAAAATACGGAAGATGCCCGCGAGTTACGACGTTTAGCAAAACGCCTGCGAAAACGAGTCCGTCTGATTGAAACATCACCGATTCAAAATCACATAAACAGACCATAGCCAAGCCATAAACAGACCATAAAACGCCTCATTAACCTAATATACCTTTATATAGAGGCCTATCTATACTTGTTTAAATGACGGTCGGTCACATCGAAAGGTGATTTAATAGTGTTTTTTCATTATTTAAACCGTGTAAAGTAACAGGGAAGACTGCAAAAAGCGCAGCGGAATCAATTGACAACCAACGGTACCGTAAATCATTATATATTGTGACAGTCGTCGCATTTTACTTATCTATACGGGACGATAAAAGCCGATTTAAATATCAGACTCGGACGGGAACGGAGTTTGATATGTATTTCTATATAATTGCACTAAGTACATTAAAAACAAAATGCGTCTGCTTTTAAACTGTATTGATAAAACACGATATTAACTTTCAGCTACTTTCTATCTATTACGGTTGAAGTAGTTGGTTGAAACCAGACACCACTAGAACAGATTAGATTACCCATTGCAGCCAACAGCGTTTAGGCGGTCGGCAGGCACTTTAGGAATCCTCGGATCACACATGGCATCACACACAAGCGAATTTGTAGAAATCCTGCTCCAGCGGAGTCTAGTCAGTCCTGACCAAGTTACCGAAGCAGATCAATATTCTCGGAGCAATGACGTAACATTAGGTGACGCGCTAATATCACTTAACTATTCAACGTCCTCTGATGTCTGCCGAGCGATGGCAGAATACCACAATTTGGACTTTGTCAATCTTGACGAAGTAAAGATCCCAGAAGATATCATCGAACTGGTACCAGAAACGATCGCGCGAGAAAATGCTACGTTACCACTTTCACTTGAAGGCGACGCCCTAAAAGTATTGCTCGCAAATCCGCTCGATGTTGAGACCATCGAAAAACTTCGTTTTATTTTAAATCGCCAAATTCAAATAGCACTCGCCCCCCGTGAAAATATCCTCGAAGCCATCAACCGTTATTATGGTCAAATCGATGGTGAGTCCGCTGACTCAATGTTGCAAGAGTTTACCGACACCGCCATCGACTTTACTGAAACAGAAGACAGTTCAGATGTCGAAGGAGATGATGACGATAGTACCGGCCCGATTGTACGATTAGTGCACCTCATGATTTCCGAAGCCGTGCAACTCCGTGCATCGGACATTCACATTGAACCCTTTGAAGATCGCATCCGCATCCGCTACCGAATTGATGGACGGTTGATCGAGCGAGATAGTCCACCACGCCGGCTGCTAGGAGCAATTCTCTCACGTATTAAAATTCTCGGGAAAATGGACATTGCGGAGCGCCGTCGACCTCAAGATGGGCGTATTAAAATCACGGCCGGAGGTAAAACGTTAGATCTTCGAGTGAGCGTCTTACCTACGAATCATGGCCAAAGTGTCGTCATGCGGTTACTCGACCCCGATAACATTAAGATCGGCGTACGACAATTAGGACTCGGTGAAAAAGACTTTCGTACATTTACCGAACTGATCAAACGTCCTAATGGAATTGTTCTAGTAACAGGGCCAACGGGTTCGGGAAAAACAACAACTCTGTATGCTGCACTCAATGCAATGAACCGCCCCGACCGTAAAATCATCACGGCCGAAGAGCCCGTTGAATATTACTTACCGGGCATTAACCAAACCGAAGTGCGACACGATATCGGCTTAGACTTTGCCCGCATCATTAAATCCATGTTACGGCAAGCTCCAAATATTATCCTCGTGGGTGAAATGCGCGACCATGAAACCGCCTCGATGGGTATCCAAGCTTCCCTTACCGGTCACTTGGTATTCAGCACACTACACACAAACGACGCACCGAGTGCCATTAGTCGTCTAACCGATATTGGCGTTCCAGGCTACCTCGTTGCCTCAAGTGTGATCGCTGTTTTGGCTCAGCGGTTAGTCCGCGTCATATGCGACCGTTGCAATAAACCCCTTGAATACCCACCCGAGGTCTTAAATCAAGCTGGCATCACCGCCGAAATGCTTGAAGGCGCAAAGCTCATGAAAGGCGAAGGGTGCAACCACTGTAATCGCAGTGGTTATCGTGGCCGTATCGCCGTATATGAAATCATGCGATTAACCCCATCTATCCGTGAACTCATCTTCCAAAACGCTTCGACCTCAAAAATTCGTAATCTCGCGATTGAACAAGGTATGACAACACTATATCAAGATGGACTACTGAAAGTTCTCGATGGGATCACAACACTAGAAGAAGTTTACCGAGTCACCAAACGTACCGAACAAGACGAATAAACAACACTCCATATTTTGGGCAAACCACTTTTCTTCCATTATTCCAAACCACTCATCTATAAAGAAAACCGATCATGGCAACCGTCCTCATCGACAAATTGTTAAGTGCCTGCGTAAAACAAGGGGCGAGTGATATTCACATTACCGTTGGGCAACCACCTGTGTTCCGATTACACGGCCGGATGCGCAAGCTCGAGACCAAGGTTCTCGATTCCGATGATACGGTGTCGTTGATGAAGAGTATTACACCAGACCGCTGTCAGCGAGAGCTGCAAGAACAGGGCTCTGCCGACTTCGGCTTTGCTTTTGGCGACGCCGCACGATTTCGTGTTTCCGTATTCAAACAACGCGGTAATATTGCGATGGTCCTCCGGCAAATACCTAATGACAAATTGACGCCTGAGCAACTCGGGCTCAGTGATGAGATTATTCAATGTGTAAACCGCCCGCGTGGCCTTTTTTTAGTAACTGGGCCAACGGGGTCAGGTAAAAGTACAACCCTCGCAAGTTTGATCAACTATCTCAATGAGACCGTTGACCATCACATTATCACTATTGAAGACCCGATCGAATTCTATCACGAACATATTAAGTCAACTATCAATCAGCGCGAAATCGGAGTCGACACTCCTTCGTTTTCTGATGCCATTCGTCGTGCCTTACGGCAAGACCCCGATGTCATTCTCGTCGGTGAAATGCGTGACCTAGAAACTATTGAAGCAGCGATTACTGCCGCCGAAACGGGCCACATCGTCTTCGGGACACTGCATACAAATAGTGCTCAAGGTACTATCAACCGAATCATTGATGCTTTTCCAGGTAACCTGCAAGATCAAATTCGTACACAATTATCAACATCCATCATCGGCGTGCTCGCGCAAACACTACTGCCGAAAATAAGTGGCGGTCGAATCGCCGCTTATGAAACTTTGCTCGTAACCCCCGCCATCGCCAACTTGATACGAGAAAATAAAACGTTCCGGATCAACTCTGCCATTCAAACGGGAGCAAAATACGGGATGCAATTAATGGATGACGCTCTATTTGAGCTTTGGCAAAGCCAAACAGTCAAAGTCAATGACTTACTGCAAAAAGCACACCGACCCGATGAACTCGCAAAACGCATCGTCGCAGCGCAACACACACAGAGTGAAACAACCCAAGGCGTGCAATAGCAGCGGTCACGTACAACAGAACTAACTCAACACTCTAAAGCAAAACAACTAATCACTAACAGAAAACGATAACACGATGGCACGACAACTTGGACAAATCCTTGTCGACTTAGGCTTTATTGATGACGGCCAATTGGAAATGCTTGTCGAAGAACAAGCACAACAACCTAATGTTCAAATCGGTAAGGTCGCTGAAGATATGGGGTTAGTGATTGACACCCAACTTGTTCAAGCTTTGGCTGAACAATTTGATTTACAGATCATTGACCTTGGTGATATCTCGATCGCTGAAGAAGTATTGGATGAAATCAGTGAAACCATGGCGCAAATGTATCGCGCTGTACCCGTACAACTCAATGGAAATCTACTAACAGTTGCCGTTTCGCACCCCGAGAATATTACGGTCGCCGACGAATTACGGACGTTTCTGGGTCGAGATGTTCAATTAGTCGTTTGTACCGAACTCGAAATCGATAATATGCTCGAAGAGTTCTATGACTCAAAACGAGAGACTATCGAGAGAATTGTTGCTGATCTAGAAGATGATAATGAACTGAAACAGCAAATCGAAGCACTAGCGACAGGGCCAATTGACCTAACCGGCGCTGAAGCTTTGGCGGATAGTGTCCCTGTGCGAAAATTACTCAACATGGTCCTGCTGCTGGCTATTAAAGATCACGCATCCGATGTTCACTTCGAACCGTTTGAAGATGAATTCCGCATTCGAATTAAAGCAGACGGTGTATTGTACGAAATGGTACCACCACCGCGTCACTTGGCATTCGCGATCACCACTCGTATCAAGGTAATGGCTAATCTGGACATCGCTGAACGGCGATTACCTCAAGATGGACGCATCGAACTGGTTGTCGGTGGTCACCCAGTCGACCTTCGCGTTAGTGTTCTGCCAACGATGTTTGGCGAATCAGTTGTTTTACGAATATTAGACCGCAGTGTAGTTTCGCTAGAACTCGAAAATGTTGGTATGGATGACGAAATGATGGCTGGCTTTAGAAAAGTCATCGAAAAGCCTAATGGGATCATACTGGTTACCGGACCAACTGGATCCGGTAAAACAACGACACTCTATTCTGCTTTATCCGAACTCAACGTAATCGAAGACAAAATTATTACGACCGAAGACCCCGTTGAATATGACATTGACGGTATTATTCAAGTGCCCATTAACACCGATGTCGGCGTGACGTTTGCCTCGTGTTTGCGGGCCATATTGCGACAAGATCCTGACAAAATTCTCGTCGGTGAAATCCGAGACCTTGAAACCGGTGAAATCGCCGTTCAGGCGTCGCTCACCGGTCACCTAGTCTTTAGCACGTTGCATACAAATGATGCCCCCGGTACGATCACTCGCATGAAAGACATGGGCATTCCTACGTTTATGATTACGGCAACCGTCGAAGCGATTCTAGCCCAACGGCTCGTGCGGAGGATTTGTAACCACTGCCGTGAAGAAGTCGAGTACTCCGAAGAAATGATCACTCAACTAAACCTTACCGGCAAAGACCTCGGCGAACGAAAATTCTATCGTGGCAGCGGCTGTGATCATTGTAATAACACCGGGTATCGTGGCCGAGTTGGTTTGTTCGAACTGATGATCATGAATGACGAATTACGCGAAATGATTATGTCCGAAGCCTCAACCGATGAACTCCGAACACGCGCTGAAGAATTTGGTATGGTCACACTCCGCGAAGCAGGAATGAATACGATGTGGGAAGGCATTACCACTGCCGAAGAAATAGTCCGAGAAACGATTGTCGACGCATAAACCAACACACCACTGTTCTTTTTTACTGTCCCTAGCCACACCTTAATGCATAAAATATAAAAAGTGACTTCAACTCGATTTTCGAGCCATAAAATACCCGTTGAAGTACATTTTAAATTAACAAGAGTAACAATATGCCAACGTATCAATTTGAAGCACTCGATCCTACCGGCCAGGTCATTAAAGACGTTGTCGATGCGCCTACAGAAGACGATGCGCATACAACAATTCGGCAAATGGGCTACTTTGTTACCAAACTCGCGGTAAAACGTGCGGCCGCTGACACTTTAACTAGTACACAAAAACGCAAAAAAACATTCGCCATGGGCGGCGGCGGGATGAAACATCTCACCACCTTCACGCGCCAATTGTCCATTCTACAAGACGCTGGACTACCAATTCTTCGCAGTTTACAAATTCTCGAAGAACAACAAAAAGGTGGAAAGCTCAAAAACGCCATTATCGATACCTGCGAGTCCATCGAAGCCGGAGATACTCTCTCCGAAGCGATGGCTAAATGTCCACGCATGTTCGATCGGCTGTATATTAATATGATCAAAGCCGGCGAGGCTGGTGGTGCTCTGGAAATCATCTTGCAGCGGTTAGCCGAATTTAAAGAACGCGCTATGTCGCTCCGCCGCAAAGTCATCGGTGCTATGATCTATCCGGTCATCGTGATCGTTGTGGCCATCGGTATTTTGGCATTCATAATGATTGCAATTGTACCGACATTTGAAACCATGTTTGCCGATTTCGATTTGCCACTACCGGCAGCAACTAAATTGCTGATCGCTATCTCACATGCCGTTTTTAAACTCTGGTTTCTGTTTTTCTTAATTCCGATAGGTCTCGTGATTTTCATTGTCTTGCTGCGCCAATTTACGTACGGACGAACCGGTTGGGACTTGTTCATGTTACAGATTCCCGTTATTGGAGCACTTGTCGAAAAAAACTGTATGGCTCGTACCACTCGGACACTGGCAACACTCATTGCATCAGGTGTACCGATTCTGGAAGCACTAACGATCTGTCGTGACACGGCAGGCAACGGTATGTTTGAACAACTCTACGCAAGAGTCGCTTCTGGGATTCGTGAAGGTGAACCGCTGGCAGTACCACTCGGTGCAAATGCCTGTGCAACCTTTCATCCGATGGCGCTCTTTTTCTGGCTGTTTTTTGGTGCACTTACAGGATTAATTATCATGATTATTCCTGGTGACGACATGCCAACACTCGGGATGATGTTTTCAGCAATTGGGTGTGTTTTGGGAGCACTAGTTTATTTGCTTAAAATGAAACGCCGCTTTGTTGACTCGCTTGTCGTCAACATGGTCGACGTTGGTGAAGAAACAGGTGAACTCGATACTATGCTTTTCAAAGTTGCTGACCAATACGACGAAGAAGTTCGCACGACGACCGATGGACTTATGGCTCTCATTGAACCAATGATGATCTTGTTCCTCGGTGGCGCTGTTGGGTTTATCGTCATTTCGTTGTTTATTCCGCTAATTTCCTTGATGGAAAAATTGTCCACCTGATGGAAAAACTGTCCGGTTCCTAAACAACAAAAACAATCAATACATTGCTTGGTTTAAGCTGATTATGGGGCAAACACTAATAAACCGAAGAAATACAACATACGTAAGTTAATAATTGAAGCAGTCTTCCAGTGTCGTAAAACGCATGGAAACACTCGCTTAACGGAAAGCCTTATTTTATGAATATAAACAATCTAAACCCCGCTCTCCCTCGTATTCGTAACCGTTTAGGAATGACGCTCGTAGAAATCCTAGTCGTTATTTCCATCATTGCTCTACTTGCCGGACTATTGCTTCCCGTGATTGGTGCCGTGCGGCGTCGAGGCCAAGTCACCGCTACCGTTCTGGAAATTCAAAATCTAAATGCGGCAATTGAGCAATACAAACAAAAGTTTGGAGATTACCCACCCGATGGCTCTAATTCCGTTGTTTTAAAGAGACATATTCGAATCGCATTTCCCCGTATTGCAAAGGAGGAATTCGACGACTTCATGATATTGGTAACAGACAGTGACGAGCCAAGTACTACAATACTTGAAGCGCCTGAAGCACTGGTCTTTTTCCTTGGTGGATTCAGTGATGACCCGCGGTACCCTTTCACCGGTACAGGGGGACCTCTGACCGGCAACCGGAATCCGGGGATCTTTGATTTTGATCCAGCCCGCCTCACAACCACGTCTTATGTCACAATAAACCTAGACTCCGGTAGAACCGTCACCGCATTGGCATCAGATGATGATGAGACCTATAACACCGGCCACGGAGTAAACGACATATTCGCGGTCTACAAACCCAAGGGAGCGGACGTGCCATTTGTCTATTTGGACTCACGAACGTATATGTCGCGGACTATTTATTCCTACAACAACACACTGGTAGACCCTGCTCAATATCCACCTTTGCATCGAGATGGGCCACCCAATATTACAGGAACAGCTCGACCCTACCGCAGCGATGAACCCAGACAACCAACTCCCGCTGATAGCTATGCCTACAAATGGGTCAATCCCACAACATTTCAAATCATCGCCGCTGGACTTGATAATGACTTTGGCAAGAACCCGCAATACAAGCATTACCCTAGTGGCGGTAATTACACAGACGGAGACAACTCCAACATAACCAGCTTCAGCCGGGGAACGCTAGAGGATGATATTCCTTAATCGCTCAACCTTTACCGACTACGATACAAGTTCCAGGGGCATTGGAGACTAGCTAATAAGACGTCAAGAAGTTCATGCCAAACTATTCACCTAATTCCAATCAAGATCAACCGCCAAGAACCAGCGTGCTGCGCCAGGTTGTTGGGTTTACACTCATCGAGTTGTTGGTCGTGATGGCGATCATTTCGCTGCTATCCGCTGCTTTGCTCATCGCGCTCACCGAACTCCAAGCCTCGTCCAAAAAAGGGCGCTGCCAACAACAAATCAAAAAAATTGATCAGCTAATCACTCGTCGCTGGGATGAACTGCTGCATAAGCCATTGCCCATTCAGTTATCCCCGGCAAGTTCTATACCCATCCCACAGCAAATCCTACTAGCACGTCGCGAATTACTACGCTTGGAGATGCCGGAACGATTTGACGATTTCCGGACAGCACCAACTGTTTTTTCTAGACGACCTCCTACCACTAATACTTTCAACAATAGACTTAACCAAGTCGACCTTGTTGAAGCGCGCAAGTTTCACCAAGGAGCCGAATGTCTGTATTTAATCCTTTCGTTAATGCAAGATCGTGATTCCAGTGCTTTAGATTTCTTTTTTCCTAGCGAAATTGGCGACACCGATAACGATGGAATGCCTGAAATATTGGACGGTTTTGGCCAGCCCATCGGTTTTTTACGCTGGGCCCCTGGTTTTTCGTATCGACTAGGAATCCACAATCCTCGCCATCAATCACGATATTCCGATATTCAGGACATTAATTCTGTTGATTCTCCTGATGCAACCGACATGGGTGCTGCTGATTCCAGATTATTGGATGACGACCCTGCAAATGATCCGTTTAACCTCTTCCCCCTAATCATGTCAGCTGGCCGTAATGGTGAATTTGGGCTGAATTTTGGCACGGATTACACGAATGTCACACAATACAATGATCCTTTTTCTTCTACTCACGGAACACCGATCGACGACACCATTCTAGACAACATCTCTAATCATCAAATAGAGGTGAACCCATAATGCTGCTGCACTTACAAAAATACCAAATCAACCGCCAATTGCGTCAGCAATCGACTCGTGCCATGACCATGATCGAATTACTCGTGGTCATCACAATCATCATGCTTCTTACGGGCGTCATGATTCCCACCATTCGATATCAAAATCGCAATCGAGCATTACGTGAAGCAGAGCGACAACTTAATGCCTTTATTGGCAGTGCCCAAGCACGTGCTCAACAACTGGGACGCCCCGTTGGTGTCTGGATCGAGCGAGTTAATGATGGTGATCCAATCGTCAGTGCAAATCATTCTGTTTCAGTATACTTGGCAGAAGTTCCATTGCCCTATTCCGGTAATTTGCGCAACTCATTTGTCAGAATTAGCAGCACAGGCGTTTTAAATTTTTATTTGCCCACTCCGAGAAACAATCCGGACGGTACGCCAATATATGATCCGAGCGGGATGCGGGAATATGAAGCAGACCCTATTTTACATCATCCAAACAATCACTTAATAAAAGACGGTGATAGTTTTAAAATCCAATTTAATTATCGCGGCCCCTATTACGATGCTGTGCGAAATGGAAATAACTACCAATTAAGAAATAACCAGCGACATGGTCGGCTGAATTTCGCGAACTTGAGCAATTCATCTGGTGTGCCATACCAAATTCACCGGCTTCCTAAAAAATCATTTTTGCCACCACTTAATTTGCCAGCCGGTGCGGTCATCGACTTAAGTGTGTCGGGCACGATGGCCGGGCAAAACGAATTTCTAACAACAACAGATCCACCAAACAGACGCCCAGTCATTCTCATGTTCAATCCCAGCGGTGGCGTCGCTACCATTTGGAATAAGGGCATACAATCTCAGCCGATGGGATGGATACACTTACTGGTGGGACGTCAAAATCAAGTTTCTCCCACTAACATCATTCTCGACGACGAAACAGAAAAAGGGAATGTCGAGGATATGAATAACCGTTGGGTGTCCATCGACCACCGCACTGGGTCTATCGTCAGTGAAAACGTAGATAGCATCGCTGGTTCATCTTATAGTGATCCCGAAAATATCGCAGCGGCTCGACTACTCGTTCGCAGTGGTACGGGAAGTGAAGGTAACTAATCATGAACTACCGTAAACAACATTTAGCTGGTGTCACCATCATCGAAGTGCTTTTTTCCGTGGGAATCATTGTCACCGGATTACTGGGCGTTGCCGGCCTGATAATGATAGCCGGAGTACAAATGACTCAGGGACTGGAAGCCGATGCCATGAGTAATGCGGGGCTTAATGCTATCGCAGAATTCGATACTCGTAAAATGCGACGTCCCGACAACCTGCTGTGGCCTACGAGTTCTACTACCTTTACATCCGTATTGTCAAGTAATTTATATGGTCCAGGTAACGAACCAAGTCCGTCATTTTGCATTGATCCGTTTTTCATAGCTCAACAGGTCGTAGATGGAAATCCGAATACTCATGAGTTCAATTTATTCCCTGGAAGGCCCCCCGCAGCCAATCTCGTGCAAATGCGACGAGTGACGTTGAAAAATCCAAATCCCGCCTTTCCCACACAAAATCTACCCCTGTCGCTGTTTCAAAGCCGTGAAATATTTATTGCGAAAGACGATCTTTCTATCAGTAAACCTCCGAGTGCAACGGAATTGCCACAACAAATGTGGATTGAAAATAAGGCTAAACGTCTCAATGCAGCAGAAACCAGTTGGATGGCTACTTTGACTCCCAACCGTAACAGAGAAGATCCGCAAAATAACAATACGCTCGAACCTACCGACCAATATCTACTCTCCATCGTTATCTTTAACAATCGATTTATTAACTATACCGATGCCAATGCAGACCCAGAAAAAGAACGCCCGTTAAACATCACGTTCCTCAACCGAGGATTTGGCGGCGGCGAAATTCAATTGTCAGCGCCCCTAGACCCGACCACTGGCCTCTCAGACCCTACGCAACTTGAACTGAAACATGGGGATTGGGTCATGCTATCGGCAGACTCAAATATTCGTTACTGTTTTCGCTGGTATCGCATCTCCTATATCGAAGATGAAACACCGATAAACCAGATTAATGCCGCCGGGGAATATTACCGACATGCGACTTTACAAGGACCAGATTGGAGTCGACCGGAGTGGCATAATGGCACGTACACAACTCACGTCACATTCATTCCGGGAGTGATCGGAGTGTTTGAAAAAACAATACGTATGGAATCAACTTCGCTTTATTAACTTATCAACAGTGACCATTTTCGCAGGGGCGCGAAATCGGTGCCGCAGCAGCAAAACAACACACGCCGCACGGCACATATTGAGGAAATATTATGACGAGGATTAACACCAGAAGTATTAGGCGACGCCAGCAGCGTGGAGTCATCCTGCTGGCGATCATCAGCCTCCTCACAATGTTCATGCTCATTGGAGTCACGTATGTAGTCGTCTCAGGCCACTTTAAACGCGCCGCGATTACCAATTCCCAAGCACGACAACTGGGCGTTCCGCCGCAAAAACATCTCGACAGCGCTATGTATCAGCTACTGCGAGACACCGATTTTTCAGGATCTGCAGTTCGAGGGCACAGTCTGCTGCAAGACAAATATGGGCACTTTTCCAAAGAAGCGACAATACTCGCACCCCCCAATTATTACGCCAGTAATCAAATATTGGAAATGCAAGTCAACGTGCAAAATTTGCCGCCGGCATTGCGAAGTCTCGGCGCTTTAAACGGAAGAGTCATAACGTTCCTCGACAGCGTCGCCAAAAACATCAGTGGACGCATCCTGAAATCATCTCCACTGCCGAATACCGCGAATGCGAACTACAAGCTACGAATACTTTTCCCTAAATCTATCTCTAATACGATCGCCCCTGCACATTTCGTTAACAAAAAACTACTTATCAATGGTCGAGACTTCAGTGGAACAGGATTTGGACTCGTTTCCAACGCAGGCGTGCCGCGATATGGTCAACTTTCCACCGCGGCCTTACTACCCAACCGATCTACTGATACAACTCAACAATTTGACAACTTTCGTCGCGGTGGTGCCAATGAAGGATACGACGTACCTGACTACCAAAACATGGCAATGGCGGCACTGTTAAGTAATCCCAATCCAGCAAATCGCGGACTAGATTTCGTAATCCCATCTTTTCACCGTCCAGCACTGATCCATTATTGGCGGCAAAAAAACGGCGGAGCTGAATGGATGGCCAACCGTGATAAAGTACTTATGCGGCCGATGCCATGGCCCGGGCATCATCCAAATTTCACTGGCAGTAACCCACACTGGAGTTTAGCCAATGGCGGTCAAGATGTTTTAAATCAAAATAATCAAAATGCATTATTATACGGCCCTTGGGACATCGATAACGACGGTGATGGCCACCCTGACAGCGTCTGGGTTGATATGGGCTTCCCCATTCAAACTGATTCCAGCGGACGGCAATACAAACCATTGTTTGCCATTTTGTGTACTGACATGGATGGGCGCCTCAACCTAAACGCCCATGGTAATCAGATGCATTACCTAGCTAATGCGACCAATGCCCCCGTTCCACTCGCCGGCGGCACAACTTCAGCGGGGTTTCCTCGAGGGTCTGGTTTTGGCCCAGCCGAAATTAACCTTGGTTCGTTATTTCCACAAACCGAATATTACCAGTTATTAATGGGCGTAACCGGTGAAACTCCCGGACGTTATAAATGGGAACAATCTCCCGGTGGCACTGGGATTGACTACTTTTCTTATTTTATCTTTGGTCATAATCCCGGTCATCATCCCCCCAACTTTTCAATCCCAATCCACCGTTACACCTCATTCCAGTCCATGCCGGACATCCATGGCGAACTCGCTCATGGTATTAACCGTAGTGGGAACGTTGTCTATGAAGTTTCGCAAACCCCAGCAACTGGGCCCTTGTCTACAGCACCAAACGTGGCAGGTCTCCGACACACCATCGTAGATAATCCCTATGAGCTAAATATGGTAAGCCCCCAAGCCTCAGACCAACTCTTCACTGCCCATGAACTTGAAGCAATATTGCGGTCACACGATCCGGATAACCCCTATACCTATAACAGTGGGGCTATCAGCGGTAATGGCGCTTCACGCATCTACAAACTCACTAACTCCTTTGATGGTAATTCGATCGCCACTGCTGCGAACCGCCGCAGCGTCACATCCGCAAGTTTTGATCCACCTGTGCCAGCTGTTCAAATTCCCAATCGCCTCCGCTCTGGCCGGACCAGCTACGTAGACGGTAGCCATGCCTCGCAACTACTACGCGCCCGCATGTTACAAGATTCCGATGTTCAAACGATGCTGGGAGCTATTATACTCCCGGAGTTACAAGAAATTGCCTTGAACAATCTGATGTCATGGACCAAAGGTCCTGACGGTCGTTGGGGCACCGCTGGCAACGATGATGATGCTACAGGTACTCCCGATGACATTTTCGACGCTGGCTACGGGGATGACACCCGCTCCCCCTTAATTGCGATTAGCATTTTCGATGGCCTCAAAATGAATGTTAATCGTCCCTTTGGTAACGGATTTGATGACAACGGTGATGGAGTTGTCGATAACTTTATCGAAGCAGCGTCTCGTGAACAACTATGGCCCGCGGTATTTGGTAATGCAGTCTGGTTTGACCACGACAATGACGGGATTGCTAGTGTTGCCGATCCCAATGCATTCTTAGCCCGCCATCATTATGCGCGTCAACTTTACGTACTAATGTTGCTCATGAACGAACGTGACCAAATCGATTTCGGCGGTGCAGTTCGTGTCAACGATGATTACAGTGGCGATGGTTCCGGCGATGAAAAAGAATTCAATCTAGCTCAGTGGGCGGTCAATGCTGTTGATTTCCGTGATGCCGATTCCATCATGACTCCCTTTGAATTTGACCTCAATCCATTCAATGGTTGGGACGTCGATGGGATTATTGGCACCGCAGATGATGCTCATGTCGAACGAGCGTTGGTCTGGGGCACCGAACGTCCGGAATTGCTAATTACCGAATCACTCGTCTACCACGATCGACGTACCGAAGACCTCGATACGGAGCAACCAGATGGTGGAGGGCAAGCCGCCAAATTTGGTAACAACGGAGAAACTGACTTTGACCAACGCTTGCTGCCACGTAGTGGTGCTTTCTTTGAACTCTACAATCCTTGGCACAGTCCTGGAATCAATCCCGCTGGCGTTGTGGGTACAGGCAGTTGGCACCCCGCAGAATTTTATGGGAACACCAATGGTGTGCGTCTTAATCAAACCTCCTTTTATGCCAATCCGGCGGGTATAAGATCACCTGTATGGCGGATGATTGTTGTGCGAGGCGACGATCAAGACGAAGACCCTGACCACTGGGATCCGAATCAACAACCCGACGCCGATCATGTGGAACGGGCGATTTATTTCAGTCGTGATCCCGCTGAAATTCTTAATATAAACGGAGCCGGTAAAGGTCGTGAGCAATACTATTCAAATAATGTCGTAGCGCCACTTCTTCCAGGACGCTATGCCGTGATTGGCAGTAGTGGCGATAATGTGGATGAGGACGATCTGGTAATCCCGAACGATATATTCGGCGATAATACCAAACGATCGTTCATCGGACGGCACTCCGACGCTACCTCTCGCGGTGGCAATGAAACCCTTGAATATAATCAGACTCGCCATTTTGCACTCACTCCAAATATTGATCCTACTCAAGGGAACCAAGTTCGCCTGCTAAATAACCTTGGTGGGTTTGGGGACGCAGCGGACGCTGGTACCGATGCTAATGCTCCACCAATTGCAATCGTCATTGATTCCCATATCGCAGGCGGGGTCGGTGTACCCCATTCACTCAGTCTTACCGAACCGCTAGGCGGATACCCTGTAGTCTTAGCAGATCCGGCTGCGTGGCAAGACGAGGAACCACAACTAGAGACAATCGCCGATGAACCACTAGATGAGCGGTACTGGAATGACGCTGCGTATATGGGTGGCAATCCACGGAGGGCTGTAATCACTGACGGAACAACTCTTGACTATGCGGTCGTTCATCTACAACGTTTGGCTAATCCGCTACAACCCCACAATGCAACCACCAACCCCTATCGAACAATCGATTCACATTCAATCAATGTCACAGCCTTCAATGGAGTCGAAAATGATGGAGCTGTACCTACAATTGACACCACCATCCCTTGTCGTTTCAACGCACATCAACGCGGTGATGGTGGTGTAGTCCAATCACGTGTTTTATGGCAACATGAACCTAATAGTGATCCTGTGGTTGCTGATAACCAGAATCCGGCGATGATGCACGTTTTCAACTATCCCTTACGAACAACTCTAGGATACCTAAATACCCCCTATGGTGCTCCATTACCCAATGGAGAAGTTAATGATACGACTGGGCATCCTTTCCCTTGGTTGCAGTGGAACAATCGCCCATTTGTCAGCCAGTTTGAATTAATGATGGTTCCCAGAAGCCGTTCCTCGCGGTTGCTGCATGACTATGCACATTTCAATTCGGCAATCAACCCTTTCGACGCAATTCCCAACGGAGACCCTCAGGATGGGCAATACCACCATTTGCTAAATTTCTTTGAGTCGGGTAATGACCAAACAAACTTCCACCGATTGTTTGACTATACAGAGGTCCCATCGCATTATGCGGGAGCGCAAACCTTCTTGAATCCACATGTCTTTCAAGGAAACGGCTTTGGTACCAATGAAATGCATCCACCATTTAATCGCATTTCTAACTTTCGAGATCCCGGTAGGATTAACATCAACACTATTTTTGACCCAGTTGTCTACAATGGCTTGATGAATGGACATCCGGGAACGCCATATTCTGATTGGATTAACTCTCGCCGTGGATATACCCCTGATGTCGCCACCCCCCCGTTTAACGCCACCTTCCCGACATTCTTTGCGAATCCAATACGACCAAGCGGCAGCGGAGATATCGTTCCCCTTCCCGGACTAGAACGTTCAGATGTGGATGTCTCGCTTTTTCGTAAGAACCCAAACGGTTCACAACCACTGTTCAATTCTCATTACACCGACCCGTCCCGTAACGCGAATCGCAATCCGTCGTTTAAGTACCAGAGTTTACAACGCTTGGGTAATCTAGTAACCGGGCGGTCAAACGTCTATGGAGTGTGGATTACGGTCGGTTATTTTGAAGTCGAGCGTATCACCAACCCCACTCCCGCTCGGCCCGATGGTTTCCAATTCGGAGCGGAAGTTGGTATCGACCGAGGACAAATAAAACGACATCGGGCGTTCTATATGATCGACCGCAGTATCCCCGTCGCCTTTGAGCCTGGTGAAAATCATAATGTCGACAAGGCCGTCATTCTCCGTCGCTACGTCGATTAACAGTCAAGAATATCTACGCCACCGCGGATCCATTCGTGCTATTTCGCGCTATTTCGTGGTTCCATTTACGGAAAAATCTAATACGATAAGAGGACATCTTCCTTCTTGTCGTATTAGATTTTTCCGTAAAGACCCCTATGGCTACCACCAACGATGTCACCGACACCACTGACTTCACCGGATTGTTAGATAAGCTCGAAGAGAACATGTGCCAAGTTGTCCTTGGCAAACGAGATGTTGTTCGCCATTGTATTGTGGCGCTGTTAACAGGCGAGCATGTGTTACTGGAAGACGTGCCTGGCGTCGGCAAAACACTTGTCGGTCGCGCAATTGCTCGCAGCATCTCTGGTGATTTTTGCAGGCTGCAATTCACACCCGACCTACTGCCTAGTGATATTGTTGGCAGCACCGTTTTTAATTCCAACACGTCCGAGTTTCTCTTCCAAAAAGGTCCCGTGTTCTCAAATCTCGTCCTTGCGGATGAAATAAATCGTGCTCCACCAAGAACTCAAAGCGCACTGCTCGAAGCCATGGGAGACCGCCAAGTTTCCGTCGACGGAAAAACATACCCATTACCAACACCTTTCATGGTCATCGCAACACAAAACCCCTTCGAATTCGAAGGCACTTACAGCCTGCCGGAGAGCCAACTCGATCGTTTCCTTTTACGGATTTCAATGGGTTATCCCGATGAAGGCTTTGAACGAGAGTTGCTAACATCTCATCGCGAAGGTGAACCGGTTGAGCACCTGCAATCCGTATTGACATCGGACGATGTATTACAACTACAAAAACAAGCGCGTCAAATCCGAGTCGATGATACTTTGACCGACTACATATTAGCCATTGTTAATGCAACTCGTAATAACGACGCCTTGCATGTGGGAGTTAGTTCACGCGGCGCGATTAGTTTGTATCGAGCCAGTCAATCGCTAGCGATGCTTGAAAAACGCGAATATGTCATACCCGATGATGTCAAACAACTTGCCGTGTCCGCGCTTGCTCACCGAGTCATGGCCAAAGGGTTCATGCAAGGCACTCAACGTGAGATGGTGGAAGGTATTATTTCAGATATTGTCAGCACCATTCCTGTTCCAGCCTAATGCAAGTTAAACCACGCATATTGATTACAACACAAGGATGGTATTATCTGTTCGTTGTTTTGTTTATCGTCGGTGGAGCCATCATGCGGGAAGTCAATATGCTGGTCATATTGTCTGGCATGCTGTTCGGGCCACTGCTGCTGCATTGGCGATTGACGATTTCATCACTCGAAAATCTCTCCTTTCGCCGAAAATTCAACAATCCCACGATGGCCGGCGTTGAAACACGGATGGAAATTCTTTTAGAAAACCATCATCGCCGTTGGGGCGTTTGGTTTATACAAGTACACGACCGAATTCGAAAAGTCAATCAAGACTCCACAGCAGATGCCTCCGAAATTCAACTGGCCGTACCATTCGTATTTAGTAGCTCGGTAGCCAAAATCCCCTTCACTTGGGACATCGCTCAACGAGGAATCTATGAAATGGGGCCGTTGTATATTGAATCGCGATTTCCGTTTGGCCTCATACGCGCTCGGAGAACAGTACGCGAACGCGAATCCATTATCGTTTGCCCACAACTCGGGAGACTAACACCACAGTGGCGGCGTGTGATTGAATCAGACCATCACGGACTCAGTGGAAGTTTTAGTCGCCAAGGTCGCAGCGAGGGCGATTATTATGCTATGCGTCAATGGCGCAGCGGCGATAGCACTCGCTGGATTCACTGGCGAACAACGGCTCGATTAGGGGAGCTGATGGTCCGTCAATACGAACAACAACGTGATCGTGCTGTTGGTATTGTTCTCGATCTATCCGAACTCACAGCTGAAATGCAAAACGCCGATTTGAATCAGCAAAACCAGCACGCCGTGGTAATCGAAATTGCTGTCAGTATGGTGGCAACAATCGTCAACGACTTATGCTCACGCAATGGCAGCTATTTCAGTTTAACGATCGCTGGGACAACCGCGAGCCATTTTTCAGCTACGCCTTCGCAGAATGTAACTCGTGCAGTTTTGGAAAGCTTGGCCGTTGTCAATCCGGGCAATGGTGAAGCACTCCGAGATAGTTTCCAGTGGTTGAGTCACGAAGGACAGCAAGGAATGACCGTTGTGATCGTAAGTACGCGTAGTAAACAACAGGCAATCACTCAACTCGATCAAATCAATAATTCAGCAACCAACCTGACTCAACAAGATTGGTCACTACAAGATGCACTATGGATTGATTGTCAAAATCATCTGGAAGTTGACCGTTTTTTTCAACCGTTTGATACCACCCATACAACGCCCGCTGAACAACTACCCCAGCAAAATGACGGACAAGGAGACTCCTTGAAACAGCCGGGGCTGCTGCATGTCGAAACCGAGATGAGCCTCGCAACAGAGGAGGCCAGTCAATAGATGAAAGTTGAACGTTATCTACAAATCTGTACTGCCTCGGTAGCTGTCATCGGATCGATTCTGCTGGGCATTGGGGAACGAGCACCCGAACTTCCGTTAATGATGCTAATGGCAGCTCTAACATCTGTCATATTCACTGACATTTTAGGTTGGATACGTTTACCGAAGATCATCGCCAACCTCTTCATGATTTTTATCGCTTTATTCGCCTTCAGTGATTTCTTCAATTCCACGAGCCAGTTGCAACTCTATGCCGTAGCAAACCTTTTGGTCTATGTCCAAATCGTTATTCTGTTTCAACAAAAAACCGCGCGGTTGTATGGACATTTGGCGGTATTTAGTTTGCTGCAAGTCGTCGTTGCATCGTTGCTTAACGTAGGCGTGATATTCGGTGCATTACTTTTCGTCTATCTCGTATTCGCATTTTTGGCACTTTCACTTTTCAATATCTACCGCCAAATCACTGTTATGGAAAAAGCAAACCGTCAATCTTCATTGCTCAGCGCCCAATCCACGAACCATGCCACGACAGACATTCAATCTAGTGACTGGGCATTTCTCATGCGAGACCGACCTCGAGGTCGCACTGGCATAGCGCTACGATCCGTTGGTGACCAAACTATTGCGACTGGTTTCTTTAGATACATTATCGGTGTTGGCATAATCGTCATGGTTTTTACGATGGTCTTCTTTTATTGCATACCAAGGACTGGAAATTCAGCTTGGCACCATCCAGGACTTTCTAACGCTGGTCGCACCGGCATGACACGCGAGATTACCTTAGGGCAAGTCGGTCGGATACTCGAAGACGACCGACTTGCTTTACGAGTTTCGTTTATAGACGAAAAAATCAATGAGCCTTATGAAGTCGCGGGAGATCCGTACTTAAGTGGCACGGTATTAACGCGTTATGTTCCTAAACGAGGCAGTGCCAATTGGTTACCCACGGGTTTGGCCGTGGGCTCAACAGCACTGGAATTAGAATCCGTCAAAAATATTCCACTCGGACACGATCTTGTACGACAAGACATCACTGTCGAAGTGGTTCACAATCCCAAATCGGCATTTGGAGATCCGTTGTTACCCGCGATCTATCCGATTTACGCCGCTCGTAATACACCCGACGAAGTTCGGTATGACCCTTTTTCAAGACAATTATTCTTGAATGTCGGCCGTGGGACAACCATTGTCGATCAGTATCGATACAGCGTTATGACGACGGCATTTTCAAAACAGAATCAACAAACCGTTACCCCCGTTTATACGTTCGACCGAAGATCTCAGGACACACTGCGCCGCAAAACACAAGCGTCTTTGGAGTTACCCGCTGAAGTCCAAAGCTTAACGAAGTTTACTCGTGACCTCCTCATACAACGTCGTGTTGATACTTCAAGTTCGATTCTTATAGCTCGCGACCTAGAAAACTTCCTTACCAGTCAGGAACTATTCACTTATTCATTAAGCCAGTTTGGCATTGAACGTGATCTAACAACCGATCCGATTCTGGATTTTGTCCTAAACCATCGAACCGGACATTGCGAGTATTTTGCCAGCGCGCTGGCATTGATGCTGCGCAGCCAAGGAATTCCGGCACGGATTGTTATTGGCTATCATGGAGGTGAATACAACAAAATTGGTGAACATTTCAAATTCCGAAATAGCGATGCTCATGCTTGGGTAGAAATGTTCGTACCACCAGAAACGGTGCCCGATTTAGATGCTGAAGTAGTATTGGCAGGTCTTGCTGGGGCTTGGGTACTATTAGATCCCACTCCTAGTCGAGATGATCAGCTGGAACGAACACTGTATGATGAAGTTGTCGATTCATTCGAATATGCTCAGTTGCTCTGGGATAATTATGTGTTGACCATGGATCCCCAACAACAAGAAGAAGCACTACGGAAACTTGGAATCAATAATGTTGGCGCGAAAAATCTAGGCGTATCAACTCGCTTGCTCAAATCCATTGGAATTAATTTTGATGAAGGACTTTTGCGGTCGTTAGCCAAACCTCAATCACTACTGATATTCTTGCTTGTCATCAGTTTACTGCTGGGAGTAGGGCGTTGGGCCAAGCTGATTCGTTGGGGCGGACTGCTACGACTAGCCCGACCTCGTAACACGCGATTGCGAACTCAACAAGCGTCCGTTATGTTCTACCGCCGTATGGAAAAATTCTTTCCCCGCCGCGGTCACCCGCGGCATGCGTCTCAGACGCAACGTGAATATGCGAGTAAATTAACACAGTGGCTTTGCGAGTCAGAGCAGGAATCAGATATCGTTGAAATTCCAAATCAAGTTGTAGATCTATTTTATGCTGTTCGTTTCGGCGATAGCAATGTCACCGATGAACAACTGCTCGTCGTGGAAAATTGCTTAAACAGTTTAAGTCACGGTGTGCGGAAAAATCGAAAACGCATGACTTAGGTGGCACAGACCACCTATAATTAAAATAGTAACTAACACTGTAAAGACCGTAATAGAACGCCATGACTATTTCTGATTCTGATTCCTTCAGCCTCGTCCCTATGACGGGGCCTGCTGCGCAATCGGATCCGACAAGTATGGCATTCTTCTCACTCGCCGCCGACACGCCCTTACCTTCACCTGAATTGCAACCGCTGATTTCATATCCCACAGCGGGCAAAATACAACCTGATGCCATTGAAGCAATCAATCCAGAAACAATCGCTGTTAATCCTAACAAACCAATGCGAATCGGCAATGTTTGGTTAGATGGCGATACTTTGATGTCTTCTTGCCCCGAATGCGCTTCACCAATCACTATTCGACATTGGTTAATGGTGGCAGATTGTTGGAATTGCCAAACAGCCGTCTTGCTTTCCGCAGATCACGAAGCGGCAATCGAACAATTGCTACGTAAAACATCGCGGCAGGCCGTATCATCACCGACTACAGTGCCACCACCGGCACCAACAATTGCTAAACCAAAACCGATTCTTCCTTATTTTCCGGCGGCTCGTAAAACCGAAGCACACGATCGCATTCGCACGACGGTGGTACATCAGCAGCCATTATTGTGGGTTCGACGGGCGTTCAATCAACTGCCAGCGTGGATTGTTAGCTTGTTGGCTCATGTTCTACTACTAATTTTGCTGGGACTGCTCTCTGACACAGACGACCAGGGAGATGCTTACATCACGCTTTCCGTTGTCGTCGGCGAAAAAGGAGGGGGCGTAACGACCAACCTTACACCTGATGCGGAAACTAATTATGATCTTCCACCGCCTGACAATATCGACCCCAACAATCCGTTGGCGATGGAAAAGGTCGAGCAAGATCGAGAAATAGCCGAAGAGCTGCAACAAGATTTTGACACCAATAATCCTAACCTTCCCGATATCGATTCCGTCAAGAGACGCATCAATGAAGCAACGGGCACAAACAAGACAATTTTGGCTCGCGATCCTCGAGTTCGAAAACAAATCGTATCGCGCGAAGGGGGTACGTCGGCGACGGAGGCGGCCGTTGCCCGTGGTTTGGCTTGGCTCGCAAAACATCAATCGCCCAATGGTAATTGGAGTTTGCACAAGTTCAATGATAGTCCCGGGTGCACATGTGAGAATCAGGGGCAAGTTATTACTGACATGGGTGCTACATCACTGGCATTGCTGCCGTTTTTGGGAGCTGGGCAAACACATATTGTGGGCATCTACAAAGACCATGTTCGTGAGGGGATTAACTACTTACTCGACAATCAAATACGTGATGGTGATTTAAGTTTTGGAGCACGAGGAAATACACGACTGTATACGCATGGGCAAGGGACAATTGTGCTGTGTGAAGCGCTGATGATGACAGGGGATCGTCGTCTGCGGAATCCAGCTCAAGAAGCTGTTAATTTTATCGTAAAGTCACAACACGCTGCCGGTGGGTGGAGATATAACCCAGGGCAGGCTGGGGACACCAGTGTTGTTGGTTGGCAAGTGATGGCATTGCAGTCGGCCCACGCTGCGGGTTTGATTGTTCCTAATCAAACGTTGAACAAAGCTAATCAATATTTAAATCAAGCTCAAACTTCTGATTCTTTGTATGGATACCAACCCGGTGGTTCATCAACCTATGTAATGACAGCCGAAGCGCTGCTCTGTCGTTTTTATCTAGGTTACAACCAAAAATCACCTGGCGTTGAATACGGCATCAACTATCTCATAAAAAATCGCCTGCCTTCGAAACCTCCATTTAATATGTACTACATGTATTATGGAACTCAGTTGATGCACCACTACGGAGGGCAGCCGTGGAAAACATGGAACGCTCAAATGCGAGACCTGTTAATTGCCTCTCAAAAGACCAATGGGCACCGTGCTGGAAGTTGGACTCCCGTTGAAAATCACGATCGCGCCGGTGGCCGACTTTACACCACCGCCATGGCCATTTGCTGCCTTGAAGTCTATTACCGACACTTGCCAATCTTCCGCGAATTAGATATTCAGTAACGGCATACCTCTACGGGTTCCCCAAGTTAATATTTTTCTGTGGCTTCTTAGGATTATTTACATCCGGTTTCGCTGCCGCATTGGGTGCTGCATTGGGTGCTGCATTGGGTGCCACTTGGAGTTGATCCACCGGAACGCCATTTCCCGAGCGTGCGCTGATGTCGACCATCATGTAGCCAGACCAAAAGAATGGATGTGACGTTTTCGTTGGCTGACCTTCGTCGCGGATGCGAGGTTCCGTGCCTGCCGCGGATTCACCAGCCCGAACTTTATTGACTGCACCACGCCACGCCTGTTCCGCTCCTTGAGTCTGAGCCTTTTCTAAAAACTCTCCCATCATCACATAAGTCGAAGCGCCGCCCGTTCGCCAACGACTCAAAACAACAGTTCGTGAACCACTTGCCATCAAACCACACGTCGCCAAAAACAAATCATTTCCGGTTGCATGTCGCTTTAGTCCCGATTCTGCACCAGTCTTAAATCCGGGCAAACAGACCACTTCGCATTGCCCCCAAGGTAACCGCATCCAATCACCTAGGGTGCTTCCCCCGGTTTTCGGTAAAATCGACCACCCGTACCCTCCATTGCCGGTTTGCACCATATCTTGCAGTACAACTAAACGATCTGTCATTCCAGCAACATGGACTCCTGCCCCAGGTAACGGCGTGGCTAACGTTTCCGCATCAGGTACAAACTTCTTGAATTCTGCGATGCGAGCGGTCCGCGCGGGTTCGTCATCGCGCAAATGAAAAGGTCCATCCATGATCGCTGTTCGGTTCAGTGGGCGTTGATTACGACCGTCACCAAGTGATAAGGAAACCGTCGGACTATAGCGAAAGGAATAAGATTCAATCAGCGGCTTTTCATTTAATGGCAATAATTCGAAAGGCACATACCACAACATCCCATCCGGCACGATCACCACACGTTGAATATCGGTAAACGGATTCTCCGTCGCATTACCAAACAACGATGCCGCCAATTCGGCGGCCGATTTCTTCCATGTATCATCGACCAATGTTGCCGTTGTTAATTCTCCGTTGCCATCAAAATGCCCCATTGCTCGCAGCAATGTTTGCAATTGATTCTGTACTTTTGCAGGCGACCCGATACGCCATGTTAGATATTTCTTATTGGACAACATAAAGGCGTGCAATGCTCGGCTAGTTGCAAAAAATGAAATCACGGCTTCATCTGGTGCTAGTTGAGTCCGTAGTTTCTTGACACTAAACAACGGCGGGAAACTAAACTCCGCTGGATTGGGTTCTAACGCCATTCGCCGCAATAGCAGTTCCTGAGCAACCGCACCTTGGGCCAAAATGGGGAAACCCTGTTTTTGCAACGCTTGTTGCTCTGCCTGTTCTGGTCTTAATGGTAAAACAGCCAATTGCTTCTTGACGTTATCAAGGGTAACGCGGTTTTGTTGATATTTGGGATAAGCTGCTAATAGTTGTTGTCGCTGTTGAAGGGCCGTTGCTGACAACGATTTTTCGGGACCTTCCAATATCCAGCGAAGGCTTAATGCGCGTCCCCCCATTGGCAGTGATTTATAGAATCGATGTCTACGAATACGATCCGTAATCTCAACGGCGCGCTCTACTTCACGGCTATTCAATGCCAATTCAAACCACCGGTGCATTATCGGTTCATGATTGGTTAACAAGTATTTCAACGAATCACGAGGTGCATAAAGCCAATCCATCTTTGTCGGGTCGCGTAATACCCGTTCATACAACAAATCAGCTGTACGCTCGGTCACGCTACCGTTTCGATACAATACATCGGCATGTTCAATTTGCAATAGCCAAGCGGAAGCGTCTTTTTGAAACACCATTAATTTGGCCATCGATTGCTCGCCCGCAACTAAATTGCCTGTCTGAAATTCCGCCAACGTGTTGACAAATTGCAATCTCGCTCCTATTTCACCATTGATCATCTCAGCGCGAAGAGCAATCCCACGAGCCTTATCAATCATCGATTTGGCATTGGCGGCATCTGCTTGCCGCACGTAATTCTCTGCCGCGGAAACGTAGACGGATGCCGACAACCAATCTGATTCTAACCGTGCATAAGTAGCAACTTGAACCAATGGACGATATAGTCCCGGTTGACCAGCGGCTACGTGATTCATAACTCCCCAACGCATCGCTTCTTCAACAATTTCATTGGATTGGTAAAAAGCCGCACTCAGTGAAGCCTCAAAAAAACTTTGAGCAGCAGCGGCGTGTTGTTGCTGCTCAAATGCCATTTTTCCAAGTTCTAATAGAATGAGTCCAGTAAGCTCGTGGTCTAGTCGCCCAAATGAAATAGCACTTTGCAATTCAGCGACGGCAGCCTGCGTCTGGCCAACGGAATATTTTGCTAGCCCCAACATTAAACTAATCCAGCCTTGCGACCAATGGTTGGCGGGAGCCGGGCGCAATTCTAATGCTCCTAATACCCGCTGTGTTAGAGGCGAGAATCTGGAAGTTAATCCAAGGATTTCGGTTCGACGACGAATTGCTAAAGCGGTGCAACGGACAATTTCTCGAGCATGCATCGGTGTCAGCATTGCTGGTTGAACCGTACCGCCTTGCTGGATGACTGCAAAATTATTCAAGTTACCACGGAAAATGGACACGGTATCGGGTGTCTTGCCCAATGTCATCTGCCGCGTCGACGGACCCCACGTGACTTTTCGTGTCGATCGGTAACTTTGAGGGAGGACGTTCGGAATATATAAACGCATGATCCACTGTTGATTTGCTACAAATATATTCAACGCTTGATCATACTGCAGTAGTGCCTGTCGCATCTGACCCATCTGATAAAAGCACTCACCCAACATGGCATGGTGACAAATTGAATCAATCCACTCACCATCAGCACTTTTTACTCGACTCGTTCGGTTAAATGCAGTCGCCGCCGTACGAAATTCGCCTTCGTTAAAAGCACTCATCGCGAGCCAATAATCATTACGCGGATATCCGGAACTGCCTTGCCCATGACACAAGTGAGTCCATGACGCGAAGATTATCACCAAGAGATATGAACACATAAAACGAGTCGGTGTTTTTCTGAATTCCAACAGTTTCTTTAACCAGCTGCCCCTGTTTACCATCGTCTGCTCTCCTATGCCAATCATTACTATCCATGATGGATACGTCTGTATACGTTATCGGCCTTTTTGTGGATTTCAAAACAACACGCTTATCAATGATACGAACTGTTAGCAGGTAAATGCGAGTCTTTTAAGAAACAAATTCAATATGGCTTTACCTACCTTCCCCACAGGTCCTATATACGCACAAATAGCTCGAGAAATTATCCCCCAAGTAAACAACTTATTAATTGTAATTAGGACAATTAATCCAAAGATAACGCCGATTGTGGACGATTTGAAGTTTCGTTAAATCAAAGAACCCATTTTCTCACGTTTGAATTCATGGAAAAGACGGAAAGCATGTCAAATAAAAAACACCGCTTAGAATTACGTCTATGCACTGTATTAGCGATCGCTGGACTCGGTTTATTCACTGGTTGTCAAAGTCAAATTGGCGGACAAACGCTCCCCAGTCCACACTACCTCACAGACGACGTTCAATACTTTGCTCCAACAAGCGAAATGAAATTGCAACGAGAAGCTGCCGTTATGCAAGAATACAACGCCCAGCGGAAACAAAACAGCAACTAGTGTAAGTGGTTCCCCCCCCTCGCACTATCTCCAACCTCGGTAATAGCTCAATCGGCGAACTATTGCCGAGGTTTTGCTGCGCAGAGTCATCCACGGTTTCTTTTCCTAGAAAC
>JABHUV010000102.1 GCA_018658605.1 Planctomycetaceae bacterium | reverse complement strand
CGTTGTGTAATCGTACCGCCGCGATCCTCAAACTCATCTTCTCCGGTATCCCCGTATCGCTTCACAAAGGCCAAAATATCCTGTTGCTGCTGTTGCCGCACCGAATAGCTAACATCGGCATTAATCGTCCGGACACTTGCAGTTTGTCCAATGCCACCAGCTACCTGCTCCGGTCGCAAACGCACCAAAGGAAAAACGGCCCAAGCTTGCTCGTGTTGTGAAGTCACCTCGAATGCTGCTCGACTAGCGATACGAAAGACATCAAGGCGAGTAATGATTTGGATCAGTCGTTTAATATCATAATCATGATCACTAAAATCCGTCGCTAACAATTCAAGACCAGGCGGAAACGGTCCCATCAACGGAATATCATCTACGGGATCCACCAACGGTTTACCAAAAACAATCGCCCAGACTCGGTTCACGGCGGTTCGCGAGAATGCTCGGTTTTGGCGAGCAGTGATCCAAGTAGCAAGTTGCCCACGTCGTGAACCCGCGGGCAATGTTAAGTCAGATTGAAAAGGGACCTTGGGAGGGATTAAAGTATCTTCTTCATCGCCCAAATAAGTGTAGGAGTAGTGGCGAAAGTCATCCTGTACACCGCCTAAACTAATGCTCGCTTGTGAATAGAAAGCTGCGAATTGATGGAAATCGGTTTGCAACGCCTCCCGTGGCAGCCCGTCGAAACTCAAGCCGATGGTGCCTAGTGCGTCATCATGGCACTGCAGACAGTCTAATCGCATCCCTAAGAATGCGCGGCTCGTACGCCCAGCCAGTTTTGGTAAGTCAGGGCGACCGTTACTATCATCGGTAATCGTTGCGGTTACAAAATTAACACTTGGGTCACTCACCCAGACGCCCGTACCACTGATTAACTCTCGGCACAAACTATCGTATCGTCGATTTGCAAAAAGTTGATCACTCAACCACAACTGAAAACGTCGGCGGCGATAGACCAAGAAGGGCCCTACGTCCACACCAACAAACACTCGCGCAAAACGTTCACTGACATAATCCGCATAACGACGGTCTGCTAATAAATAGTGGTGGTAGCGATCCAGCAACTCGTTTTTCGTAGCTAGAGTATCCACCCTCTGTTCGGACGGGCCAAACTCACGAATTTCTTCCAGCGAGGGAACCGTTCCATGCAAAGCAAGCGAAGCACGACGCATAACAGCGAGTACCGAAGCAGGTGCGGCCGCTTCTAGATTGGCATTTTCCCATGCATCGGAAAACTCGCCATTGACCGCAGCAACGACGGTCAGGACACCGGCATCAGGACGAAGAGGCAGCTTTCGCCAAGCCGCCGACGAACCTAGTTGACTTGTTGACAGCAGACTCCTTGAAATGCCGCCGAGGACAACGAGGCAAATCAATACCGAGATGATTGGCCGCCATTTCATTTTCCCGGTTTCCTCGCATGTCAACTTATATCAATTTTCCACTAGGTGAATTGTATAATGCATTATAGCGATATAAGTTTGCTTTTCTAGATTATCCGTGATTAGCTCTTTGCTATATTGATAGAATCGGCATTACCAACGCCCAACACCATTTTGCACATTCATTATCATCTTTTCAACTTTGATTATGCTTGAAACCGAACACGATAATCTAAAACCATCCCCTCCCACTGCTCCACCTACAGTCGTGGAAACGCCCGTTGAGGCAGTCGTCCCAACGTCGGTACCACCAGTGGTTCCGACTAGCGTAAAGCCTGCTAGTCCGGGCACTCAATACTCAACACAACATCCGAGCATTATTAAACAAATCACCCAAATTTTATTTGCGCCCTTTCGTGCATTTTACCGCTTCGCATTCTGGATCTTTGGTGTTGCTGTCCTTGTTACAGCACTCGCCCTCGCCGTATCATTGCCCATCGTCCAATTCGTAGCTCTAGGATATTTATTGGAGATTTCCAGACGGATTGTAAAACACCAAAAAGTTCGGTCAGGGTTTTGGGGAATCCAAGCCGCTGCTCGAGCAGGCGGTGTCATCCTTGGAACATTCCTCATTTGGCTCCCCGCATATTTCATGTCTAAGTACTACGTGGATGCCACAATCATGCTCCCCGGCAGCGAACGAGCTGCTCAATACGGTTGGCAGACTGCCTTGCTAACCGTATTTACAAGCCTCGTTACCTTGTGGGCTTGGACTCGCGG
>JABHUV010000161.1 GCA_018658605.1 Planctomycetaceae bacterium | reverse complement strand
GCTTGTCGCTTTCCTGCCACCTCAATGATCGTAGGTGTACTATAGGCCTTTTTCCGGTCGCCGTTGTCCGTGCCATAATTAATATTACGGTCGGTTTTCCAAATCGTTTTACCTGTTTGTTTATCCAACGCAACCACAAACTGAACATCAAAACCGTCGTAGGAAATAATTATTCGATCGCCGTCAATCACCGGAGATGCTGCAGGGCCCCGCCAATGATTGCATTGAAAATCTCGTCGCTCCCATTTTTTCTTACCTGTCGCGGTCTCAATAGCCGCTGTACCATAGCTACCAAAATGAACATACAGTGTGCCTGCTTCAATGGCTGGAGTGGGTGAGGCATAACTATTTGTTGGGTGACGAAAACGAATGTCGTCTAAAGCACTTTCAAATACAACGATGTCATGCAGCGTTTTTCCTGTACGACGATCAATACAAATCGCTGACATCTTTACACCATCCTCCGTCGCCGTGGTTAACCAAATCTGATTTTTCCAAATTACCGGCGAAGACCAACCGCGACCGGCAATGGGGACTTTCCACTTTACGTTTACGCCTTCGCTGATTTCTAGTGGTAGTTGAGCATCGTCGGCTCGACCATCTCCAGCGTCACCTCGAAAATGAGACCACGTTTCACCAGCATGGATAAACGATGTTGTTAGAACAAAACAAACACAAAACAAGCTGCGAAATAACATAATAAAATACCTACGACAGGAACAAAAAGTACTAAATCTTAGTATAGCAGATTATGAAACCACCATTTGTGGTTGTATCTGCAAGAACAAAAAACAAATGGGAAAGACCACTGCGACAGATCCTATTTGATGAAGATTCCGTTTGAATCCCTAAGTCGACCTACGGCTCTTGCTGAATTTCGGCTTTTGTCATGTTGCGTACAACAAGCAATACTTCGCAAATCAAATCTGCACCGAGAATCGGTTTATTCGAAGGCTTTGGTTGCGGTAATTCACCACGTTTATCGCCGCTGGAGCGGGGAGTCGGTTCTTTAAAATCAAACTCAATGGCACTCGTTGCGGCTCGTGGGTTTGCTAAGAATACGAGAGTCGTCATGAGTTGACCTGCTTTACCTTGCCACTGTTTCAGTCGTTCTTGATATGCCGCTTTGGCAGTTTGGTTTGGTTTTCTAGTAGGTGTTGTTGCCCATTGAGCATCCACGGCGTCGTGCAATAAATCAAACGTCTTTATGTCCTTAGGTAACATTGCTAAATTAAATCGATACTTAGCAATATCTTCATGCCGAGAGTGTATATCCAACCGCGTTTGGTCAACTTGCATTCCTGTACAAACCATGTAAACCAAATCTACTTGTCCGGCTATCTCCGATTGTTCTTGTCCGTCTATTGGCTTTTTGATGACACCGTCAAGATAACGTGTTCCAAGCAATTGAGCTTCCAATACTGGTGGAACTTCAAGTCCATCATCATAGACAATCCCGTTTTTCATCAAGATGTCCTTAACAACTCCATTTTCTACGCCTTCGGCTGTTACACCAATTTCAATGACAAACAACAATTTTCCCATCAACAATGATTCCATCCCAACCATATTTTCTATGTCTTTGAGGTTAGGTTTATTGGTAGGACCAACAACTGTATTTTTGTCTGGCTGGTTTGGAATGTTGGGTTTGTCTGGAGTACCTGATTTATCAGGTTCAACGCTAACCACTGGATTCTGGCTATCGGGGACGACGATGCCCGAATCCACAACAGGGTCAACGTGCTCTTTATTAGTATCAGAACCATCGACAAGCTCTGAGCCATTAAGAGGAGCGTCGCCATTAGACGCATTGGGATCAACAATTTTATTTACCAAAGATTGCCCATCGGTATTATTTATTGCAGGGCTGGTTGGCCACAACGTCAAAACTAGAAACAAACTTGCCACCAACACGGACAACCCGACCCAAATCGGTTTCATTTTACGCGCTGCCGGCATCGATGCCAATTCAACAAAGTCCTTTGCAGCACTGCTACTGTCATTGGCAATCCCACTAAGGACTTGTTCGGTAAACTTAGGTCCCAGTTCTGTTTCTTCATTTTTGAACGATTTTAATCCACTTTGAATTGCTATTAGCTCATCCATCATCTTGGCTGCTTCTGCATCATCCGTTAGAAACACTTCCACCTCAGCGCATTGAGATGGATCGAGTTGACCATCTATATAGTCACTCATCAGTGATTCGGCGTCATTGGTGTTATGCGGAGATTCAGTCATTGAATGTAAATAGTGTTCATTGGCTATACGTAGTGCTAATCGTCTATAAAAACGATGTCACCAACGTAATATTCACCTAAATAGAAAAACCTGTCAAACATATTGCATAATCAATATCATAAATAAGCGAAAAATACTAAAATCGGCAACTCATACGCAAACTCTCAACTCTTACACCTACCACTCCCGATGGTCCCAAGCACACCATCTACATCTATTTTAGCTGGGTGAATTTATTTGCGGTACAATGAATGATATGAAAACCATATGCCATGCCACTAATCCATTGAGTCGCTTTGTTCTGTTACTATGCACGTCAGTCGCGACGGCTGCACCGAGCGGGGAAATTGTTGACTTTAGCCAAGATATCCTACCGATCCTGTCGAATAATTGTTATCAATGCCACGGCCCGGATGAAGCCGCGCGAGAATCTGATCTACGACTAGACACACAACAAGGCGTCTACGAGCAACTTGAATCAGGCGAGCATGCGGTCGTCCCTAGAAAGCCTAATTCCAGCGCCTTGCTGCACCGAATCTTAAACGACGATCCTGATCTGAAAATGCCACCCCGTGATGCCAATCGTCAATTGACGCAGCACGACAAAGAATTACTGCAACGCTGGATAAAGCAAGGAGCACCCTATCAAGGACATTGGGCGTTTACTGCACCTCAACAAGCGGAGCCTCCGCGAGTGCGTAATCGGAAACAAGTTGCTAACCCCATCGATTCTTTTTTGCTTAATAAACTCGAACAACAACGACTCACCTTCGAACCGATCGTCAACCCCGCAACGCTCATCCGACGACTAACTCTCGATCTTACCGGGCTACCACCAACGATAGCTGAAGTCGACGCTTTTCTAGAGGATAAAAAACCTGGGGCTTATGACCGGCTCATCACTCGACTGTTCAAATCGCCACACTACGGCGAACATATGGCTCGCTTTTGGCTCGACGCTGCACGCTATGGAGATACTCATGGGTTGCATCTCGACAATATTCGCAGCATCTGGCCCTATCGAGATTGGGTCATCAACGCCTTTAGTAACAATATGCCATTTGACCAATTCACCGTCGAGCAGCTCGCCGGTGATTTGCTGCCAGAGCCTACGCTGGCCCAACGCGTTGCCACCGGCTTTAATCGCTGTAATGTAACGACTGGCGAAGGGGGATCGATCGCTGCAGAATATTTGGTTCGCTATGCCGTTGACCGAATCGAAACAACTTCCACGGTCTGGATGGGATTGACCATGGGTTGTGCCGTTTGCCACGAGCATAAATTTGATCCTATTTCGCAACAAGAGTTCTATAAACTGTTCTCGTATTTTTACAGCTTGACCGAAAAAGCAATGGACGGCAACGCGTTGTTACCACCGCCGGTGATCAAAGTACCCTCGGAACAGCAATCCAATCAAATCGCTTTATTAGAATCTGAAATTCAACACTGGGAAGGGAAACTACAACAGACCATTGCCAATTTTGAATATCAAGATTTACCCCTTAAAAATGATGAACAAGAAATTGTCGCACGCGCTGACTATATCTGGTTCGACGACTCACCGCCTACGGGAGCAAAACTCAATCAATCCGGTCACCCGTGGAAATATGTGACTGCTCCTGAACACCCCGTCTTTCACGGCGAAAAGGCAACCTACCGATCGGAAAAAGGACTTACGCAACACCTGTGGCAAAATGCTCCCGTGCCACTAAAAATCGGCAAGGACGATATCTTATTTGCTTATGTTTACCTCGATCCTAAAAACCCACCTCAAGAGATTATGTTGCAGTTCAATGAGAGCAACTCATGGGAACATCGAGCCATATGGGGTGATAATTTGATCGATTGGGGCAATGTAAATACACCCAGTCGACTTCGAATTGGTGATTTACCAGAAACGGGAAAATGGATCCGTCTCGAGGTCGCCGCGTCTAAAGTAGGTCTCAAACCCGGTTCGCGAGTCAACGGTTGGGCCTTCACTCAGTTCGGCGGCAGCGCATATTGGGATTACGCGGGAATCAACACACAGACAGTACAAACCAATACGGAATTTAAATCTCAGCGCGCATGGGAATTGGTACAAAATGCTGGGGATATCAGTAAACTATCTGCGGCGGTGCAAGCGGCGTTTAAGGTAAAAGCATCGGACCGCAATGTAAATCAGAAAAGTGAACTGCGAACTTATTTTCTCACTCATGTGTATGCGGAAAGTCGTGATCTCGTCTCACCTTACCGTCATGAAATCGACATGCGCCGCCAACGTATTGCGGAGATCCAAAAACAGGTTGTGAGCACATTGGTCATGCAAGATATGCCCAAAAAACGGCAGGCATACGTGCTGATTCGCGGTGACTATACCCAACAAGGCGAAGCAGTTGAACCCGGCGTGCCGGAGATTTTACCGTCATTACCCGCTGATGCGCCCAACAATCGGTTAGCATTGGCCAATTGGCTTGTTGCACCAGAACACCCGCTAACGGCGCGAGTCATCGTTAATCGTTTCTGGCAACAGTTATTTGGCGTCGGCATCGTAAAGACCTCTGAGGATTTCGGCGTCCAAGGTGAACGACCCGTACATCCCGAGTTACTGGATTGGCTAGCAGTTGAATTTCAAACAAGCGGTTGGGATGTTCAGTACTTGATGAAACTGATAGTTACATCGCATGCCTATCGGCAATCCTCTTTTATCTCAGACAAGAAATACCAACTCGACCCCGAAAATCGTTTATTGGCACACGGACCTCGTTTTCGAATGGACGCGGAAATGGTCCGCGATGTTGCTCTATTTCACAGCGGACTGTTGGTTGACACTGTGGGTGGCCCGAGCGTCAAACCTTACCAACCATCTGGAATTTGGAAGGCGGTTGGTTATTCCGGCAGCAACACCGTTAAGTTTGCTCGAGATAAAGGTGAGAAGCTCTATCGACGCAGCATGTATACTTTTTGGAAACGGACCGCTCCCCCACCATCGATGCAAATATTCGATGCACCCTCACGCGAATCCTGCGCAGTGCGCCGTAGTCGAACCAATACTCCAATGCAAGCTTTGGTTTTGATGAACGATGAACAGTTTGTCGAAGCGGCTCGGCGGTTCGGACAACGCATGCTTACCATCGGCGGAGAAACCGATCGTGATAAATTGGTGTTTGGATTTCGTAGTGTCACTTCAAGATTCCCTACGACCCAAGAACTTAACATCATGATTGCCGTGTTAGGAGATCATCGCCATCGGTATCAAGAGGACCGAGAAGCTGCTCAGCAATTAAT
>JABHUV010000222.1 GCA_018658605.1 Planctomycetaceae bacterium | reverse complement strand
GGGTACCGGCTGGTCTCGCGGGATACGCTGGCGCGATATCGAAGTAAAAGTAGAGCTTGGTGGAAAACCGAACGTATATCTTCACGGCACCGCCAAAGAGATCTGTAACGAACTGGGCATCACCGACATGCTGATCTCGATTTCCCATTGCCGTTCACACGCCACCGCTACCGCTATCGCTGTCGGTGAAGATTAATGTGTCTCTGTATGACTCTGGTTGCGCCCTAAGCAAGCCTCTTCACGCCTTGGCATCAGCATTAACGTGATGCAGTGGAATCAGTTTCACCAGCGGCTACGAAATCATCTGCTAATGTTTCCGGAAGATATCCAGCTTCGATCACTTTGCCTTCTATCGTTCGCATTATCGGAGGCGGATTTTCCGCTTCGTGATTATCCAACGCTGCAGCCCACTTGTTACGCACGTCGTCTTCAAGTTTCTTCCACGCACCACGTCCGCGGCACTTGGGGAACTTGGCGCAACCCAGCCACGGTCCACGAGCACCATTGCGTAAATTGAGGTGCGAATCACATTTATTACATTCGATATCGGTTGCAAGCGGTGGTGTTTTCGGGGGCGCGACGCCTCCATTCTTTTTGTCTAAATTAACAACGCCTTTGCAATCGGGGTATTTGCCGCAACTCAAGAACAAACCAAACCGACTCTTGCGTTTTTCCATCGGGTCACTACATACTGGACAAGCAATATTGGTCATTTCCGGATTAACAGGACGGCCTTCATGGTCGATCGGCGCAGCGTATTTACAACCGACTTCCATTGCGTCAGCAATGATTACAATTCGTGCTTTATCTTCATCGTTCAATTTTGAATATGTCGTCTTCTGCTCACACTCAAAACACGTAAGGAAAGGTCGAGAACGCGCCGTTTTTCCTTTATTGACTCCCATCTCCGCCAGTCCACAGCCAATACAAGGGATGTCAATCTTGACTGGTGGTACTCTAAACCCAGTACAACTCAGGAACCGGCCGTTACGGCCAAATCGATATTCTGTGCGTTTTCCGCAGTCGGGACACTTATATTCTTCCGGCGCGAGTTCTGTTTCCGCTTTCGCGTGCGTCATGTTCTCATGAGCGGTATCCAAATCCTTACGGAATTCCCCATAGAATTCGTGCATAAACGCCGTCCATTCGCAACTACCGTCTTCGATTAAGTCCAGTTGCGATTCCATCCATTTTGTGTAACCCAGATCCATGATACCGGGAAAACCTTGAATTAGTTTTTCAGTCACCACTTCACCCAAGTCCGTTGCAAAGAAACGATTGCCTCGTTTTTCCACGTAATTTCGGTCTTGGATTGTGCGAATGATTGCGGCGTACGTACTAGGCCGCCCAATCTCTTCAGACTCCAGTTTCTTGACAAGCGAGCCTTCATTAAAGCGGGATGGTGGAGCTGACAGCTTTTGTCGCGGGTCGATAGAAAATGGTGCCATTTCCATTCCTTGACTCAACGCGGGTAACGTCTGCTCATCACTAGCCGTAGGAACACCCGTCGCTTTGTAAAAACCATCGAAGTCGAGGATGCGCCCGGTGACCTTAAGAACAGCGCCGGTGTCTTTGTCCGAACGTTTTAGTTGCACGGTCGTGACTTTCCAGCGAGCTTTAGTCATCTGGCAACCACTAAAGCGGTTATAGATTAAACGGTAAAGTTTCAACTGTTCTTCGTCGAGCGAACTAGCGACTTTTTCTGGCGTAAGATGCATATAGGTCGGGCGAATCGCTTCGTGAGCTTCCTGTGCGTTCTTGTTAGAAGAACCATAGTAATTAGGTTTCTCCGGCAAATACTCAGGTCCACACGTATCCGTAATATGTTCACGCACTCGCGAAATCGCCTCCTTGGAAATCACGGTTGAATCCGTACGCATGTAAGTGATTAGACCAACATGACCTTCGCCGGGAATATTTAGACCCTCATAGAGTTTCTGTGCAATCCGCATCGTGCGACTCGCAGTGAAACCATAGACATTCGATGCCGTGACTTGAAGTGTACTGGTTATAAAGGGAGCATCCGGTTTTTTGGTTGTTGGCTTTGTTTCAATCGAATCGACTTTATAGCGAGCGACAGTATCAATATCGCCGAATACTTCGCGTTTGAATTTGGCAGGGCCTTTTCCATCTGGATCTTCTGTCGTCTCGACTCGCACGTTAACCATCCCCACTGCCTCGGAAACCGCCGTTATCTCGGCGGACAGATCCTGAGGGTCGTCAGACGCGCAAGTAACTGAAAACCTCTCGCCCCCAATGCTCAACAACTCGGTCTTAAGACTTGCGTGTTGGGCGAGCCAAGCATTTTGACGTTTCTTAGTCGGCGCCTTTTCTTTTTCGTCTAGCGTGGCCATAAAATCTGTCCAAGTCGCCATCAGGCCTTCTGCTTGAGATGGATCCATCGCTAAGTTCGCGGTTAGTTGCCAAGATTCATTGGGAATATGCGCGCGTATTTCCATTTCACGTTCAACAATCAAACGTACGGCGACACTTTGTACTCGTCCGGCACTTAATTTTCCTGCAACCTTGCGCCACAGCAACGGTGACACTTGGTATCCCACAATGCGATCGAGAAAACGGCGTGCCTGTTGAGCATTCACTTTCGCCATATCAATGGTGCCTGGATTTTCGAACGCTTCTAGAATCGCGCTTTTGGTAATCTCGTTAAAAACCACACGTCGCAATTTGCTGTCGTCGGCCTGCATCGCTTCGGCCAACAACCACGCGATTGCCTCGCCCTCACGATCAAGGTCAGTTGCCATCCAAATCGTATCTGCTTCTTTGCCCGCCTTCTTTAGTTTGGCGAGTTGTTTATTCTTACCCTTGATCGTCACGTATGTTGGCTTGAAATTATCATCCAAGTCTAGTCCGGGCACAGGGGCCTTCACACCTTTAGGGTTACGTGGTGGCAAATCCACCAGGTGCCCGATACTCGCTTCAACTACATAATCATCACCTAAAAAACGAGATATCGTTTTAACCTTCGCTGGTGATTCAACGATAACAAGATGCTTACTCATGGTCGATAATCTATGCTCTGAACTATGTGAACTATTTGTGCGATGTCCGATTATTTGAAATTACGTTGCGGTCTTACAATAACCACGCTTCTATATATACGCAATTGCCTAGACGAAAGGGAGTAAAATATTTTCGCCCGCGTAATGTCACCGACAACAAACCAATCATTTATTATTCGTTAACTACATTGGCTAGTTACGTTAAAACTGCGTTTGATAGTATTATCTGCATATTCGACTGTTTTTCTTGAGCCCAGCATGGCGAATTCTACAGCTAACGTCTTCAGCGACGGCGGTATAATTACAACCCTAGGAACCACCAAAATGTCGGTAACCCCACTAACCGCAGTGCTAACATTGACGGTATACTGTGAATTAATTGCGTCACCATTGGGGTTTGAACAAACAATAAAAACCCGTAAAATACTGTGTTACGGCATTAACGGTGGCTACTTTACTGACGGAAGAATGCGCGATTTCGCTCATTTGCTTCCAGATACAGTGCAGTACGCCCTCCCTCTTTGATGGACAATTAATACCATATTTTTCAATCATTCAAGTAAAAATCCAAATCTTTCCGTCTTAGGAATGACACACCATGGCAAAATCCAAGCGTCCAAATCGAGTTTACGGCCGAAATAAAGGCGATCAACTAGACAAAATAAAAAAGGCCCAGGACCAGCAACGTCAAGATCGTATTGACGCACAAAAGAAGGCTGGGACTTTTGAAGGTCCTTCGATGTTTGCGGTTGTAACAAAACACAAAACTATTGCTTACTCTGTGCTCACCGTGATTGCCGTACTCGCATTTGTCATAGGCCCGGCGTATTATGCGGCCATTCAAGGTGGTCCCGATCAGGGCGAATTCCGAGGTAATGGCGACTCATTGGCAAAATGGACGACCGCTAGCGGTAATGTTTCAGTTACCGACACCGAGGCGATCAATCTTCAAAATCGTTCGCAGGACCTACAACAGTTTATTGCCACCCTATCTCAAAACGCTTTTCGCAATGACCAAAATGGCGATTTCTCTGGAATCGATCCCTTAGCTATCGGATATCAACCAATCCATCCCGTAGACCTTACCTTTCTTTCAAGTATTGCCAACCAATACAGCATGGGCGTGACCACCGAGCAAGCAGACGCGTACCTGAAAAACATCTCGCAAAAGAACACCCCCGAACAAGTCAAGGCGGCTCAGGATTCCACTATCGGAGATGCCGCTTCAAAACGACGGATTCTAGAATTACTAGCGAAGATCATTTCTGCTAGGCGACTGGCGCAGATGGGCTCACTGGGTGTTCCCCAGGCTCCATCAATTTCCGACCGTTGGGCAAGCTATAAGCTTCTCACAGATCAGCATCAATTTGAAATACTTACCGTTGCCGTTGATGCCTCAACCGTCACTGACGAACCAAATCCCGAAGAACTTAAAGAGTTGCTCGACGCCCGTCGCGAAGATCTCGTCGATGATTCGGGCCTTACGCCAACATCAGGGATTCAAATCGATGACGCGATCTATCGCAGCGACGGGGCGCGCACGCCTACCAAATATCAATATCAATTCCTTGCTATTAACCATAGTGCGTTCGAAACACTTGCTACCAAACAGATTAAAGACCATATTGCGAACAATGACGATGTATTACTTGAATACTACAACAAGAACATCGAAACCTATCCCGCGCCGGAAAAAACCCTCGACGACATCAACACACAGGCTGAACGTGAATCTGTGGAGGGCGCTGAAACAGAAGGCGATTCAGAAAAGGATGCTACCGCAGACGAAGTCGAGTCAAATGGGGATGTAAAAGACGAGACTCCGGAAAAAAACACCGATGAACCCGCGAAAACCGCTGTTGAGCCTGAGTCCGCCGATGGTTGTCTGGTTCAGGATGCAACCGAACAAGCCACCGAACCCCCAGCAACTGACGATGAACCGACCGCGGATGACCCTGCTGACGGTGACGCGTCCGAAGATGAAGGTACTAGCGGCGACGCATCTGAAACGCCCGAAGACCTCTCCGGTTTGGACACACCTATTCCGCTAGAACCAAACGTGGATCCAGCCAGTTTGGTAGATCCCAATACTCCGCCAGAGCCAGCTCCATTTATCGCTCAACCTTTTGAAGAAGCTCGCGACAAGGTGCGTGAAGATTACATCCGCACAAACGTCCCGACTCGAGTGCATGCGTTGATTGATGTCGAAATGGAGGCTATTAAATTAGCAGTTGCGGCCTATGCTGATTCGAAATATGGCGACACCGACAAAACTAACTTTGAAACAGTTTATGACGCCATTAACAAATCCCAAACGACCGTCGCAAAAGGTTTCGTCGAGGCTGCCGACACACACATGGCTGCTATCGCTGTGGAAATCAACAACCGCCTAAGCAAGGAATGCATGGAAGCGGCTCCCATAACTGATTCCGCGCCGGCACCAAACGCTAATGACGGTTGCAACGACGAGGAAACTGACGACGATGAGCGAGAGAGCGATTCTGCTGTTGCGCCAGATGACGGAAATAATGACGACGTTGCACCACCTGTATTTATTGAGCTCCATACGTCTCCGCTAATATCCGCGGTTCACGGCCCAATGATCTCACAGCGCAATCCAAGTTCCAGCTCGTTCGGATACGAACAACCCATAAACGAAAATCCCTACGGTGGATTTAATGAACACGCCGTTAGCTGGCATAAGCTAGTGCGTACTGCCTATAACGTTCACAACCAACCGGGAACACCACCCCCAACTCAAACACTCTTTGCAACGAGCCGATTTTTTGAAGTTCAAGACAAGGAATCAGGTGAATTTGGAACGACGTATACGTTTGCCTATTGGCAGATTAACGAAACACTTTCGACTTCATTTGATGAAATCACCTTAGACAATCCGGAAGTTAAGAAAAACTTGATTGCTGGATGGCGACGAGCCAAGGCCAAGGAGGATGCACTCGCCAAGGCCGGGCGGTTAGTTGAACAATATGCGAAAAATGGCGACAATACTGCGTCACTATCTGCACTCGCAACTGAGGCCGGCAAACAACCTTTCACCACAACACCGACCTCGGTCCTGCGGGCCGGAACTACGGGCGGCATGGGGGGGGGAATGCAAATGGTGCCTGAAGCCAATGCAATTTACAAAGAATTGTCTGAGAAACACCAGGCCGAAAATGCCACCGCTACGCAGGAGGATGCGAAGCATATCGCGCGACAGATTCCGGATATATATGACCGTGAAGGAAATACACCGTCCGCGGCTAATCGTATTTTCAATCAATTAACCGTCGGTGGCGCGCCAACTGTTATTTCGGATTCAACCAATCGATATGTGTACCTCGTTCGTAAAATCGAAGCGATTGCGCCACCCCCAACAGATCCAGACGGGACTGCCAAGGAAAACTCCATTGAAGGCTTTGGTACGCTCATTCAATATGTGCGATCTGGAACTCTGGGGCCGGGCGCATTCAGCCAATTCATGAATGCCGGTGCGACAGACACGATGTACCGCGGTACGCAACAAGCTCCTGGAACCATGGGGCTAATTTCCAATGCTTTCATGTCCTATCTACAAAAAGCCCATAACTACGAAAATGTTTCACCAAACTAGTAGCGCACGGTAAGATCGGGGTCGAATGTCTAACGGTATAGTTATTCCGATGACTGTTTGTGGGTTCGCGGTAGTGCTGCTCTACCTGTTCGTTGCTCTGGTAATTTTTGTCCGCCGCAAACGCTCCTCGGTGAAAGTTGTTGAATCCAACCGCGGAAACAGCGTTCCCAATGAACCGCTAACCGCAGAACAGTACGCTACTCAACAAACTGCATTTGTTGATAACCAACCCACACTACAGCAGCGTTTTCTCTCCATTGTCTCGCAATCCGGGAAACCTAAAGGGCTCACATGGAAGAGTTGCAAGTTTGACGAAACGACAATCTGGGCAATCGAGAAACAATCGGCAAACTTACATGCGTTACTTTCCACGGTGATCCACTTCGATGCGATTCCCGGCGGTCCGATGGAAGATGTGGAGGCCGTGGGCAACGCCCGTATTGCGACGGCCATATTCTTCTATGATGGTGAGAATTGGAACACTCGCGGAGACGTTCTATTTAACTTAGATCCCCACGAAGTCCTAGCCCGCCACTGCGACGACTACGATCTTTACAAATAACGACCCAGTACCCACAAAATTCATTATTCACAATAGTTTTAATATCAAAGGCGACATCATCACTATGCCAATACTCGGTGCTCATATGTCCATGGCCGGTGGATACTACAAATCAATCAACAGCGGTGCTGCTGCCGGCTGCCAGTGTGTACAATTGTTTACTAAAAACAACAACCAATGGCGGGCCAAGGATATCTCCGACGAAGACGTCAACCTCTTTAAAACTCAACTTGCCAAGCACGCGATCAAGCACACCCTCTCGCACGCTTCCTACTTGATTAACATGGCCTCGCCCAAAGATGAACTATGGGAAAAATCTATCGATGCTTTCGTGATCGAACTACAACGCGCTGAACTTCTCGGTATCCCTTATGTCGTCGTCCATCCGGGTTCCTATACAACCAGCACCGCCGCAGAGGGCATTCGCCGAATCGCGGTCGCGCTCGATGAAGTCCACCAGCGACTTCCTAAGATAACGACTAAGTGTCTGCTTGAGACAACTGCCGGGCAAGGATCAAATCTCGGCTGGCAACTCGAACAACTCGCCGAAATGCTGCAGCAATGCCAAACGTCTGAACGAGTTGGAATCTGCGTGGATACCTGCCATATGTTCGCCGCTGGATATGATTTGCGAGACGATTCTATTTATGATCAAACATGGGAACAATTCAACCATCTCATCGGGTTAGAACGACTATTCGCTTTTCATTTGAACGATAGCAAGAGAGAATTAGGTAGTCGCAAAGATCGTCACGAACACATTGGTGAAGGGGAAATGGGGCTCGATCCATTTCGCCTGCTACTAAACGATCCGCGTTTTACAAATATTCCGATGTACCTAGAAACGGCCAAAGGCGAACGCCCAAATTGCCCAGATCAATTAACCTGGGACCAATACAATTTAAAAACGTTACGTGGTCTAATCACTACATAGATTACGTTCTCCTAAACCGACAAGACAACATCCAGGAGTCAAGCGATGACTGACACCACCATCGTTGCCGCATTTGCCACAGCGCACGAAGCGAACCTAGCTGCTCAATTCTTGCGGACCAGCGATCTGCTTGTCATCATCGACGGAGATGATGGCGGTGGCGCCTTTGCCGGTTTATCTTTCAGTGGCGGGTTCAAACTCCGTGTGCTCTCAGACCAAGCAGAAATCGCGCTGGAAATGCTGATGTCATCAGAACCGCCTGAATTCGATGAGATCCAATCCTAGCAAGTCGGCTCGTTAATCACTCGGTTGCAGTCTTACAATTACCGAATCAGCCTGAGCATGACTCAATCGCACTACACCTTGTATTGAATTTTGATCCATCACCGTGACAACCCACATTTGAGAATCATCTTCGCGTGGGCCCACAACAATCTGCATTCCAACCTCTAGTCCGCCAGCATTCGCCCCAAGCACTCGCACAATTTCCCCCCGGTGGTCTTCACGTAAAATAGCAACACGCACTTCCTCTCCCGGTACAAGATGCACAAAATCCTCAGGGATTTCGGCACCGTGTGGATCAAACAACGGATGGCCTAACTTGTCATCTAGATAATCCACCGCATCTTCATCGTGTACATGCTCCAACACATGCGCCCGATCATGTAATTCATCTTCGGCTACACCTAAATGCTGTAAATAACTTTCCCACAAACGGTGTGCTCGTAACAAACGCCGAGCGTGCCGTCGACCTTCATCCGTGAGTGAAATGATGTCGTCGTCGATTAGTAACATTTCCTGTCGCGTCAAACTTTGAACCGCTTTACGGACGCGTTCGACTCGGTACTCGATCCGTTGAGCAATCCCCCCAACGGTCGCTTGTTCTCCTTGTGAACGCAATATCACTCCCAAAATGTCTTCAATGAGTTGCTGTGGGATCGCGCGCCAACGCCGTTGCAATCCAGCAAGTAGTCCATAGCGTGGTGCAACCAAAAACACCAGCAGGAACTGGGCAGTGGCAACGACAACAATCATCCCGCCGGGAGAGACATTGAGTTGTTCCGAAAGAAAATAGCCAACCAAAAAACCATTCCAGCCAAACAGAATTGCCACCCATATCATGTTTTTAAGACGGTCGCACAATAAATAAGCTGTGGCACCGGGTGCAATCAACAGGCCCACTACTTGGATAATTCCCACAACCTGTACACCAGTGACAACAACCATCGCTGTACAAGTGGTTAGCATATAATCGAGTAATACGACATTGACACCGATCGAAGCGGCCATGACACGGTCAAATGAGATTAACTGCAATTGCCGAAATGCCAAAATCACGAAGGTCAAGACAACAATCGTGACCACTGCCATCATTTTAAGATCACTATCACTAACACCCAAAATCGACCCAATCACGAAATGATAAACGTCGACATGGACATATTCACTAAACCGAGAAGCGAGCACGCCTCCTAAAGCAAATATTCCGGTGTACATAACGCCGATCACTGCATCGTCCTTGACACGCGACTTGCGTGAAACGAATCCAATAATTGCGACCGTAAAAACACCAGAGATTATAGAACCCACAAGCATGCCCAATGCATGTGCTTCTTCGTTGAATAGAATTTTCATCACAAGGTATCCGCCTACGACACCCGCCAGCATCGAATGCGATAGAGCATCAGCCAGAAACGATGTCCGTCTGAGTACGATGTAACAACCGATCACGCTGCATACCGTCGTTACTAACAAGCCGGTAAGTAATGCTTTGATCAAATACGGATTCGCTTGATGAACTTCGACCAACCACTGATAGACGCTATTCATTGGGTGTACCTCGCTGACCAGCCTCTGATTGTCCCGCGACCGGCAGATGAGTGAACACTCTCAGTTTACCCTCGTAGACTTCGCTAAGCAGTTCAGCGTGCAGGACCTGCTCAGGTGTACCGTGAGCGTACAAACGTTGTTTAAGCAATATCAACGAATCAAAATATTCGTGGGCCGTTGTTAGATCATGGTGGACGACGACCAAAGTCCTGCCCGCCTCACGTGTCGTCTCTAAAACATCAAGGATTGCTCGTTCCGTGGCAGCATCGACTCCCGCAAACGGTTCGTCAAGTAATAATATCTCACTACCTTGCGCAATCGCTCTTGCCATAAAGACACGTTGTTGCTGACCGCCAGACAGTTGGCCAATTTGGCGGTTGCGAAATTCTGACATGCGAACTTGTTCAAGCGCGTAATCGGCAAGCTCACGATCCTCCGCTGACATATCTCGCCACCACGGTTGTTTGCCATAACGCCCCATCAACGCAACTTCGCCAACCGTGACTGGAAAATCCCAGTCTACACTTCCTCGCTGAGGTACGTAGGCCACGCGGCCCTTGGCTTTATCAGCATCTTCTCCAAGAAGTTCGACATCACCAAAGTCGGGTTTAACAAATCCCAACAATGACTTCAGTAACGTTGATTTACCCGAACCGTTAGGGCCAATAACACCGACTAATTGTCCTGGGGCGACCGACAGCGAAACGTCAAGCAAAGCGGGTACTGGACCATAACTGACCGTCAAGTTACGTACTTCGATCGCAGGGATTTGAGACTTGGTATCAAGGTGATTGGTTTTTTTGGAAATGCTCATCCTAGTGTCGCTGCCCTTCATGTTCTGCCGCCACTGCACTCGCAGTAGTATTCTCCGGCACATCAATGACAATTACCCCGCTAATCGTATTGCCCGGTTCCGACCATAGAGTTCGTTCTGCGATGACCTCTTCGTTAGCCTGCACTTGGATTCGAATCGCATGAGCAATCTGGTGCAGCGATGCTGCCGTGAAATCTGTCCCACTACCAACCTCGAACAGTAGTTCGTTAACTCCAACTTTAATGCCCGCTACTGGTGAGATTAAAACCGGCACGCCCGCTCGAACGATCGTATTTGATTCAAATAGTGGTTCTTCGACTCCGTCGAGGGAGATTCGTAACGCTAGGGGACTGAATGCGTCCCCTTGGGCATCGAACGTCAGCGTAATCGCGATAGCATACACGCTTTGAGAAGCCGCACGCTCATTCTCAACGGCCTCCGGTGTCGGAAGCGAAGCCCGAAATTTCTGAAATGACGTTAAGCTTCCCCAAACCGCGGCCGACATTAACAGCACTAATAGAGGACGTCTAGGTAACGAATCAATAATGGCAATCATGCGACTACCTGAGACCATTTATAATCAGTATGACATTCTCTCGCATCATTCCGAGATAAGATTCGGCAGCAGTATCGGGACGGCCCATCGAATCCGCGTACAACGAACCGGCAACGGTGACCCCAGCATCCGCTGCTATTTGTCGTACCAATTTTGGGTTTATCGTTGTTTCCACGAAGATCGCCTTGACGTTATAGGAGCGAATTGAATCGACCACTTTCTGTCGTCGCTCAGCGGTAATTCCTGCACCAATTTCATCACCAGTACTCCAGCCGCCCGGCGATACACCCACAAAGCCATACAACGCACAAAAGTACCTGAAAGCGTCGTGATGGCTGATTAAAACTCTCTGTGAGCGAGGGATCTTATTAAGTTCTCGTTGTATCCATAAATGAAGTGTGCGTAGTTGAGCGATATACAGTTCTCCGCGGACTTCATACTCGACGCGATGTTCAAGATCTATCTGCGAAACACCCTTTACTATGTTGCGAACATAAATCGCTGCGTTAATTGGTGACAACCACGCATGGGGGTCTTGTACTTCGATGCCGCCTTCTTGCAACATCAACGATTTCACGCCGTCAACACAAGTCACGACAGGCTTGTTGGCATCCTTGGCCAAGTTTAGCATCCATTCATGCCCCTCCAAATGCCATCCGTTGCGTACGATGAGATCAGCATCGGCGACCATTTTTGTGTCTCCTGGCTTGGTTTCATACGTATGTGGGTCTTGTCCCGGAGCCAGAATACAGCGAACTTCCCAACGATCTCCTACGATCTCGCGAGTAAAGTCCGCAACTTGAGTTGTGCTACAGGTCGCAATAAGCTTCTTAGTTTCGCTATCCTGCCCTACGGCAACATTAAACACCGTCATAAGTACGAAAAGCACAACGAATAGATCACGTCTCAACATCGGAACACACCTTGTAAGAGGGAAACTGCACGAGTAACCGAGGTATTTTTTGATTAATCAAAAAGTCCTTTACCCTTAATATAGTTAGGTGTGATTAGTAGTGTCAACGCCTTTTTTGATTAACCAAACTTTTTGCTAAATGTAATAATCAAGCGGCGTTGACTGATTTCGCAAAGCATCCACAAGTATCGTGAGCGAAATCGGCGCGGTCAGCTTACACGGCAGCGGTTATGTAAACTAACGGCATCATTATTGTTTATCTATTAATAGCGATAGATAACGCCCAGACCCGCGAAGTAATCGTCGGCTGAATCGCTCACTCCAAACCCCACTCGCACGTCAAACTGCAAGTTGTTATTCACTTGGTAAGCAAATCCTCCGTCCATGTAGTGTTCACGGGGAGCATCGTCCGCTCCATCTGGAATCATACAAAACCACTCAAAGTAGCCACCGAGCTTGTCGTTGAAAGTTCGAGCAAGACCCATCGCTTGTGAGAATTCGGTATAGGAGCGACTTGTCGATTCATCAATTGCACGACCAAGCTGAGTCTGACCGGCGAGTGCCCATTTTTCGTTGAGTTCCCACGCATAGATATAAGTGATCGCTGGAAGAGTTTCACCCGCTGAAACAGAGTCATCACCGGTAGGAACAGTCGCTTGTAACAACATCGCAGTTTCCGGCAATACACCATCTTGCGGAGTTAAAGCGAATTTAAAGCCAAGATAGAGATCTTCACCCCCGCGAGTGTTTGCATCAACACCACCAGTGCGTTCTCTGGACTCGCTAAAGTTATAGCCAATCCGCATTTCCAACCATTCGGCATAGAAACCTAACCGCCACAGCATCTCTGGGTTTGAATGCCCACGAGCTTGAGTCGCACCATCGTTATCAAAGGAATAAGTGTAACCCATTTCGATTTGCTTAACGCCCAAACCAACCGTTGTGCTGGCTTCGATGAAATCTGGGCGATCACCAATAAGTCCTTCACTCATAGAGGCGGCGCCACCTACAGCGTCACTCCCTGCCCAATTAAATAGTGTCCCTTGTCTCTTAATGTCTTGAGCGGACAACGGTGCTACCACGAAGAGGCAGACAACTACACAAGCTCGATGTTTTATTTGTAGCGACAACACAGTATCTATTCCTATACGTCGATTGGTATTGCTTCTCACTTATCCGGCCATAGCAATTTAGCCCGTTGGATGCACTGTTTCCTTTATCAGCGGCACGCAGCTTTCAATCACACTTATTTTACTCACCAAAACGTATTTTTTGATGAGTAAATTTTGCATGAATAGTCTGCGCGAGGCCGAAGGGCAATTGTCACAAGCCTCGAAACAATGCGTTGCACACCCTCTCGCTCTTATCCACTACATTGACGACAATCACCACCAAACATAGGATAACTATTTAACCAAACACATATTCAATCGATCTTATCGCTTTCCCGTCGGCATGCTACCTAAAGCTAAAAGAACATGACCCTCACCTATTTCAAGCGATTTCAAATGGAACTCGACCTCGCCACTTGGTCGTCCGGTGAGGATGAAGTCGTTGGGTCTCTGGCACCCCAATACCAATTTCTGAAGTGGGATGAGGAAGATCTCGCAAGACACGCGAGGGTCAAATTCCAGACCTTTGAGCTTGAAATTGACGCGCACGTGTTTCCCAGCCTCAGTGAATACGAAGGGTGTTATCGCCTGATGACTCAAATCACCAATCGAGATAACTTTATCCCTGAAGCAACTTGGTTAGTTGAGTTTAAACCTGATGAAGCCGCTAGTCCGATCGCAGTCGGCACAATCCAAGTACTCCGTGATCTTGAAAACCGTGGAGCGATTCAGAACATTGCCGTTACACCTGACCATCGGCACAAAGGACTTGGTACTGCACTTGTCAACCGTACATTATCCAATCTAAAATCACTGGACATTCCACGGGCGATGCTAGAAGTCACTGCCCAAAACAACGGTGCCCTACGCTTATATAAACGACTCGGATTTCAGATCATCCGGACTGTTTACAAACCGTCCACTGTCACCACACCTTAAAACCTTAAGTCAGCCCCCCACACCCCAAGGTACCCATAACTAGTGCCCGCATCCGCAATCGACACTTATCAATTCGACAATGGCTTGACGCTGCTGGTAGAACAGATGCCGTGGCTAGAATCCGCTGCTGTCACATTTCTCGTTCCCGCCGGTTGCCAACGCGATCCAGCCGCCCAACCGGGGCTCGCAAAACTAACGGCGGAAATGCTACAACGTGGCTGCGGTGACCTACCAAGTCGCGAACTCGAACAAGCGATGGATCAATTGGGCCTAGCTCGCAGCACCGCCGTCACCAACTATCACACTCGACTCAGTGCGGCCATGCCCGCAACTCATCTCTCTGCAGCACTCACGATCTACGCAAGTCTCCTGCAACGTCCACTCCTGCCCGCCGCACAAATAGATGACGGTCGCATGGTATGCATTCAGGAGCTCTTAGCAATGCAAGACGACCTCAGTCAAAAACTGATGGAACAGCTCCGTATCCGCCAGTATCCTGACCCCTACAGTCGCTCATCTCATGGCACTCTCGAAACACTGCAAGATATTTCCATTGATGATGTGCAACAATTTTATACCCAACATTTTACACCACACGAAACCATTATCAGTATCGCTGGCAACGTTGACTCAAAACAAGTATTCGAAACCGTCAACGAGCTTTTCGGAAAATGGATCGGCGACGAAGCAGCCCAAATCACCACGACCCCTCCTCCCAATGGACACCATCACATAAAACAAGAATCCAACCAAACTCAGATCGGGATTGTTTTTCCCAGCGTTCCCTATTCGCACCCCGACTATTTTCAATCTCGGGGAGCAATCGGCGTACTCAGCGATGGCATGAGTTCACGACTGTTCAGCGAAGTCCGTGAAAAACGGGGACTTTGCTACACCGTATTCGCCATGTGCCACACTCTCCGTGAGCAAGGGTGCGTACTAACATACGCCGGCACCACAACAGAGCGCGCTCAAGAAACACTGGATGTGTTGTTAGCCGAACTCGTTCGACTCGGCGATGGCATTCTTCCGGCGGAATTAGATCGCCTCAAAGCAAAGATAAAAAGTGGCTTGATCATGCAACAGGAAAGCAGCAACTCACGAGCATCTTCAATTGCTGCTGACTGGCATCTACTGGGCAAAGTCAGAACAACCGGCGAATTATCGCGGATACTCGATGACCTATCCTGTGATTCAATTAATCATTACCTGACCGACAACCGTCCCGCAAACTTTCGGATCGTCACGCTAGGGCAAGATACTCTCAACACATCCGCAGCAGCAACCCCAGACAATACCACAGCAAATAGCGAGGTGTTGTGACCGCCATGAACAAGCAATCCGCCGCCCAATCCAAAATCGAGTTCAAACATCATACGCTATCCAATGGCTTAGAGTTTGTTGCAGAATGCAATCCGGATGCCGTATCCACCGGACTCGCTTTTTTCGTTCGCACTGGCGCTCGCGACGAATCCACCGACTTATCCGGCGTCAGTCACTTCCTTGAGCATATGTGCTTCAAGGGTACGCCCACTCGATCCGCCGAGGACGTCAATCGAGAACTCGACGAAATCGGTTCTCAAAGCAATGCTTTCACCTCTCAAGAGCAAACTGTCTACTTTTGCAATGTATTGCCAGAGCACCAAATATCCGCCCTCAATCTACTGAGTGACATAATGCGACCCACTTTGCGACAAAGTGATTTCGACACAGAAAAACAAGTCATTCTCGAAGAAATCGCCAAGTACGACGACCAACCGCCATACGGCGGCCACGATGCCGCGTTGGTCAAGCATTTCAAGTCTCACCCGCTCGGCAATTCAGTCCTAGGAACAACCGCGTCCGTATCAGCACTCACGCAGCCACAAATGCTCGAATATTTCCACCGACAATACAGCGCCAACAACCTTACTTTAACGATGGCTGGCAATATCGATTTTGATAGGATCGTTGAACAGCTTGAAGCCACATGCGGCGATTGGATCAATCACGACATTAAACGCGACACCAATCGATATGTAACCACTCCTGACACAGCCGATATCACCAGTATTCAAAAAGACAGCGCCCACCAGCAATACATCATTCAGATTGTCGACGGACCATCCGCCACAGACACGGACCGATCCGCGGGGCAACTGATGTCCACGATTTTTGGTGACGATAACAACAGTCGTCTGTTTTGGGATTTGATTGACACGGGCAAGGCAGAATACGCCGTGCTCGAATCCCAAGAGTACCAAGGATCCGGAATTTTCTTAGGATATCTATGTTGCCCGCCGGAGAATCAACAAGGTTTACTGCAACGCTATTGCCAGCTTACCGCGGATCTACACGAAAACGGTGTCACACAACAAGAACTTGATACAGCACAAGCAAAAGTTTGTTCACACATTGTCCTGCGAGGCGAAAGACCAGCAAATCGCATGTTCAGTGTTGGCAATAATTGGATTCAACGGGGAATCTACGAAACGACTCGCGAAGCCATCGAGCGAATTGAAGAAGTGACGCGACATGACATTCAAAAAGTACTAGATAAATATCCGCTTTCTCCCGCAACCACGGTTGCCACTGGACCTAAAACAGCCCAACATTAATCTATACGGCATCGCCAATAATTACACTTCTATATTTGTCAACCGAAATAAAAGCCGAGAGATTTAAAAATGGATCGTACTTTAGTATTACTCAAACCTGACTGCGTACAACGACGATTAATGGGCGAGATCATTTCCCGCTTTGAAACCAAGGGCTTCAACGTCATTGCGATGAAAATGTTACAAGTCACTCCGGAATTGGCCAAACAACATTACGCCGAGCATATTGAAAAACCGTTTTACCCCGGCTTGGAAGAATTTATTACCGGTGCACCAGTCGTCGCGATGTGTATTGAAGGTTTGGACGTTATCCGTGTTGTCCGCGATATGCTTGGTGCAACCAACGGCCTCAACGCATCAGCTGGCACAATTCGCGGCGACTATAGTAGTAGCCGACAAATGAATCTCGTACACGCATCAGACGGCCCAGAATCAGCAGATCGCGAAATGAAACTCTATTTCGACCCAACTGAAATTTGCCCATACGAGCCTACACTCACGCCGTGGCTCAAAGCTGGCGACGAGTAGCAAATTCGCGACTACGATAGGTTTGGCGAATTTGATGGAATCCATAATTACGAAAAACAAAGAGGACCTACCGCTCACACCGGTTCGTTCGTATCCACTTCGCCTTCCGTTCACACCGTGCTGGGACAATAGCGAATGAAAAATTACCGCATCGCCAATTCGTTAATTGGTTTGACTCTTGCTTTGTGTTATTTTTCTATGTCGGCCACTGAACTAAAGGGCGATCGCAAACCCAATGTCCTATTCATCGCGGTGGATGATCTTCGGCCTTCGCTTGGCTGTTACGGGGACAAACACGCATTCTCACCAAACATCGATGCACTGGCGAAACGCAGCGTATTATTTGACCAAGCACATTGCCAGGTTGCCGTATGCAATCCTTCTCGTGCAAGTTTAATGACCGGACTCAGGCCGGACAAACTTGGAGTCTGGACGCTCCCTATACACTTTCGCGAGGCCAGACCAGACGCAGTCACTATACCTCAGTGGTTTCGCCGTCATGGGTATACGGCGATCAGCCACGGTAAAATATTTCACAATCCGACTCCAGATCCGCAATCGTGGTCTGAGCCTATTAGACAACTTACCGGCGTTAAGCAAGGATATCCAGACGACGTTTTAAACGTCATAAGTTCAGCCCAAACCGACCTCCCACCGAATGATTGGCGAAAAAACAATCTCCGTGGTCCGGCCACCGCGGCACCGGTAATTGCAGACCACTTACTTGTCGATGGCGCTCGTACTGACTTAGTCATTGAAGATCTAGCGAGATTCGCCGAATCTGAACAGCCGTTCTTCTTGGCGATGGGGTTCATCCGTCCGCACCTTGCCTGGATTGCTCCTAAAAAGTACTGGGACATGTACGACCCATCCACACTTCCTGTTCTTATCAACGAACAAGTTATACCGAACACTCCACCCTACGCAATTTCCACTAGCTATGAACTTACACACTATGTCGATCAAATCAATTTCCCAAAACCCAGAGATGCACATCGCCTGTCCAACCAGAACGCGCAACATCTAATGCATGGTTACTATGCCTGTGTTAGCTACGTCGACGCACAAATTGGACGTATTCTGGCAGCATTAGAAGAACATGGACACGCAGACAACACGATCGTGGTGTTGTGGAGCGACCATGGCTGGAAGTTAGGTGAACACAACGGCTGGGGGAAGATGAGCAATTACGAAATTGACACGCGCGTACCCTTATTAATAGCTACTCCAGACTCACGATCCGCGGGCCAGCGAATATCTAGCCCAGTAGAGTTACTGGATCTGTTTCCAACATTGTGTGACTTAACCGAAATTGAGAGGCCCACATTTATTGATGGAAAAAGTCGTGTTGACATGCTTTACAACCCAAAGGGAAATTATCAATCCGTCGCGTATAGCCAGTATTATCGACGGCACGACCACTCTGAGGATGCACAACAATCTCAGTTAACGCAAACTCCGCACGTCAAACAATACATGGGGTATGCGTTGCGAACCGCGACACACCGCTATGTGCAATGGCGAGATTTTGAGACTGGCGCCACCACGGCGCATGAGCTTTATGACCATCGCACCAGTGATGGTGAAACTGAAAATATTTTTGATAAAGCAGCGCCAGAATTAATCAACAAACTATCGACTACGTTACTCAAATCGCATCCACCCAAGAAACTTTCGTTGCTTCCCGCGGTCCACTCCAATCCAAACACAGGACGACTCCCTAGCCCCTTAACAATTAACAACAACACCTCAACAGACCTTTTCGTCTATCCAATCTCAACACAAGGGAGACGCGGTCGACGGAGCGTCGTCGCTCCCAAAGAGACGCTATCACTTGCTGCTCGTATTGGTGGCGTCTTTGTTATTGAAAGTCGTGATGGAACGGTCCATGAGATTCACTCACCATCATTCCCTGCTAAAACTATTGTAATTTCAGCCGCAGCCCACTAACGAGCCAAACCATGAACAGAACATTCCGGTCAGTAATCTACTCAAAAGCGTGTATCCGGGATTTTATGGGATGCCTTGCTTGCATCATGCTCGTTGGATTTACGCCACGACAAATTGTAGCAGAAACGATTATTGTCGCATTCGGAGACTCCACGACAGCAACTCGGGGGCAACTCAATATTTACGCTAAGCGATTAGCAGCAGCGCCACTACTAAAACCATTTGACCTCAAAATAATCAACGCCGGTGTTGGCGGGAACAATACTAGCTTAGCAAGCAAGCGATTCAATCGCGACGTTCTTAGGCACCACGCTGACCTCGTCGTCATCCAATTCGGAATTAACGACGCAGCCGTCGACGTGTGGCGAACACCTCCGGCGACTCTACCTAGAATCAGCTTGAAGGAATTCGAGATAAACCTAAAGCATTTTATTACAGCATCTCAATCTCAAGGTGCGCAAGTTATCCTCATGACACCCAATCCGATGCGTTGGACGGCCAAGTTAAAAACACTCTATGGAAAGGCCCCTTATGCAGCGGGTGAACCAGATGGTTTCAACAAACTACTGGTCAACTACGCAGCGTCGGTTCGTAAGCTAGCAAACGAATACAATGTACCGTTGATCGACATCTACCAAGTATTTCAGGATTATAATAAGCAACCCAACCAATCTATCGATACATTGTTACTTGACGGGATGCATCCCAATGACCGGGGGCACCAAATAATTTCTAAGCTATTAGCAATAGAGATTGCCAATATTTTGCAATGATCGATTTCCATCCATTCCCAGATGTAAACTGCCGCTACACTCATACCTTTATTCAAGAAAAACATCCATGGTGCAACACAAGAGCAACCGTCGTCAATTCCTTAGCAATTCCACTACAATAGGGCTCGGAGTCACCGGTTTAGGAGTTGCAAATCCTACTGGAGCCGCTGAAAGAGCATCAACCGTTAGTCAACCAAACGCGAACCCGACCCAAAACATGAAACAAACCCTATTGCAATGCCTCGGTGGTGATTGGCCGGAGCCTTGTGAGCTCAAACCAACGGTTACCAAGACACAACAAATGGATGGCTACCGTTTGGAATGGCTGAGTTACGACGTGGAAGTCGGAGACCGAGTACCAGCCATTGCGCTGATTCCCGACGCCGCGTCGAAAAATAGCCCCGCACCGGCAATCGTTATTTGGCATCAGCACAATGGTCAATGGCATCTTGGAAAAAGCGAACCTGCAGGGCTTGCCGGCAACGCGATGCATCACACTGGAGTAGCTCTCGTGAAACTGGGCTACGTCGTTTTATGCCCAGATGCACTTTGTTTTGAAGAACGTCAAGACTCACAACAGACACTCAAGGGTGGCGCCTTTGAGCGATTTGAATTCCTCCGTTATGTCGTGGCTGGAAAAAGCATGGCCTGGAAGAACATCTTGGACATGCGGCGTGCGGTAGACTATTTAGTATCTCGACCTGAGGTAGATGTCCAACGACTTGGTTGTTACGGGCATTCGATGGGTTCAACGCATACGTGGTTGGTGGGGCCGTGGGAGCCGCGTTTGAAATGTCTCGTAGGAAATTGTTGCTTGCCAACCTATGCGGCGATACACCGCACAAAGTTGTTGCACTGTTTCCCCAACTTTGTTCCTGGTTGGGAACAATTTGGCGACACACCGGAGATTGCTGGGATGATCGCTCCACGCCGACTACATCTAAATTTTGGCGAAACGGATCGCGGTTCGCCGATCCAAGAAGTCCGTACTGGTGTAAAACAGATTGCCGACATTTACGTAAACTGCAATGCAGCGGAGCAATTCAGCTATTATATCGAACCGGACACTGGGCATGTTCTCAGCGATCAGATGTGGCAACGCACGCGTGATATATTTGCAAGTGTGCTGAGTTAGGAGCCCACATTTTCAACGTCCGCCATCCCCCGGCGCGGACGTTGCCACTACAACTTCTCCTGCAGTGCATTCACGCACGCTATTAGTCGGGATGAGAGGATTTGAACCTCCGACCTTTTGACCCCCAGTCAAACGCGCTAACCAGGCTGCGCTACATCCCGTTGATGCGGTGTATTCTAATTTAGTTCACGACGTTGGTGTATCCCATACTAGAAACTATTTTTCCTAGACGGTATTATCTTAGATAAATATAAAACCAAACGTTTGGAGATGCTATGGTGCACCATTTTGCTGATCGCCTTACCGCCGCCGTCCGCCGCACAAAAACCCCCGCACTCGTAGGCATCGACCCGCGCCTAGCCAACCTACCTGCACCACTGCAGCCCAACGACGACTCTCCTTCGCCTGAACAAATCGCCACCGCCTTCCTCGAATTTAGTCATGGCATTATCGATGTAGTCGCACCACTTGTTCCGGCCGTCAAACCACAGTCCGCCTTCTTCGAGCAAATTGGTCCCGCCGGTACAGCTGCCCTCGGCGAAGTCATTCAATACGCTCGAAGTAAAGGGCTCGTCGTGATTACCGACGCCAAACGCAATGATATCGGCAGTACAGCCGCGGCCTACGCTCAGGCTTACCTTGGGCCCATGGCCTCGACTCCATTCTCATCCGACTGCCTGACTGTTAGTCCCTACCTCGGCGAAGATAGCCTTGAACCGTTCGTCGAAGTTGCCCAACAAAATGGTAACGGAATCTTTGTTCTCGTCAAAACCTCAAACCCCGGCGGCGGTCGATTTCAGGATCTTGTCGCGGACGGCCAACCCGTCTATCAACATGTCGCCCAACTCGTCAATCAACTCGCACTTAACACTCCGGGGCAGGACTCCAGCCACTCGTACGGTTGCGTCGGCGCTGTTGTCGGTGCGACCTATCCTGAGCAACTCGTCGCACTGAGACAATCCATGCCCAACACTTGGCTGCTAGTGCCGGGCTATGGGGCCCAAGGCGGAGGCGCTAGTGATGTCGCCGGCGGATTTGACGAACAGGGACTTGGCGCAATTATCAATAGCTCGCGCGGAATCATCTTTGCCCACGACCGCGACGAATTCCGTGACACGTTCTCACCACTGAATTGGCAACGCGCAGTAGAAGCTGCCACGCTTGACATGATCGCCGGTCTCGCTGCGGAAACTCCCGCCGGAAAACTGCAGGCTGCCAGTTAATGAAAAATACTAAACCTCGCTTGCACGCGCGCCGAGGCTATATCACCCTACTTACCGGAGCCGCTATAATCGCCACTATGTGGCTTTCACCTTGGTTGAACCAAGATCAAATTCTACAGTGGCTCGCCGAACAACAATCTTTCGCCAAATCATATGCCGAAACAAACCTCCTGTCGGCCACGCTGATAGCGATGGTGGTTTACGTAATCGTAACCGCTTCCGGATTTCCGGGCTCCACCGCACTATCAATCGTCTCCGCTACTATCTTACCCCTTTGGGTCTCTGTCTTCGCCGTGAGTATCGCATCCACCGTCGGTGCCACGATCGCCATGCTTTTGAGTCGCTACCTGCTACGAGATATGGTCCACAGTTGGTTTGGCGATCGTTTTCAACGATTTGAAGAAGCCTGGCGGCGCGACGGGTTGTGGTATCTGGCAAGCATGCGGGTCGCGCCCTATGTCCCCTTCTTTTCCATAAATCTTCTAATGGGACTGACCCCCATTAAATGCCGCTCATTCTTTATCGTCAGCCAAATTGCCATGTTGCCCGGCACGATCGTTAATCTATATCTCGGCAGTCGTTTGCCGCCTTTACACGAATGGTTAGAATCCGGGATACCCGCACTGCTCACTTGGGAACTCGCCTTGGCATTCTCATTGCTAGCCGTCACACCACTACTGATCCGCCATTTCCTCAAACAACGTGTGCATCCGTAATATTGTTGATCGAACTTGTCGCAGATTGCGTATAATACCAAAGACGATCCAGCCATTTTTTTAAGGTATATCCATGACGTTCACTCGTATATTTTTTGCCATTGCCAGTACAACCATTTTTGTTTTATTCACCGGTATCACCCACGCCCAAGACGCCTCCGATACTCGTGCCATTGACATCCGTTCCAACAAAGCTATCCAGGCATTCGTGGCGGAAGCAATGGAACTAGCGATTGAATATGAAAAAAATGGAGACGTCGAAAAAGCGCGGCTTATGTACCAACAAATCTATCGGCTCGATAAACGACAGCAACAACTACCCGCTAAAATTAAATTCTTAGAGAACTCTCTGCTGGATAAAAATCAAATCGTTCACAAACTCGACACCTCAATCGGCTGGACGGCGATTGGTAAAGTTTACGCCGAACGTAGTTTCAAGATCGTTACCGCTGGCACGTTCACGATGACACCGTCCGGCGAATTTTCGGCCAGCGGCATGCCTAAGGGCGACGTCAAGAAAGACGGAATGGACTCTGAAATGCCTTTCGGAGCACTGATTGGCGTCTATTTCCGAGATAAGAAACCAAGCCAACCATTTCTTGTCGCAGCTGGCAAACTGCTCACTCCCGAAAAAGACGGCGTACTCTATCTCAAAATTAATGCGCCGCCAGCAATGAAATGTGAAGGGGTCATCAGCGTCGGAACCAGTGGGTGGTTCAACTTAAACGTAATGAAGTAGAATTAGCCCCTTTTGTTGGCTTGGATATCTTTCTGCGTAATCGCTTTACCCCGCGATTTCCCTTTCTTCTTCGGCTTCCGTCGTCGACCATCGGAGTTGCCCTCGGCGTGTCTACCTGTAGACCGCTTTTCCCAACGCTGTTTCCGCCGCGGGTCGTGCCCCTGCTTCTTACGATGATAAGCTTTCTCTAAATGCGGTAGGTCGGGGAAATCTTCGAACGGCCATACTGCCGTCGCTAACTTCATATCCACCAACTCTTCGATACGACCCAAATGGTACCGTTCATCGGAACTGCACAACGTAATGGCTTCACCTTTTGCACCCGCTCGGCCGGTTCGCCCGACCCGATGAATGTAAATTTCAGGAAATTCCGGTACCGCATAATTGATGACGTGCGAAACGCTTGAAATGTCTAACCCTCGCGCCGCAACATCTGTGGCAACTAAAATCGGAGGTTCCTCAGATTTAAAATCAGTGATCGCTCGTTTTCGTTTGGCCTGAGCCTTTTCACCGTGTAGGGAGACGGCTGTGAGCCCAACCTTGTTAAGATTTCGTCCCACGCGATCTGCGTCCAAGCGAGTTCGAACAAACACCATCGTTCGACCTCGGGGAGTGCTGCACAAATATTGAATCAACATTTGGTCCTTCACGCCCCGTTCGATGAAATAGATTTTTTGATTAATCAACTCAATTGGAATCGCTTCTGGTGTGATTTCAATCGAATATGGATTACGTAACCACTTCGACGCTTCTTGTTGTACTGCAGATGGTATCGTCGCTGAAAACAGTAACGTCTGCCGTTTAGGCGGAGTAAGTTTAACAATTCGCTCTAAGTCTCTAATGAAACCCATATCGAACAGCATATCCGCTTCGTCGATGATCAGCGTTTGCACTTGGTCTAACTCCAAATGTCCTTTTCCATGTAAATCCAATAGTCGCCCAGGAGTGGCTATTAGAATATCAACTCCCCGCTGCAACCTTTGAATTTGTGGCTTCGGACCCACTCCACCAAATATTACCGTCTGTCGCAAACGAGTAAAATGAGAATATTCGCGGAAGTTCTCAGAAATCTGACCCGCTAGCTCTCGCGTAGGCGCCAACACAAGGCACCGCAGCTCGTGGACTATACCTCGACGCGATTTACTTTTCCCACCGCGAGGCGGCCTCAGAGAGGTTTTTATCAGCCTCTGAATAGTCGGCAGCGCAAAAGCTGCTGTTTTACCTGTGCCCGTCTGCGCGCAACCAAGGATATCTTTCCCTTCTAGGATGCGAGGGATCGCTTCGATCTGAATCTCCGTCGGCGTGTCGTAGCCCGCGACCTTCACGGCCTTAATTAACTGGTCAGATAATCCTAGTTCTTCGAATGTCATGGTTGTCAGTATATCGAGGCTCAACGCTATTGGTTACCCACATTTACAACTCGCCGTGCAGTAACTCCAAATAAAGACCGTCCGCATTTCCAAGAAACGCGGACGGTCTTCACAATTTTGTTTCCCGTCGATCCGCCTTAGTAGGTGAAAATCGCATCGAGAGATAGTGTGAATTGATCATTTTCGGAGAAATCACCAAATACACCCGGTAAGCTTAAATCATTGCTTTTCGTGTCTGACCAATCCCACCGGGCTTCGGGACGGAAGGTCCAGCGATCCGAGTGGCGATAGTTTGCACCCATCGTCACGTTGACATAGTTTCCGCCACTTACTTGATTCGAGAGGGCACCTGGAAGAATCCGTGCATTGTCTTGGTCTCTGAACCATTCAACCCGCATACCCATCGACACTTTTGGTCCGAAGTCGTGAATCAGGTAATTCGTAAGGCCGTACCAACGTGCGCCTGAAAGACCACCATTGGTTGAGTTGGCGGCCATCGCATCACCGTGCGCTAAGTCAGCGTCCAATACCCAGCGAGTGTTATCTGTCAATTGCCGAGCCAGCGTCATCGTGACAATCGTGACTTCGTTAACAGTTGGATTGCCGAAGTTGTCTATTCCCAAATGGTCTGGACCAGTGTGCACGTTAAGTGCAACGCTGGTATCCTCGAACTCAAATGATAGGCCTGCCATCACTGATAGTTCGTTTTCTGCATCGTCTTCCCAGTTATCCCAACCGCGGGTTACACCGGCGGTGAAACCAATTGCGTCGTCCAATATCGAAGTTGTTGCCACGATACCAGTATGTGTTTGAGGGCGACCGTAGATTTTTGACATCGATAATGTGTAGAAGAAGTTTTCGGTGGCCATGATCGATTCACTGCCTAGATTTGTATAGAAGTGCCCCATACGAATGTTCATTCCATTGATGATCGGTGTTCGTAAATCGAAATAGGCCTGAGGAATTGCCAAACCATAATACGGGCGAGCTAATGCAGGCGAACCGCGAAAATCATCTCCTGGTCCTGGTGCATCGTTGAGATGCAATGTTCCATCAACGTTGTCTTCAAGGCCCCGCGACGTTACATAACCGTGGTCGGTACCATACAGCAGATCGGCCCGTCCAACGATGCTCCAAGATTCATCGTCATCTTCGATCTCTTTTGTTTGGAGGATCAAGTACAGCTGATTCAGCTGGTATTGTTCGTGCTGGTCGTTGAGTCCAACAGGCGTGTTCTTTCCTGATGCAGGACGCAATGAACTCCAGGCGTATCCCTGGTCCATCCATCCAGATAATCGCAACCATGGACCATCTTTAGCCGCCGTGGCTCTCCTAGCGACTTCACGAACCTTATACGAAATGCGTTCATATTCTGGCTGAATGTATTCACTAATTGGGTTCTGCGCGGCCCCTTGTTGCGCAACAAGTGGGGACGTGAAAAACGTCATTACGGCAATTAGGACACCCTGTGTCGATTTCCATTTATAGAACATACATTATTTTCCCATATCACCAAAAACGATATTAGGTGATTTTTTGACGTCGTCCATTGACAACTCGTAAGAAAGATTGGAATTAAGATGATTCACACCTTTTTGTTAATCGGTATTGAAGTACTCGCCAAATTACGAATTTTCCGAATTATAGGTAAATTCGTTATAATCGAAACCAGCGTTTATTTAAGCAGACAAATCAATACAGCCAGCTAAACATGGTTATCATTGCATTGAAGAAGGTTCTCACCAGAAGTTTCAGCGAGATTCATGTTCGAAGTCGGCCAATTACCAAAAAAAAACGCTCAAATCACGAAATCGTGCGTGATTTGAGCGTTATTGCGCCTGGGATTAACAGCCGAGACTTAATTCAACAACAATTCAACAGTATCGTCAGCATCACCGCCGTCCGTCATGTCGTTCAGGACACGATCGACTGATTCCGACCACGTATCATTGGTTTGTAGCGGAGTCGTATACTGCTCTTGGGCAAAGGTGTTCTCAACATCAACACCGGTTGAAGTGATAGCTGCTACGACCGGAGCGTCAACAGCGGCTGCCACTAGCTCGGCCTGGCCGTAACCGAGGAAGAAATCATCTGCAGCAACACTGACAGCTTCACCTTCGCCACCAGCACTGCCGTTGAGATGATTGATAACACTAAGAACATCAATAGGCGTAATGGCAAAGTCTCCATTAGTGTCATACAGATATTGCTGCGTGTTGAGGTAATCTCCCATGTCCCCGCTGGAGTCGCCCAATACCAGCACTGAGCGAGTTCCTTCAGAGTTTAATGAGTTAATAACTGTCAATGCATCGATTGGACTAACATTACCATCAGCGTTAACATCCAAAGGTTGAGCTGGGTTCTGGTACAGCGAGAAGCCAAATAATTCAGCAATACTCAATTCATCCTGCCCAAGCGGGTTGACTTCAAGCAAGTTAGCGGGAGTGAAACGATTTTCTAAGAAGTAGACCCCAGGTTCGTCAACACCGACGTTCGTATCAATCGTCATTAGGTCGAACGCTGTTAAAAAACCGTTGTGATCACTATCCAAACAACCATCATATTGATCGACACCAAGGTCAATCTCCATACGGTCATTGAATACCTCTGGCATGACCCCACGGATACCTAGCTGGGTTTGAAGGACACCAGCGGCTGTCTGTTGCAGCGCGGCCATGGTAACCGTTCGTTCTGTGGCGGACAGCAAGCCAGGCATGCTAGATGCTAGTTCAATCAAACCATCCGTATCATTCGACGAAGGTACGACAACTGTGTAATCACCGTCACCTAGACGGAAAACACCGTAGGACTTCTGTGGATCGGGCGATGTCAACTCATCAACATATCCAATCTTAAGAGGTGCAACGACTTGCCCACGGCTGTCAACAACCTGTGGCACACCGATTTCAACGGTTTCACCAGTCGCAGCTGCAGCGTCAAAGACAAGGTCAATTGGCTCATCCAAATCAGACAAAGTAAAGTTCCATTGAGCAATTCGAGCTGCACCAATCAAATTCACGTCGCCTGGCTCTGAGTGAATATTACAGTCGCCAATGAAGTTCTCTAGGTTACGATCGTCGTTAATGATATCGACACGGCCTTCAGCAGCTGGTCGATCATCATCGTCACTATAACTAACATCTCGGCCGGGTGGTGTCGTTGAGAGAATACCAAGTTCCACGTATAGATTTTCGTGACGTTCGAAATCAGTGTCACCGATAATGGACACATCGATCGTAAGCACGCGCGTACTGGACTCGAGTGTGCCGAATGTCAACTGATCGTTTAAAGCAATATAGTCAACACCTGAGGTGGCATCGCCACCGTTGGTAAAGTACGGCACGTTGACTTCAGCGTCCACAGGGTTACTAAGGCTAACTGTTAGGGTAGCTATTGTGATACCCGTGTCACCTTCTTCGACTGCTGTATCGTTGATATAGACAGTTGCCGTGTCGTCATTCAAAATTTCACCGATGCCGATTGGCTTAGTAATGGTGACGTCGCGATGATCAGCAGTAATCCCTGTCAGTACGGTATTGAAAATTTCGTCAAGTTCAACAACGTTATCACCATTCACAGGCACATTTACAAACAACGTCTCAAACGCTTCAATACCCAGGTCCCCAGTGAAGTTTAGCGTCCCAGCAGTCGTGGTGTAGTCAGCATCACCATTGTCACCCGTTTCTTGGTCAGTGGCAGTCACGTCGTCGGTCGCAAACGTCACGGCGACAGGCACATCAACATCGTTATCAAGGGTAACAGCAAAACTAAAGAACTTCGCTCCGCCTGTGCCTTCAGTAAGACTCACATCTCCAATTTCGACGTGTGCTTCGTCATCGTTGTTGATCCAACCGTAATCTTCCGATTTGGTAATACTGAAGCTACGTCCGAAGTCGTCGGAAGTTTCAATAAACTGCACGAACCATTCATCTAGCTCAACGGTATTATCACCATAAACAGGTACGGAAATGGTTTGCGTCAAACGAGCATCGGTGGGTGCGTGTTGTAAACCATCATTGATGGCTTCGAAATTAAGTGCACCTTCCGTTACGTCATAGTCATGGTCATCGGCACGAGCCGCGTTGACAAAATCATACTCACCAACTGGATCCGATGGATTTTGATCATCCGCAGTACTATTAACTGCCGCATATTCAGCATTCGTGGCTATAGCATCCGTATTTGCCAGAGCAGCGTTGCTGTTGGAGTTGTAATCACCATTGCGGGAAGCGTGGTTGATTAACACAGGAATGTCAATCGGTTCGGTCAGGGTTACGTCAAAGGTTACGCTCACGATGCCGTCGTCGGATTCATTGAAGAAAGCCGATGTTGCATTGATTTCGATGTCCGAGGTATCTGTATTGACTATCGTAACCTGGCCACTACCGACCACGTCCGTATCGTTATTGGTTTCGGTAATTTCATCACTCACAGTAACCGCACGATCGCTCGCCTGAGCTTCTTCCAGACCAACGTGCATTGTTTCGGTAAGCTCGACGATGTCGTCGTCATTCACGGCAACAATAATTGTCTTGTCCGTTGTATCGAGAGCTGTCCAGCTTACCGTGGCACTATCAACGATATAATCGTTAAACGCTGCCGTAGCCGTGCCATCAAGCGTTTGCCAGTTTACATCCGTTTGCGTATCCACGGGTGCACTGAGCGTCAACGTAAGCGTTGCACTTCCAGCTTCTTCATTGATTACCACGTCGTCAATTTGCACGACAGCGGAATCATCGTTAAGAATATTCACATCACCGGAACCGTTACCGATAGTAACGTCACGACCACTGGCAGTAAGGTTTGACAGGACAACTTGCATTACTTCATCAAGCTCAACTATGTTGTCGGCTACAATCGGTACGGTTACAGTGAACTGTTGAGTCGAACCACTTACATTTGAATAGGTAAGCGTTTCGTCAACGGTGTCATAATCGTCGTCCGCCGCTGTTGCACCAGTCTCTGTCGCTGTGTCATCCTGGTGATCAGCGTCAACAACCACAGCAACATCCACAGGTGTACTTAGGGTAACGAGCAAATTAGCAGTTCCGGCATCTTCGTTGACTGACACAACTTCTTGAATATCAACCGTAGCTGAATCGTCGTTTTCAATGGTAACTGTCCCGGTTGGGTCAGGGATGGTGATATCGGCTTCACGGCCTTGAGCTGCTACGTTCGATAGCGTTGTTGTAAAGGTTTCGTCTAGCTCGACGACAGTTTCACCATTAAAGCGAATCGTAATCGTTTGTGTTTCCCCAGCGGTACCTGCAAATCGTAAGTTTCCAGCAACAACGGCTACAAAGTCGCTGTGACCATTGATGCCGTTATCAACTGAGATCGCAGTTCCATCGGTCGTGTCAAACTGAACATCGACTGGAACATCAACAGCTGAATCAAGCGTCACCGTTAGCGTGGCGACGTCATGACCATGGTGATCTTCCGTCACACTGACATCATTAATGCTGAAGATTGCCGAATCATTGTCAATAACTGTGAACGCAGCAGTTGGTGCACCGACGGTGACGTCCGTGTTGTCAGCATCTTGAATGGCCCCAGCGTCTAGACCAAACATTTGAATGCTGAAATCCTCATCGAGTTCAACAATAGCGTCGTCAAAGACGTCTAGTGTCACTTGTTGCGTG
>JABHUV010000086.1 GCA_018658605.1 Planctomycetaceae bacterium | reverse complement strand
GGATGACCGGACGCGAAAATTTTTCCGCTAAGCGACCACTGACAATACCGATCACTCCGGCATGCCAGCCATGACCGGCTAAGACAAACGCAGGGTCGTTGTCGACATCGTAGCGTTCTTTGATTTGTTTCGTTGCTGCAATATTAATGCTGCGTTCGATCGTCTTTCGGTTTTCGTTGAGTTGATCCAAGTAGGTGGCAAGTTCAAGCGCACGTTTGGGATCGTCAGTCGCCAGCAATTCAACGCCGAGCGCGGCTTGACCTAATCGTCCAGCGGCATTCAGACGCGGTCCTAAGTTGAAACCGATGTCATCACTATGGAGGCGTGGTTTGTTGTGGATCTTCGTGATTTTTTTTAATGCTTCGATGCCTAGGCATGTGTGATTTTTTAAACTGTGCAAACCATGCATTACGATAGCGCGGTTTTCATCAACTAGTGGCACAACGTCAGTTACAGTACCAATCGCTGTGATCCCCAAAATCATCATGAGAAAATCACGATGCTCAGCGGTGACTTTCTCAGTACCGCTGTCGAGCTGGCAGAGGATCCAAGCAATTTTAAAGGCAACACCAGCGCCACAAAGACCTCCGAACGGATAATCGGATCCCGGCAATCGTGGGTGTACAATCGCAGCAGCATCAGGTAAGCGTTCGCCAAATTCATGGTGATCAGTGATGACTAATTGTAGGCCTAGCTCGTTGGCTAAGTCTGCTTGTTCGGCATTAGCAATTCCGCAATCTACAGAGATAATCATTTGCGTTCCCTGCTGGTGCAACCGTTTTAATACATCACTGTTTAAACCGTAGCCATCGTCCATTCGATTGGGGGCAAAATATCCAACATCAGCACCTAAGCGTCTTAAACAACGTAGCAATACGGCTGTAGCGGTCATGCCATCCGCATCGTAATCTCCATATATTTCGATGCGATTTTTATTTTGAATTGCTTGGTAGATAATCTCGCCAGCGGACTGAGCACCGGGCAGTTCGCCGGGTGGTCTCAAATCGGTAAGCTTCATATTCAGGAAGGCTTGAGCCGCTGCCGGGTCGGTTAACCCACGGCCAATAAGTAATTGGGCCACGATGTTAGGCACTCCGGCGGAGGATTCTAGAGCAGCAACTGCATCAGGATCGAAAGATTGAAACTTCCATCGTTTGCGCATTGCTATCTTGCCTTCCTTGATTGCAAAATCAAAAGACTCGCCAATCAAAAAATTAGCGAGCCTTTATTATAGTGTATTGCGAACAAATGCGAGTCCGCTAGATTTTTGGTGTGACATCGGTTGAAAATAACAAAGGACGCTTAACGCTTGGTTTTTCAACAATGGAGTACCATTGCATGCCTAAATTGTCAGACATTATTTTTTCTTTTCCACATGTGTTGTGTGGCGACGCAGACGTGGACTGTATTTTTTAACCGACAGTCGCTCGCCTCCAGATTTTCGCCTAATCGCGTAGTTGTAATCGCCTGTTTCTTCACATACTAAGAAAACAGTTTCAGCTTTTTTCTTTGCCATGGTTTACGTCCTTCAAGCCTTTTGCGCTCGTTTATTCAATTAAGCGAGTGGTGGAAAATCATAAAATACCAAATTGGTTTCAATCAATTCGTCATTTTAGACTTGCTATAGCTTGTTTAACAGGGGCTAAAGTACCGGAATTTCAGGACAACTTCGGTTTTCTTCATCACCTCGTTGTGACGATTAAGTGGGCAAGAAGTAAAAACGACGTGGAGATGTCGTCTGTTATTAGTCAAAAGAAGAGTACTTATTCCTGAGTGCAACCGTTTTTTAAGTAGTAATCGGAAATTGACTTGCTTGATTTTATCCCAAAATCCGATAGTTTTAATAGGTGATAGCAGTTGTTTTTAGTATCCTTGTGACGATGAACGTATAAAATAAGAGTAACGCTCTCTGCTACTTTTATCGCTTCATGATTGTTGCATAGAAGATCAAATGGAACGAGCATGTATAGCTAACGCTAACATTGCACATATAAGATACCTTGAAAGTAATAGTAATGATGTCTGAGATGAACGACGACAACGGAAAAACTGAAAAAAACGTAGTGGACACTTCAGATAATTCTGGTGGTGAAGAGATATCCAGTACACCTCCGGCAGCTACTCCGGCAGCTACTCCGGCGCAAGGTCCAGCGGAAGATGAATCAACAGGTAACACGAGCCGGTTTATATTATTCCAAGCAGTCCCAAGTTGGATGTTTAGCCTAGTTGTTCATATGGTTATTTTGGTGGCACTAGGTTTGATGATGCTTCCTTTTGAAGTAGAAGAATTACCCTCGCTGACGTCGGTCATGAGTAAAAATGACATTATCGAAGAAATTGTCGATGACTTAACCGACGCCTTGGACGAACCAGTTGATATCCCCACAGAAGAGGTCGAGGTCGAAGTGCAAGTTGATACGATATCGGAAGTGGCAGACGTTGAAGAGATTGAAATCGCTGATGATGTACAAGCCCCGGTGGCTCTCGTTGAGTTTGAAAAGATCGCGGATAAAGTTGCTCCCACCAATGATTTGCTGTCGTCTACCGAATCGGTTGTTGGTTCAGGTGTTTCTGGACGTGGAGCCGAAGCGCGAGCGGTTATGGTACGAGATTACGGTGGTACGAAGCAAAGTGAAGCGGCAGTTGCGATGGCGTTGAAGTGGATTGCGAATCATCAAAACGCCGATGGGAGTTGGAGTTTCGACCATTCCCTGAACGGTCAACGTTGTGATTGTAACAAAGCGGGTACTCACAAGACTTCGATGAATGGCGCCACTGCAATGGCTTTGCTTCCGTTTTTGGGAGCTGGCAATACTCATAAAAAAGGCGCGTATAAAAAACAAGTTGAAGCCGGGCTGTATTATTTGACCCGTTCGATGAAGGTTAAAGGTGCCACTGGTGATTTAACCGATTCCGGGGGTCGTTTGTATTCACACGGATTGGCGGCTATTACGCTTTGTGAAGCATTTGCGATGACTAAAGATCGTCAATTAATGGCCCCTGCTCAAATGTCGTTGAACTTTATCGTCTACGCACAAGATCCTGTTGGAGGTGGTTGGCGATATAAACCTAAACAAGCGGGTGATACATCGGTTGTTGGTTGGCAGTTGATGGCACTTAAAAGTGGTCATATGGGCTATCTACAAGTTCCCGCAGCCACGATTCAAGGATGTTACAAGTTTTTAGATTCTGTTGCTGCCAATAGCGGTGCAGCATATGGTTACACGTCACCCGGAGGGGGACAAGCAACAACGGCTGTTGGTTTGTTGTGCCGAATGTATATGGGCTGGAAAATGGAAGAGCCCGCATTACAACGCGGCGTGGACCAACTTGCCAAATGGGGCCCTTCAATAAAGCCAACAAAAGAGAATATGTATTACAACTATTACGCCACACAAGTGATGCGTCACACGGGTGGTAAGCGTTGGGATGTTTGGAACAAAGCGTTGCGTGATTATCTAGTGGCGTCGCAAGAAAAAGGTAATGCCCACAGCAACGGTAGTTGGGCGATGGGTGCCGATCATGGTGCTAAAAGTGGGGGGCGTCTATACACAACGACACTCGCCACGATGATTCTTGAAGTCTATTATCGTCATATGCCTATCTATGCAAAACAAGCCGCAGAAGACGAATTCCCACTGTAGCGCGCGAACGATCGTTTACCTGCTAATCCATTTGGATTATTCCTAGTACGTGCGAATGACGGACACCATGCATTGCAGTACGAAACAAGATATCCAAGAATAAACGTCATTCCAGTGATGGATTTGCTCCACGGAAAAGTGGTCCATGGCAAAGCTGGCCAGCGAGCTTCCTATCAGCCGATCCAAAGTGTTTTAGCGGACAGCGCAAAACCGTTTGAAATTTGTGAGTCTTTGCAGCAACATTTTGGATTTACGGATTTGTATATTGCAGATCTGAATGCGATATCCGGAGGCGTTGCCAACACCATGGAAATTACGCCATTGCTTAATATGGAAATTAATATATGGCTTGATGCAGGGACGGCGACTCTTACGGCACTAGAAAAACTGAGATGCCAAATTCCTTTCGATAGGTTGGCACACGTTATTGTTGCACTGGAGTGTTGCCCCAAACCGCAGGATTTAGAACAGGTGTTTGAGACATTGGGACCAGAGCGTGCGGTGTTTAGTTTAGACCTAAAGGGCGGCCAATTGGT
>JABHUV010000087.1 GCA_018658605.1 Planctomycetaceae bacterium | reverse complement strand
CCGGCAGCTATTCGACTTGGATCGACTCCCAGCTTATTAGCATTTAAGCGGATCCAACGGATAGCAGATTTACCGTCCATCACACATTCCTTCGGGGACGTACCCTGGCGGTTCTTAACTCGATAATCGGCAACCATGGCAACCATCCCCCGAGAAGCCAAGTGTCTACAGTGGTGTTCAAATTGGGTAGGTGTCCCGCCGTTCCATCCACCCCCAAAAAAGAATACGGCGGCAGGTCGTACATCTGACGCGCGATGGTCTTTGGGGTTAAAAATATATAGATACAAAGTTATTTCACCAATCGTCTTGTAGACGACGGCACTGGTGCCCGCAATATTCAGCGGCGGTGTCGGAGCACCGTTTGTTATCGGAGGTATAACAAACAGAAGTAGCAACGGAAGGAAAGCACGCATCGTAAACCTTTGGAACAAATGCTGGCATGGGATTTATGAATCTGATCCAATGTACCGTATCGTCAATCTTTTTCAACGCCTGTAAAATTCTAAAGCTGCCGCAAACCATTTGTCCAATGGATCGCGCTGTATGTTAAAGTGTTAAACATCTTTGTGTTTTGCAAGAAGCATTATTAATCTGGAGTCGACGGGCCGTGATACAATTTTCTCTTACTTTCAAACTTGCGTTAAAACTAAGCCAATTCAGTTTGATCTTATCAATCTTACTGCCTGCATTCACTGGTCGATGCGCGGACACGACTATAGATTGGCATCAGGGCGCTGGCCCCCATGGTAATTTCACGTCGCTTGAGTCCGCACCCTTGGATTGGAGTGTGGTGCGGGACAAGAATATTCGATGGAAACTAACACTTCCCGAAACGGGGCAGAGCATACCGGTTGTATCACGGGGACGCGTCTATTTTACGACCTACGCCCCCGTCATCAAAGATTCGTCTCTGGGAAAAGATATCGTGGCATGGTGTTGCTCCACACGGACCGGCAGACCGCTTTGGAAGCGAAATATTGAGGGCACACATCCTCTACGACTTTCGGGATGTTTCGGCGACAGTAGTTCACCTCCTGCGGTCTGCGCAAACGGACGTGTAGTATTTGTAAATGCCTCCGGTAAAATCGTCTGTTTTGACTTAAAGGGTCGGGAAGTATGGACACGTGATTTACTGAGCATTGGTCGCACGTTGCCCTTTGAGATGGACGGGAACTTTGTGTTCACGAGGCAACAATACCCGCCGAATACCGATGGCACCTTTCCGCATAAGTATGCTGATCTTCCTCAGGAACAATGGACGCAGTTACAGGCCTTGGACATGAATACCGGTAAAGATGTCTGGAATTCAACATGTGGGGTGAATATGGGGAACGCTGTGTTGCCACAAATGCTAAACGACGGACGTCGAGTAGCCGTGGTGGGACGAGGTGGCGGTCACGGTCCCCCTGAAAAACCCGAAGGCATCTCTCTGATTGATTTGAAAGAGGGAGGTACGCTCTGGACTCTACCGTTGCCAGGATTCATGAGTACAATGAGCTATCGTGTAAGGAATAATGAGGTGCATATTTTCCACCAAGGGGAGCATATTTCCATTGATGCGATCACCGGGAAGGTGCTACGGCGAGCGTCGATCGTCGGTGACATAACCTTACGAAGATGGAACGGCCACGAATACGTCTCAGGCGTGGAAACCCTTAATGCGAGTAAAAAGAATCGCATGATCACCCAAACGTCAAATTTATTGATCGGTCAATATCACTATTTCCGTTGCTATACGCGACCCTGGTTGGGACGTGTGAATGTGACAACGGGAGCAGTCGAATACTTGGAGCTACCCTTACAATTAAAGACAACTGCCAACGCCGCATCCAAACTGCTTTGGTTTCAACCTCCAACAGCAGGAAAATCGGCGGGGTTGACCCAGCAGGCGTTCACCCCCAACTCAATGACTAATTCGTCCGGATTTATCGTCAGTGGCGATAAGCGGTCACGCGGAAATGGTTGGGGGCATATTGCCTCGCCCGTCCCTTCCGTTGCGGGCGAGCACCTCTATGTGCCCGTGATGAACGGAACCGTATACGTCGTACGGTGGAATTCGGACAAATTAGACGAACAGGCTTTGGTTGGAATCAATGACCTCGGAGTCGCTGGTGAGTCATGGACACGTGCCAGCCTATCGTTTTCCGGAGGTCGAATATATGCACATACTATCAAAGAACTAATTTGCATTGAGCGGTGAAGTTTGTGGAAACAGTGCGGACTTCGTTATCTGATTATTGAAATTGTGTAGAGCAACGCCTTTCGTACTAAATAGTTCCCCGCGAACTTTTTTTCAACGGAGCGACCGCAGCATCAAGTTTTCACCTATCGCAACAACTTCTCACGCAGCCCAGTACGCAGGCCGCCAATAAAACAAATCGGCCTGGAGGCATCAAACCCTTTACATGGGTTATTTAGATTGGTAACGTACGCTATCGCGAAGATAGCTGGATTGGCTATCATACTGAAACGGTGTAAATCATATACAATAAACACGGGACTAACCTCCTTCGCTATAAACGCCACTTATAAATTGAGAAACCTAATAATGAAATATATATTGTTTATTATTTTAAGTTGCATGGCCTTTGCCGAACCCATTTCTGCTGCCGAGAATGACTCCAACCCACCCAATATTCTGTTTATTTATACAGATGATCAATCCTATCGTACGGTTGGTTGCTATAAGGATAGCTATGATTTTGTACGCACTCCTCATATTGACCAACTTGCCAAACAAGGAATGCGTTTTGACGCAGCGTATATTGGAACTTGGTGTATGCCGAGTCGAGCAGCAATGCTTACAGGACATCATCAATACGGCGTCCAATCTATGAGAATGGAGGGACAATATCCCGGCAGCGAATATGACCCTCAACAGTGTCCTTTTTGGCCGAGTGTGTTTCGCAGTCACGGATATGTGACGGCACAAATCGGTAAATGGCACACTGGGACGGATAACGGGTTTGGTCGCGACTGGGATCACCAGAAAGTGTGGAATCGTCCGGCTTATCCAGAAAACGCTGGCAACTATTATGACAATCAATTAATACAGGTTGATGGTGCAGACGGTAAACATGTGAATGGCTATTCCACAGACAACTACACAGACTGGGCAATCGACTTTATTGACGGCGATCATCGAGATCCTGCTAAACCTTGGTATTTGTGGGTTTGCTTTGGAGCGGTCCATGGACCTTTTCCACCCGCCGAGCGCCATCAACAAGACTATCCAAATGTTCAAATCCCCACGCCGCAGGACATCTACCCCCCCCGTCCCGGTAAACCAGACTGGATGCAAAAAATTGATCAGTGGGAAAAGGGCGAGGATGGGCAACCCGTAATGGCGGGAAACGGTTTTCAAGCACGTACCGTTGATACGAAAGGCATCCACGGTAACGACCTTAGCGATTGGGTGCGCCAATATCATCAGGGCGTCATTGCAATCGACGAGGGGGTCGGTCGTATAATGGCAGCACTCGACGCCTCTGGCCAACGTGAAAATACACTTGTTGTGTTCACCTCGGATCAAGGATTTGCATGGGGGCAACATGGTTTTCGTATGAAACTAGCGCCCTACGATGCCACAACTCGGTCACCGATGATTGTCAGTATGCCCGGCCGAATACCCAAAAAGTCTGTCTGTAAAACGCCAGTGGCCGGTGTCGATATCGCTCCAACCTTTTTCAGTTTTGCTGGTATTAATCTACCTTGGAAAATGCATGGGCACGATATTTCACCGCTTCTGAGCAACCCAAAGACAAAATGGAATCACCCTGTGTTACAAACCCTTACTGGGCGCAGCTATGGGAGAGATACCGATACCATTCCCTCCGATCCGGAGATTCGGGATCTTAATGGCGTGCCTTGGTGGGTCTCCCTGCGAGATGGAAATTACAAGTACATTCGTACACTTGTGGCGAATGAACCGGAAGAGTTATACGATCTAAAACGCGATCCGGACGAGTTGCACAACTTAGCATTCTACAAACAATATCGATCTTTAACTCTTCGCTTGCGTGCGGCCACGATCGCCGAGCTTCGTCGTACGGGCGCCAAGATGGTAGATCATCTTCCCGCCGTCGGCACTGGTTATTAATAACGGGGAAGCACTACTATGAACAGGTCTTTTTCTGCCATCGCTCTTAGCTGCTTGCTAATGCCGGCGATAAGCTCACCAATCAACGCTCAGGATCACTGGACTCGATTTCGTGGAGATAATGGTAACGGAGTTGTTACGGATGATCCTCGATTACCCGAGCGCTGGAACGCCAAAGAAAACGTTCAGTGGAAAACCAAAATCCTAGGTTGGGGTTGGGGCAGCCCAGTGGTATGGGGTAATCGTGTTTTTGTAACCGCCGTGCATAGCGATCTCGACTATGAAAAGCCCAAAGGAGGGCTCTATTTAGGACAAGGGCGTCCGGCACCACCCGATACAACGCATCACTGGATGATCTATTGCCTGAATATTGAAGACGGAACGATTATTTGGAAACATGAAGCGCATCAGGGAAAACCGAAGGTTCCCCGCCATCCCAAAAGCACCTACGCGGCAGAAACACCGACCATTGATGGCGACCGTCTTTATGTGTTGTTTGGCGACCTTGGTTTATATTGCCTAGATCTAGACGGGCAGCCACTCTGGAAACATCCTGTGACACCCCGTAAAACCGCCGCAGGTTACGGGGCAGCCGCTTCGCCTGTGGTCCATAAAAATCAGGTTATTATGGTTTACGATAATGAAGAAGAATCTTTTATAGCTGCTCACGATACAGTGTCCGGAAAAATCCGTTGGAAAGTTCCTCGCAGCGAAACAAGTACCTGGGCGACGCCTTTTGTGTGGGAACATCCCAACGGCGTAGAAATTGTAGTCTGTGGTCGTAAAGAAAATCGCGCCTACACACCGTCGGGAAAATTGCTTTGGCATTTTGACGGCAAGATGTCCGTTCTGACGATCCCGTCACCCTTCGTCGTCCATGATTTACTGTATATAACTTCTGGATATTTCCAAGACAACAAACGTCCAGTGTACGCTATTAGGCCAGGTGCACGTGGTGACATTTCCCTGAAGGCGGACGAGACTGCCAATGAGTTCATTTCATGGTCGTTGCAACGCATGGGCCCATACAATACTTCCCCAATTGTCTACAAGGGAAACTACTATACACTTCTCGATCGTGGCATGTTGACTTGTCACAATGCTTTGACAGGAGAATTGGTGTTCAATAGAACGCGATTCCCTCAGGGTGCCAGTTTTACCGCTTCGCCATGGGCTTACAACGGTAAATTATTTTTTCTCGACGAAAATGGCACGACACACGTGATGCCCGCCGGTGACGAGTTCAAAATAGAATCGACTAATGAATTGGACGAGTTGTGCATTGCTACGCCAGCAATTAGTCAAGGAAAGCTACTTTTGCGAACTGCATCGAGCGTTTATTGCATAAGTCGGGATAGCAAACCGTAACTGGATTTACGTATACAAGTATGCGGTTGTTAATCGTAAACTTGCGTGATTAACAGATCGACAAGCGAGTAATATTCCCCACTTTGTGGACTATTGTGAGTACCGCTAGGTATGACTCTAAACTCCTTCGAACAGGTTGCGGCCGCGTAAAGTTCTTGGGCCATGGAGAGCGGAACCAATTCATCTCGACTACCGTGTGATTGTAGTAAGCGTCCACGGTATTCACTGATGCGTTTTAAACTAGGAAACTGATTCTTCATCAACAGTCGCACTGGAAACCAGGGATATTGGCGGGCCGCTACGTCGGGCAACGAAGTAAACGTGCTTTCGATGCAAATCGCCGGAACGCAACGGTCAATCGCTAATTTCAATCCTACCGCCGCGCCCAAACTGCGACTGACGATTAATACCCGATCTATATCGACTCGCTCGTTTACAAGAAGGTATTCCAACGCCGCCTCCGCATCTAAGGACAAACCGTTTTCCGTCGGATAGCCCTCGCTTTTGCCATAGCCCCGGTATGAAACACCTAGCACTGATGCGTCGTATTGAGATGACAAGAAACGCAATAGTCCAGCGCGATGTCCTATATTGCCTCCGTTTCCATGCAAATACAGAATTACAACTCTCGGACGTTCCCGTTGGCGATATAACCCATGCAGCTTTACACCATCCGCTGAAGCAAAAAACACCTCCTGCAGGGATGAATCCCCTCCCAAGCGAACCTGCGGATCCCATGATTTCAGTGGATAGACCAACCGATTTTCAAATGCAACCAATAGCACTAGAAGGAGAACGTAAGCGATAATCAGGCAGCGTCCTGTTTTCCACAAAACAGTCCAAACTTTAGCCCACGAAATTTGACGCGGGGTAGATTTTGTTTTGGTTGCGGTCATGGATTTTTCTTCGTAAAATCAGGCGTTCACTGTGATAACACGCATCACACCGGTGAGTCAACTAGTGTGCGCAGGCCAACAATCCTAGATAACAAATTTAAATAAGCGATAGAAAAAAATGATACTCCGGTATATACCGCTTTATTGCCTACTGTTATGTACCTTGGCGGCACCTTTATGCAGTGCGCCAAAACCAAACGTCTTGTTTATCGCAATTGACGATCTGCGTACGGACCTAGCCTGTTACACCAACCCTCAAATCATTTCACCAAATATCGATGCTCTAGCAAACTCTGGCACATTATTTAATCGTGCATACTGTCAACAGGCGGTGTGCAATCCTTCCCGTAGTTCGATGCTAACCGGACTAAGGCTCGATACTCTCCGAATTTGGGATCTACCAACGCATTTTAGGCAACGACGACCAATGGCGATCACGCTTCCCCAAATGTTTTTGAACGGCGGTTATCACACACAATGCATTGGTAAGATTTTTCACAACTGGCGTCAGGACGATTTCAAAGGAGACCGTGTTTCCTGGTCCGTGCCAGAAGTGATGCATTACAATTCTCATGGTAACGACAAGGCGATTGTCGCCGGCAAACTACCGCCTGATCTGTCTGAGGTTCCTAAATGTGAGATTCGTGACGTACCCGACAACGCGTATTTCGACGGGAGAGTGGCTGAATATGCCATCGAAACACTCCGCGCGATTAAAAATAAACCTTTTTTCCTAGCCGTTGGATTCTGGAAACCTCATTCGCACTTTAACGCGCCGAAGAAGTATTGGGACCTGTATGAACCAGCTGACATCCAACTTCCGACTAATCCGCATCCACCCACGGATGTACCCCCAATTGCATTACATGATAGCCGTGAAATACTCCGTTCCTATGCCAATTCGCCTAATCAACACCCGACAGACCATCAAAGCCGTGAAATGCGGCGAGGCTATTACGCCAATATTTCATATATGGACGCACAAGTAGGGAAGGTCGTCTCCGAGCTGGAACGTCTTGGTCTGCGCAGAAATACGATTATTGTACTCTGGTCCGACCATGGATTCCATCTTGGGGAAAAAGGTCTATGGGCGAAAACGTCTAATTTCGAACTAGATGCGCGTGTTCCCTTGATCATTTCCACTCCCCAGTACAATCAATCCCAACGCACGGATTCATTAGTGGAGTTGTTGGATATATATCCGACACTTGCGGATTTGTGCAACTTACAACCTCCCCCTGATCTAGCGGGCGAGAGCTTGGTTTCCATTCTAAAACATCCACGTAGCACTGTGAAAGATCTTGCCCTGACTCAACATTGCCGCCCCGCTTACCCAGCCAATGGCGCAGATCCGGAAGCAATTGGTTACTCCATTCGTACCGATCGCTATCGTTATACAGAATGGAGGGATTTCCTATCCGGTAAGATCCTTGCTTATGAGCTGTACGATCACAAAAAAGATCCACATGAGACCGCCAATGTGATTAATAGATCTAGTCTCCACCTCCGCAGTAAGCTAGCTGAGGCACTACAAACGGTGGTGCACTCACCCACGTTATCGCATTGACGCTTTCCAAACCCACAATTCCTAGTGACGTTGCCATCGGCCTTATCTAAAAACAATCAACTCAACATCCGAAATATCGGCGCCCAAAATGACCAGACGAAACGCGGCCGTCGACGTATAATGAAGCTTTACCTTTGCTCTCCACAAATACTTGGCAACTTATGCGAAACCTAGTAAAACTCTGTTGTTTCTTAATCCCCCTGCTGTACTCAGTCACGTTACTCTCAGCCGATAAACCCAATTTTTTAGTCATCATGGTTGACGATATGGGTTATTCAGATCCTATGTGCTTTGGGGGTGAAATTGAGACGCCCAATCTGAATAGACTGGCAGACGGAGGCCTACGTTTCACACAGTTCTATAACTGTGCCCGCTGCTGCCCAACTCGCGCCAGCCTGCTTACCGGCTCCTATCCACATCGAGTGGGTCTTGCACGTAACGGGAAAACGCTGGCTGTTACCGCGCCCACCTTGGCCGAACTGCTCAAGCCCGCTGGGTACCAAACGGGGATGACCGGAAAATGGCACCTCTCCGAATTGACGTCTACCAATGACGATCAACAACGTATTCGCTGGATGGATCACCAACTAGATTTGGACATCCCCTTCGCCGATCCTGCTTCTTATCCCCGCAAACGCGGATTTGACCATTACTACGGAGTGATCTGGGGCGTCGTCGACTATTTCGATCCTTTCAGTTTGGTTCACGACGACACCCCTGTTGAAAACGTTCCGAACGATTTCTATTTGACCGATTCGATTACGGATTATTCGGTTAACTACATTCATTCCTTTGACGAAAAAGATGAAGAACCTTTTTTTCTCTACGTTGCCTATACGGCACCGCACTGGCCGCTACATGCCAAGCCTGGCGTAATAAAAAAATACCAGGGAAAATACAATGGGGGTTGGGATGAATTGAAGACCAACCGTTTTAAGCAACAAAGAGACATGAAGTTGTTCCCGCAGAACACCCCCATAGACGGGGTAATCGACCGTGGGAACTCATGGGATGAACTCACCGTATCGGAGAAGTCTTATCAATCCGGTAAGATGGAAGTGCACGCCGCTATGATCGACAGTGTCGATCAGGGAATTGGACGTATTATCGGGGCGTTAAAGGAAACCGGCGAACTAGAAAACACTGTTATTTTCTTTCTCTCTGACAACGGCGCGTCGCCGGAAATCCCCGGTTATGCCGGCTATGATCGAAACGGACAAACACGCACCGGCAAAATTGCCCATCGCGAACGTGAACTTAAACTACCGCAACATCGCAGTAAACTCGGAGCCGCGGAAAGCTATACCGGACTCGGGCCCGCTTGGGCAAATGCAACCAACAGTCCTCTGCGATACTGGAAAAAAGAAAGTTACGAAGGTGGTTGTCGAACCCCGTTAATCGTGCACTGGCCCGCTGGAATGGATGTGAATCCAGGTAAAATCACAACTAACATCGGTCACGTCATGGATATTGCTCCCACCTGTTTGGAGTTAGCTGGCGCGAGACAGAGCGATTCGTTCAGAATGGACGGTGATAGTTTGGTTGGATTATTACAACGAAATAAAGTCGATAGCGATCGCATGCTTTACTTTGAACATATGGGCGGTCGAGCCGCTAGATATCGGCAGTGGAAAATCTCTGCACTTGCTGGGCAGCCATGGGAGCTGTTCAATATCCAACAGGACCCAGCGGAAACGACTAATCTGGCGAGCGAGCAATCCATCCGCCTCGAAGAGCTTTCCTATCGCTGGCATGACTGGTTTAAGACGATGCCCACCGCTTCTAAAACTACACCCAAGTCCGGTACCATAAAAATCGCCAACCGCGCGATTTCTCTCTCGTGTACCGCGTCATCAGGACAACGCGATGGGGTCTTGTTTGCCTTGGGCGGTAGCCAACAGGGCGTTGCGCTGCATATTAAGCAAGCGCAGCTTACGTTTAGCGTCCGCATCAACGGCAAATTAAAATCGATCTCATCCGCGACCATCAAAAACAAAAAGCCCCTTGATATCGAAGCGATTCTCGCCAAAGACGCCAAGATGTCGTTGAAAATCAATGGTGAGGTCATAGCCACGGGTCAGGCGGATGGTTTGATACCCGTCGAACCACAGGATGGTCTGAGTATTAACGATGACAATCAAAGTAATGTCGGTAATTACGATGACCCATTTCGCTACACCGGAGAGGTGACTCGGGTCCGGTTAGATCCACTTGAACCGGCGGCAATTAAGGCCAATCAATCTAACACCTCCGCAAAAAATCCGCCCAATTTTATCGTGATTCTATCAGACGACCAAGGCTGGGGAACCACATCGATCCCGTATGATCCGCAAATCAAACAATCTAAGAGTGACTTTTTTCACACCCCTAATATGCAACGTATCGCCGCTTCCGGCATGCGTTTTACTCAGGCCTATTCGGCGCATACTAACTGTTCGCCATCCCGTGCCGCACTGCTTACCGGCATCAGTCCGGCGGCACTGCACTTCAGTGATATCGTCGGTCGTAATACGGGAAAATACTACATCGGCAATCGTTTGACCCCGCCAGCCCATGTCAATCAACTCGACTCAGCTACAGTAACAATTCCTGAGCGACTCAAAGCACATAACTCCGCATATATGGCTGCACATTTTGGTAAATGGCATCTCAATGGAGGAGGCCCGCTGGCGCACGGTTTTGATATCGGAGACGGTTCGACCGGTAATCGAGAGGGGGGGTTAAAGTCCAACCTGCCGGACGATCCAAAAAGAGCTTTTAGCATTACGCGTTCGTCGGTGAACTGGATGCAGAAACAGGTTTCCCGAGGCAATCCTTTCTATTTGCAGGTTTCGCACTACGCAACTCATTTGGGATACCAGTCCCAACCGCATACTATCGCCCGGCTTGAATCCCGCCAGGAGGGAAAACGTCACAATAACATTCAGTACGGGGGCATGATTGAAGATTTAGACACATCACTCGGTCAATTGTTGGACGCGGTCGAACACCTAGGAATTCTTGACAACACCTATATTATCTATACCTCAGACAATGGCACGTATCCAACAACGGATCCCGCGAACATCAATGGGCCCCTACGCGGCAGCAAGGCAACCTTGTGGGAAGCGGGCGTGCGGGTTCCCCTGATGATTTCTGGTCCCGGAATTACAGCTGGATCCCTTTCTCGTCAGAAGGCCATCGGCTACGACATTTTACCGACCATCTGTGACATCCTCGGTATACATAATCTAGACGAGCGGGTTGAGGGTGGAAGTCTGATACCTGCGTTGCACCAAACAGGCAGCGTAATTCGACCCCGCAATGAACTTTACTTCCACTGGCCGCACTATCAACATCAAAAGCTAAGCAAACCTGATTCGACGATTGTTGACGGCGATTATAAACTTCATTACTTCTGGGAATCGGGTGAATTACAATTGTACGATCTTTCCAAAGATCTAGGGGAGGCCAATAATCTGGTGAACACCTATCCGGAAAAGGCAGCCCAGCTTAATACTAAACTTAAGCAGTACCTAAAAGACATCAAGGCACAACTGCCAACGACCAACAGAGCATATACACCGGAACGCGACCCCGTATTACAAGACAAGCAAATCATGTCAAGTTCACCTCCAAATATCATTTTGGTCATGGCGGACGATTTGGCCTGGATGGATTTGGCTTGTCAGGGTAACCCTCTAGTCGAAACCCCGCATCTGGACCGTTTCGCAAATGAAGGCATTCGTTTCACCAGCGCTTATGCCGCAGCTCCAGTCTGCTCACCGACCCGCGCCGCTTTAATCACTGGCTTGGCGCCGGCTCGGCTCAGAATTACCAATCACATTCCCGACCGTCCGCAATTTACACCCGCCGACGCCTCACATACCGGCGCTGAAATGTTTGATTACCTCGATCCGTCCTATACAACCATCGCCGAACGGCTCCAAGGAGTCGGCTACGCTACGGGCTTCTTCGGAAAATGGCATATTGCGGGTACCGGCGTTGGCCCCCTCGGACAGGGAGCCGTTAAGTATTATCCCGAAAACCAAGGATTTGACGTCAACATTGGAGGCTGTATTTACGGGGGTCCACCGACCTTTTTCGATCCCTATCGAATCCACAACCTTACCGATCGCAAGGAAGGGGAATACCTGCCAGATCGCTTAGCCGACGAGGTGTGCCAATTTATTGATAAGGCAGACGGCGCGCCGTTTTTTACTTGCCTCTGGAATTATTCCGTTCACTGGCCGATGGAGGCCCCAGACCATCTTTTGAAGAAATATGAATCCAAATCCGGACCAGGACTCAATGACACTCGCTACGGCGCCATGATTGAAGCGCTGGATGCTTCGTTTGGAAAAATCATGGCTCACCTGGACAAGAAGGGGCTCAGTGATAATACGCTAGTGATCTTTACCTCAGACAACGGAGGATTCGCGGGCGTGTCCGACAACCGACCACTGCGAGAATCAAAAGGCCATATCTATGAAGGCGGCATTCGGGTGCCCCTAATGATTCGCTGGCCCAACGTCATCAAACCAAACCAACTCAATGACACTCCTGTGATTAGCATGGACTTCTTTCCAACCATTCTTGAAGTCTGCAACTTAGAAGCAGAATCCATTTGTGACGGGGTATCCTTAGCACCATTGTTTCACAACAAACAACTTGACAGGACTAACATATACTTTCATTTCCCGAATTATGCATGGCACCGTAGTAATTCGCTTGCAGGTGCCGTGCGTAGTGGAGACTACAAATTGGTGCGTCATTATGCAACAAATTCCCTGGAACTTTACAATATCACCAAGGACATAAGTGAAGCCAATAATTTGGCTGTCTCGCGCCCCAAACTTACGCAACGTCTTAATGATGATCTGAGCAGGTGGCTATTGGAGACGAAGGCTGCTATGCCACGAAAATTACCTCTCGAATAAACCACCGACCGTGGAAATGATTGTCGGAAAAAGAAAATTCCAATCATTGATTAACTTCTGTTTATCTCTTCCAAACATACCCAACCGCTCCTTGCTTTTTCTGATAACCTCCGGACACGGTCATTCCCTGAGGCAGATAAATGGAAGTTTGATCTCTTTTAGTCCATTCCACGAGGGGTTGGAGATGGGGGCCAGGCGCTTTGGCGATCCAAAAAGAACCTCCGCTAATTTTGATTTCTTGCGTTTTAACCCCCGCTCGAGTTAGCGCGTAAAACAGAGGAGCCCGAGCCTTGTCCGCCGGAGTTAGTTGCACGGATTGGATCGGATTCAAGCCAGGTTCTAACTGCTCGGAATAAACGGGGACGGGAAGATTGAGCCTCACGTCCGCTAAATCCAGTTTGTACATTATCTGGTTGTAATCGTAGCCAGGTGTTGGGTTGGTATTGCCGGAAAAGGTGGTGGTATAGGTGCCTTCAAAAAAAATACTGCGGCCATTGTCACGGTCAAGCATTGGATGCTGCTTGGGATTATAAAAACTATAATTGTCGTGCGTGACGATTCGACGCGCGTATTTCCAGGGTCCGGAGGGGGTTGCTGACTCCGAAAACCAAACTTCACCAAGCATGCTGCGGCCCATAGACTGACTAATGATCATGATGTACTTGCCTAGATATGCGTTGTAATAGACGCTGCCATGGTGGGGAATTATATGCTTGCCCGTTTCAATGTCGATTAAACCAGGTATTTCATTTTCAGAAAGCCTCCCCGCTTGGAGTAGTTTATTGGCAAGATTCACACTCAATATTGGTCCAGTCGTCGTCCATCTGAACGACAGCTCGTTATTGCCGTCACGACGGACGCCCGGGAGTGATTTACTGGATTCAGTCAGGCAAGTATAGGCTTCGTAACGCGTGGGATCCAAAATATCCTTAACCGTAGCCGGAACGCGTGTCCTCGGTACGCCGCCCGCAAAGTAAAAAAACAATTCATCCTTCTCGCGGTGTTTGAATGGGTGCCCGCGAGGAACCACTTTTTGGGAATCTGGGAATGTCATCCGGTGTTCCCAAAGTTGCGTGGCAAGATTGAATTCCACAATTCCACGTTCATAAATGTGTAATGGAGCTTCTACCTTCATGTACACCCCCAAAAGTCGATCCGGTTTGCCCTCCTCCTCTACTTTCATTAGGCAGTCCAACCAAGTTGGCCCATTGCCCGGCATTTTACAAGTTTCCTTCGCGAAACCTTTTTCATTAAGAAAGTAATCTAGATCAATGCCGAGATGGGGATCCAAACCTCCCTTGCCGGGCAGCTTAGAACGTGCTCCGGGGACATGGAAATTACCTAAGGGATATTCCGCTCTATTGGTGTCCCCCCAAAACCAATAGAGCGAGTCGCCAATGGTTTCCGTTAGCACGCTGTCGCTGCCAAGCACGCCTCCCGGCAAATCCTCGCGTACCGGGAGGTCCAACCCTAGTAATCGACTGCCGCGATATTTCCCCTGGCCAGTCACCCGATAAAGCCGCTCAGCTATATTAATCCGCTGTAGTTCTAATGTAACCGTGCCACCAGCACTGACCTGAATCGCTCTACCACGATAACCAAATTTGTCTTTTGGGAACTCATAACCGTGACTGAATACGTGAAAAAACACACGGCGATTCATCAATCCCGGCTCATCAAAGGCAATCACACCCTGACTATCGGTAATAAAACTGCGATGATTGACGGTTGTTAATTGAACTAACGGAACACCACGCTCCGTATCCGCGTCAATAACGCGAATCGTCATGTATTGGTCGACCCCGTTTGCCGAGTTTAAGCTGCAAATAAGTAAGGCGCTTAGCGTAATAATATGAAATCGAATCATCGTACGAGCCTTGATGTAAGTATGCGATTATTAGGTGTTAATAGTAGCCTACCACTTCTGATCGAATAAATCGGCGCGAAAGCTTCGCTCTACCTTCCATTCCTTATTTGATGATTTACCGCACTAGCTAAAGAAGTATAGTAATTTGTGACCAAGGAGCGTCACGCCAATAGGTTACAATTGGGAGAACACGCAATATAGAATAGTAAATGGTTTCTCGTTGTCGGCATGTGAACAACCAATTTCGATTTTGACTTCTCGCAGGAATAGAATATGACGCTCCCTCCCCCTACGAACCGATTTCTCCTGAAGATCACTCTGTTCGTACTAATTACAATACTTGGGGCAAGAACCGTATATGACCTTTCGCAACCTAATACCTCGGTCGACTTATCCAAACTTGATGCAATAGCCTCAAAAGCGCTCCAACAAAGCCTAATGGAACGTGGCTTGGAGCTCGTTGAAGGACCGGTACATGAAGCAAGCGACCCGACGCGCGAGTGCCAAGGTGGATCAGTTGTCCCTCTTCCCTTTAGCGGAGTTGCAACACTAAATTTAAAGGACGATACAACCGTCGTGTTGACCATCACCGATTGCCATCCCTGCAAGTGGCCGGTCAAGTCAGGCGAAGACATTTCAGCCTACGTAAACCTGGAGGTGAAATCCAGTGACAACCAATCCTTTTCGATTACAACTTATGTTGGGGGTTCTGGCGAGCATTCACAGGGTTCATTTAGCCTTCTGCTGCCAGTAAACGTTCAAAAACGTTCTCGAATTCTACAGATAATTCAACAAATATCCGAACGCAGCGTGTCTCCCAAGCGAGAGGAATTCAACCTCGTGTTGAAAGAAGTATTGTCCTCACTCAGTCAATCTATTTCCAATAACCACGCACTACGCTTAGGGGCACTCATGTGTAAATCCGCCGCTTTATCCCTAAACTCCGACAAATCGACGTACCGAACACCGCAGCCAGACGGCGACACCAAGAATAGTTCCGAAACTCTATAGTTTAAGATAGCCTATTAACGTAGCTTCTGTACTGGTTGGATGGTTGCGTCCTCTTTGATTGAATTCATCAACGCTTTCAACATTTGCACTTTCACGGGGTGTCTAGTAGCCAGATTATTTGTCTCCCCAATATCGCGATCAAGGTTGTACAATTCTTCAACGACGGGACGTTCCATATCTCGCGCATAACCATAAACCTTTTGATCCGCTACCAAGTATTTCCATTTCCCCTGTCGCACACCATTGCCTTGATAGTAGTAATTATCTCTGTTGCCCTGTTTATTGGTTCCAAGTAATAAGCTAGTTTGGTCAACTCCATCGATCTTACGGTCAGTGGGAAGATCAAAACCGGCGAGACTCGCAAACGTTGGCATGAAATCTACCGTAGCGACGATGGCATCAGACGTTTTT
>JABHUV010000383.1 GCA_018658605.1 Planctomycetaceae bacterium | reverse complement strand
CCCACAAGCTTTTGACACAATAGATACACTCGTTAATTTCAGCGGTGAATCGGTTGCGGTAGGTCGCTGGACTGAATCAAAAAAGAGACGCATCTACGACAGCCGTGTGAAGGGCACCCAAAATCTAACTAACTTTCTTTTGCACGGACATCATAACATTAAGACGTTTATGTCCTGTTCCGCCGTCGGCTATTATGGGTTCCCTGGCGACGATGAATTAACGGAGTTGAGCGCGGCCGGTTCGGATTTTCTATCGACTGTCGTGCAAGCTTGGGAAGCCCCGTTAACTGAACTAGAACACACCGACATCCGAGTAATCACGCCGAGACTTGGCGTCCCGCTGGGTCTTCGTGGGGGCGCCTTTCCTCAGATGATAAGGCCTTTTAGAATGTTTGTGGGCGGTCGGATTGGTTCCGGAAAGCAATGGGTGCCATGGATTCATATAGGAGACTGCATAGCTGTACTCACATTCCTACTCGACGACACTAGTTGCTCCGGAATTTACAACGTTGTCGCGCCGCAATCGGCTACAAACAACCAGTTAACAAGGGCCATCGCCAAAGCGACAAACCGACCGGCCCTGTTTCCAGTACCTGCGTTTATGTTAGGTATAATATTAGGCGGTTTCGCAAAAGTGCTTCTAGAATCTCAGAGAGTTATTCCGCAGCGTTTAAATGAAGCCTCTTTTAAATTCACTTATTCCAATATTGAAGCCGCCGTCTCGAACCTATTAGCGCCCAGAAAATGAACTCGCGCCGGAATTACCAAAAGATACGCTGGAACAAACTTAACAAGTCCATCGTCAGCTGTAACGCTTGTCCCAGGTTAATCCAACACTGCCAAGATGTCGCCAAGACTAAACGACGGGCTTTCATGGATGAGCAATATTGGGGTAAACCGGTATCCAATTTTGGAGATCCATGTGCGGAATTATTAATTGTCGGTTTGGCCCCTGGGGCACACGGCGCCAATCGTACGGGCCGCATCTTTACTGGCGACCGCAGCGGTGATTGGCTCTATCGGGCTTTACACTTGGCTGGCTTCGCCAATCAAAAGAATTCCACGCACGCCGGAGACGGCCTCGAGTTGATTAATTGTGCCATTACAAACGTTTGCCACTGCGCACCACCTCAAAACAAACCGACCCGCGAAGAAATACAGACTTGTCGGCCATGGTTGACAGATCTGGTGGCAATTCTCCCGCTAAAAGTATTCTTAGCATTTGGGCAGATCGCATGGCGGGCAACGATCGACTATTTGCGCCATAATGACCTTTATGACGGACCAATACCAAAGTTCAACCACGGGGCTACTTTTCGTTTACCCGACGGGCGGGTGCTACTAGGAAGTTACCACCCCAGCCAACAAAACACCTTTACAGGTCGCTTGACTCGCCCTATGTTCAACCGAATTTTCAAAAAGGCGCATCGTTTACTTGCGGATGCTGTCTAGTCCAATACGTCAAAATGGACACGTCAGGCGGTGGCACCACCGCCGTTTCGAGCCCCCAACACGCGCACCAGTTCCATCGTAAAAAACGTGCAACTTCGGAAGTTACTGACCTTCGCAAATCTGCCTTACATCGCATGTGTTATGCGCTGCTATTGGAAACTCCCCAACGCCCTTACTTGCTAATCGCAAAATCTCCGCGAACATCTCGCCACATGCAGTGAATGTGACTCGCCGGATTACCGGCGGCGTCAGGTTGTGTGTTCACAAATTCAATCACGAATGTTGGGCCCTGAATTCGATAATAGTGACCGATACCGGCTTTTGTGGCTCCAGCCCAAGCGAAATGAACGTTGCTCCATTTGCCCTCAACGATATCTGCCATCCGTTCTTCCATAATAGCCGGTGCCATCGTCGCCGCGTAAACGCGTATTATTTTCTTTAGTAGTTTGCGTTGCTCGGCACTCAAATCCTTCCAAGAAATCCCAATTGGATCGCCCGTTGGAACCTGAGCATCGCCTGCACCGCGCACTTCCCGAGGTGCCTTCTCATCGATAATCCCAACCTTAGCTTGATCAGCGTCTAGCATATTTACGAGCTGAAAAGCATACTCTTCTTCGTTTTTTAATACGCGTGTTCCAGCCTTAATTTTACCAACGTCAGATTTAACGAAAGTCGGGTTAGCACAAAGAACTTGTGGCGTTGAAGAAATAACTTCGTTGTCTTTGATAACGAAGTTCAGGGACAAATGATGGCCTTCGATACTTAGTCCCCACGTTCCCGTCTTATTTGGTTTTCCAAAAATTGTGTAATAGTATCTCAAGGTATCCCTAGCGAACTTTCCGGGATTTTCCTTCTCCAAATCGTGCAGAACGGCTTCGAGTGCCATGATTTGCCGTACTTTGCGATGACCCAAGGCACTCAAGCCCGCCTTCAAAACGGTGCCTGCGGCCGTTCGTTGCGGCGATGTCATATTGCGAACCATCAGGCCCTTACGTTCAGCTTTGGGGATAAAATGCCAATCGACTCGCCGTTCATCATCATAATCTAGGATTGCAACCTTGCTCTGCTCAGGAGTCAAGGTGCCTTGAAACGCTATAGCGGCTGTAACCAACGCCTCGCCCGCCGGAGGGACCGTTTCTTGCATGCCAAGCCCGACACACAGTGTAACCACAGAAATTAAACCTACTACACTATGTTGTATTCTTGTCATTCGAGCTCTGACCCTACTGCGTTTATGCACGCGCGATGTATAATAAACGAAACGATTTCCTACCTATCAATATAACCCACGCTATCGTTGTTTTCCACCTACAACTAACTTCTTCTGGTTTCTATTCCAGTGTCCAAATTAAATCCTAGTCATCCCTGCCCTCCGGTGATAAACATCCATGTCGGCCGCTACGCAATGCTCGTTCTATCATTATTTGCTGCTTGTGATGCGCCGCCGTCTGATTCGTACCCCTCCACCGCCATATTGCCTGAAACAACGGCCAGACAAATCATCAACGATATACTAGCCAATCCCGCAAAAACAACTCTGGGACTTGGCGACCGTGAGGTGACAGACCAAGACCTGTTATTACTTGCGAACAATAATCATATCAACAGCATAATAATTGACAACAGCGTCCTGTCGGAAAATGGACTTGCACCTCTTACCTCCATGGGGAATTTGATTCAGCTCCGCATCCGGTCACCGCTAACCGATACAGCCATCCCGTTGATCCTCAATATGAAATCACTTCGTTACCTAAATCTACCGAGAGCCGATTTTACGGATACGGGAATTAAGTCTCTATCCGCCCACCCAAACATTGAACTTTTGCGGATCGGCAGCAAACGATTGTCCAATAAGTCACTCGAATCTATTGCGACTATGTCGTCGCTTTCATTTTTACATCTGATTGCGGTCCCAATTGACGACCAAGGATTACCATCACTATACGGTATGCAACAGCTGCAGTCGTTATACCTCGACGACACTGCTGTTACCGACGTGGGACTTGTAAAACTACTCGAAAGGCTTCCGCGGCTACACCTGCACATCAATCAAAATCACATCGATCGCGACCCCAATAAGCACGAACATTGAAATACAGGCGAAATAACCTCCGCTCAAGTTAATATGCAACTTGCAATACATCATACAACTCAGAGACAGCGGATATCTCGCAGTGACTGTTTTTAAGCGAGAGTGCGTGAATTAGGTTCGCCAGAATCCGTGCCACCCATTGCCGGTGCGTAGCGACTTTCCCCACTGCGGAATCGGCCAATGGTCGACAACCCGTCAATTCCATATTGCGAACGGCAACTTCTTCCTTACTAATTAATTCCCCGCCACAAAAACAATCCACGATCATATTATCGTTTTCTATGGACAAACGTGCCAAGAAATGCCCCGGAGTATTTAGACCGACTACCTCTAATCCAACGCGTTCCGCAACCAACTTATACACCAACGCCAGCGTAATCGGTATGCCGCACTTGCACTCCAAAACGCTGGGCAAAAAACTATTCTCTGGGTTAAAATAATTTTGGGTGTTCCCTCGGAATCCAAGTTCCTCAAAGAGTACGTGATGTAAATGTGCGGTCAACGCACGGGGATTATTGCTAACGACTCTCTTGCGGACTTGGCTTGCAATATCATCCAGTTCTAAAGCAACAACTTCGGGGGATACCTGTCGATCAAAGTGCATGGCAATTGCGGTCACCGCATTGCAAATACCGGCATTGGTCTCAAGATGATCGATTTGCGAAACAAACAAGTCAAAAGCGACTTGGTTGCAATAAATCGGATTTTTCAACGCTATCCCCCTCTCCCTAATTAAGTAGCTCGATGGCCCTGCTTTGTCAGCAAGCCATTACTGAACCAATTCATAGTGAAACTACAATATCTACAACACAAAAGTCAAATATACTTCCTCAAAACTCTTGCTGTTGCAAATGACACTCGCAGCGTGGTCTCGAAAATACTATACTTAGCCAAATACAGCGGCGTCTTCTTTACCACTGTTATTACTATTTTGCGTCTCACATCAACTCCCACTCCAAATATCTACTGCCTACGCATCGGTTACCTTAATGCCAGCTGAATTCAATGATGATGCCAAGGAGCAAGTTCGGCAACTTACGGACATTGTTGATCTAACCGGTCAAAATATTCATCTGCAAAAGCGGGGGCGTATCTACGTTGGATTGTGCCCGTGGCACGATGACGAACGCCCTAGCATGCAAATTGATCCACAACGTCAAACGTGGAAATGTTGGGTCTGTGACATTGGTGGGGATATTTTTAGCTTTGTGATGCAACGGGAGGGCGTTGATTTTCGCGAAGCATTAGAAATTCTCGCCGAAGCGGCGGGTGTGCAACTTTCTGGTCCCCGACGCAACGACATTAAGCCCGGATCAGCCAATGACAAGAAAACACTCTATGCTGCTGCCGCATGGGCCAAGGACATCTTTCATCAATACCTCTTGCACCACGGCGACGCGCAGATGGCTAGAGATTATTTCGAACAACGCGGCATCACTCACGCCAGTCTAACAGCTTATCAGGTAGGATTCGCGCCGAACCGCTGGGATTTTCTGGCAAATCAAATCGCAAACTCGCCCTATTCCCATGAAGTACTCAAAGCAGTTGCCCTGCTGGGCCACAATGCGGATCGTAATAGTTATTACGATTTTTTCCGCGGACGTGTACTTTTCCCAATTCACGACACACAAAATCGCACCGTCGCATTTGGTGGACGCATCCTACCGCAATTCGCCGACGACCGATCCGCAAAATATGTGAATTCACCAGAAACGCTTATATTTTCCAAAAGCGAGCAGCTCTACGGGATTGATATCTCTCTTGATGCAATACGTAAGGGCGGTAAGGCACTCGTAATGGAAGGATATACGGACGTTATTGTCGCCAATCAATATGGCGTTTCCAATGTGGTCGCCGTCTTAGGTACAGCGATTAATGATATCCACGTGCAACACCTAAAGCGAATTGCTTCTGAAGTAACGCTGGTACTCGACGGAGATGATGCGGGTCGGCGACGTGCGAACGAGGTCTTGGAACACTTTGTCAAAGGACATCTTGACCTACGCATTCTCACCCTTCCCGATGGTTTGGATCCATGTGATTATCTGCAAAACCATGGAACTGAGGCCTTCTTTGAATTGATTTCCACGTCCGTCGATGCGTTACAACACAAAGTTAATATTGAATTAATGGGCATAAATCCTGCAGTTGATACTCATAAAAGTGCAATGGCCATTCACAATATTTTATCCACGCTCGCTATGGTTCCACGTGACCAGACAATTTCGGATATTGATTATAGGCGCCGTGAACAACTGATTTTAGGTCGACTATCCCGGGCATTTTCCCTGCCTGCAGACGACCTTCGGCAGCAACTTAGCACTATTCGCCGCGAACGAGGGTCGCGACCCTCAAGCGGCACACTCGAGCAAGTTACCCCTTCACCCTCAAAACCTGATGTTTTAGACTCCAGTGAAGCAGAAATTCTTGAATTGCTCGTCTCACATCCTGAGTTAACACCAGGAGCCATACGTGGAATCGATCCCTATATGTTTCGCTCAGCCAACTTGCGCTGTATTTTCGAATTTTTGGCAGAGTTTGTGAATCAAGGAGACGAAATATCTTTTGACCAATTATTATTGAAAATCGAGGACCCTACACTCAAATTCGTATTGGTTCAGGCGGAAGAAAACGCTAAAAACAAAGAATCGACCGTACAACTTACGCCAACTGCTCGCCTTGAATCCTTAATTGAAAAGTTTCAACGCGAAATACGTGACGGAGAAGAACGGGAGACCATCCGGAAGTTACGCAGCAATGAGGTCAATGACGAAGAAGAAGTGAGACTTTTGCAGCAACTTTTGGAACAGCAAAGACTTGATCGGGGTTTATCCGAATGACGATGGACGGATTTGTCGTCATAGCGTGATAACAATTTTACATATATCGGGTGTCCAGCGACGCGCATGACGCGCAGGAGGGTTACGACACATGGAGCTATTTGAACAACAATATGAAGTACTTGCCGTTAAGGGAAAATCGCAAGGTTACCTTACACTCGATGAAATAAATGACTGCTTACCAGACGACGACTTCTCCCCGGAAAGCGTCGATGAACTACTGATCAAATTGGAGTCCTTGGGAATTAAGGTTGTTTCCAAAGCGCCGGAACCAGCTAATGGGTCTCTCAAAACGGTGACGACGGTCTCTACCAAACAGGCCACCACAACGGGCATGCCCAAACTCAGTGACGACCCCATCCGGTTGTATCTCACACAAATGTCAGAAATCCCGCTCTTGACACGCGACCAGGAGGTCTCGCTGGCCAGACAAATTGAAAAAACTCGTCGAATGTTTCGACGGAGTGTTCTCGGATGTGATTTTGCAATCCGCACGACATTTGAAGCTATCAAGAAAGTCCACACAGGAGACTTGCCGTTCGATCGCACCATCAAGGTGTCACTGACGGAACAACTAAGCAAAGAACAAATTTTGGCTCGCATGCCCAATAACATTCCAACAATTGAACATATCCTGGAGCAAACTCGAATCCAATTCCGTATTCTGATTAGTAAATCGGTATGTCAGGAAGCCAAACAAAAGGCAAGGATTAAGTTTATCCGGGGACGTCAAAAAGCAATCACCCTCGTCGAGGAATTGAGTCTCCGCACTCGGCGAATTTTGCCACTAATGAAGCAGCTCGAAGAGTTTTCCCAACGAATGCAACTGTTAGTACAGCAAATATCCAGTTTAAAAGGGAGTCGCTCCAAAGATGCGCGTTATCGTCGAGCGAACCTAAAACGAGAATTACGCGATTTGATGCTAATCACCCAAGAAACCCCCTCCAGTCTTCTCAAACGTTGTGAACTATGCAAGACTCGATTTACGCAATACGACAATATTAAACGGGACCTTTCAAGTGGTAATCTGCGGTTAGTGGTGTCTATCGCTAAAAAATATCGTAATCGAGGCATGAGTTTCCTCGACCTCATCCAGGAGGGAAATACGGGGTTGATGCGAGCT
>JABHUV010000088.1 GCA_018658605.1 Planctomycetaceae bacterium | reverse complement strand
TCATTATGGCAGGCCGCGACGCTCGTCCTGAATTCCCCGTTGGTCCGTTTTACGTCAAGTGCCTCAAACTAATGGGTTTTGTAATGTTCAAAGCGAATACTGAAACTCTGCGAGCCTGCGCCGATGATATCAATCAATGGCTTAGCGACGGTTCACTCAAGGCTAATATCAGCCAAGTGTTGCCTATGTCCGAGGCAGCCGCAGCGCACCAAATGCAAGAAGACAGCACACTGAACCAATCAGGCGCCACAGCCGGAAAAATTGTATTGATACCATCCTAAGAGATTTTCCCCACCAGTTGGTTTTTGCTGGGATTTTGTGAAACCGATCAATATTGACCGTTTTTGCGTAAACGACCTATACTCCACCACTAATCGAAACACTAATTCGAGTTGGTTTAGGAGCCATCGGTATGACACACAAGGATGCGAAAAAAACAACAAATCACAACAAACGCTGGGTCATCATTGCAGCGGCCATCTTGTTATTAGTTTCAACTGTTACAGCGCGCGTCTACTGGCTTGCACCAGATGAAGCTACCGCTGAACAAACACCGGCTCCAAGTTCAGCCACTGCCCCCACGCAAAATCCAGCGGCAAAATCTGCGCCGATTACAAAACCTACAACACAATCCGTGGCCACGCGGACCGTCGGGCAAACCAGCGAACTCAAGATCGTGGCGGAAGTCAACAATCAGCAAATCAAACGTAATCAACTAGCACAAGCATGCCTTGACCGCTACGGCAAAGAGGTGCTCGAAAGTTTCCTCAATAAAAAACTAATACAACAAGCTTGTAAAAAAAATAATATTGAAGTATCTGAACAAGATGTCATGGCAGAAATCGATCGCATGGCAAAAAAATTCGGACTTTCAACTGAACGCTGGCTGTCAATGCTAAAGCAAGAACGCGAAATAGATCCCACTCAATATCGAAACGAAATCATTTGGCCTACCCTAGCATTACGCCAACTTGCTTCTGAAAAAATTCAAGTAACCCAAAAACAACTCGACGAAGCGTTTGAATCTGAATTCGGTCCTAAAGTAAAGGTCCGCATCATTGCTCATTCAAACTTACAACGTGCCACTGCGCTAAGAGAACAGGCTATCGCGGATCCGAGTACATTTGGGACGTTAGCCAAAGATCACTCCGAAGATCAAGCCAGTGCCAGTGCCCGCGGTCTCATCCCGCCAATTCGCAAGCACGTTGGTAACCCCAGCTTAGAGATCGAAGTTTATAGTCTTGAAGAAGGCGACATTTCCAAGATCATCGAAATTGGTAATCAGTACGTTTTTGTCAAATGTGAGAAACGCATCTCCTCGACTTACGTTGATCCCCAATTCCGTAAAGATGCTGAATCCCGATTGCGAGATCAAATCAGGGAACGCCATTTACAATCCTACTCGTCAACGATTTTCAAAGAACTCCAAGACGCCGCGAAAATCGCAACTCTCTATGACAAACCGAGTATGAAAGAATCTCATCCTGGGATCATCGCTCTGCTCAATGGCCAACAGATAACCGTTCGCGATCTAGCCGAAGAATGCATCAAGCGTTATGGCACCGATGTACTCCAAGGTGAAATCAACCGCCAGTTACTCGAACAACACCTTGCCTCAGCCAATAAGACCGTCGAGCAGCAAGACCTGCACGATGAAATCGCTCGCGCTGCTGTTTCTCGGGGATATGAAACGGTTGATGGTAAAGCAGACATAAATGCCTGGCTCAACGATGTTACCAAACAAGACGGAGTGACCGTCAGTATTTACGTAAAGGACGCTGTTTGGCCTTCCGTGGCTTTGAAGAAACTAGTGCACGATTCGATCAGTATCACAGACGCCGACCGTCAAAAGGCCTTTGAAGCAAATTATGGAGAACGAGTCGAAATCCTAGCAATCGTATTGAATAACCAACGTCGAGCGAACATGGTTTGGGAACTAGCAAACAACAATTCCACGGACTATTTCTTTGGAGAACTTGCAACACAATATTCCATTGAACCCGTGTCACGAGCCAATCAAGGAAAAGTTCCGCCGATTCGTCTGCACGGTGGACAGCCTGTACTCGAAGAAGAAGCATTCAACCTATCAGCAGGTGAACTATCGGGGATCGTAGCAGTCGGCGGCAAATATATCATCATGCGATGCCTCGGGCGTACTGTACCAGTCGTTGATGAACTGGAAGATGTCCGCAACGAACTGGATTCCTACCTGTTAGAACGAAAATTGCATGCTGCCATGACGACCAAGTTTGATGCAATCCGCGATTCGGCTAACATCATTAACTACATGCGCCCGATTCAAGCCGCTTCTGTCTCAGCACCCATTCCTTCCAATGGTGACAACAATTCAGCATTGTTTCCAAAATAGTCTTGCAGCAATATCACAATGAACGCAAACTCACTAAGCGGTAAGACAGCTGTCGTAACGGGTACAGCGTCAGGTATTGGCCGAGCCGTCGCCATTATGTTGTCTAACAACG
>JABHUV010000110.1 GCA_018658605.1 Planctomycetaceae bacterium | reverse complement strand
CGCCACACTGTGGACTGTCCCAATAGCAGCGAGTTCAAATCGATCCGATGCACCGAAATGAGAGGCCGCGGAAGTATCCATGGTCCGTAATTTGGCTTGCACTCGGCCTTTAAGTTCGGCAGCAGCTTTAGTGGTAAACGTGGTCGCGAGTATTCTTGCGGGATCCAATCCATCGACAACCGCTTGGGCTACCGTTTCACAGAGATCATAGGTTTTCCCGGCTCCAGCGCCAGCGCGAACCAGTTCAAGTTTGTTACTCATGGTTTAGTTGTGGGTTCGTTTGAATTGAAGCGTTGTAATGAACAAGGGTAAGTGGTCACTGTTGAAAAACATGTTGGTTATTCCAGTCGCTGAATTCCGCAGATCTTCGTGTAATCACAGTAACGGCAAGGCGTTTGACTTTCGTCAATTTTAAGGTCATCCTGTAACACCAGTTCAACGCCCTTGGGCCATTGATGCGGTGAATGCAGCGGCCATGCGGGAACTTTAGCAGCGGTGGTCAGCCATGTACCGCACTTTTCAATGGCTTTGACGAATTTATCCCATACTTCAGAGATTGGTGGTCCATCCACGGTTTGCAAACCGTCCCCACCCTTTATCGCACTGCCGTTGGGCGTCACAAAACGGCCATTGGCAAGTATCAAATACGCCACCGCGGGATAGTTTCCAGCGGCGTCTCGCTGGGAATGTGCGTAGGTCGCTAACTGTACTGCTTTTCCTTCTTCAAGCATTTTGGTGTATTTGTTATGTCCACCAAACTTAAAGTCGATGATTGCCTGTTTTCCGTCGGGACGCTTTGCCAGACAGTCGATTTGTCCCCGTAGTTGCTTACCAAAGACATCGCCAGCAATTTCAACTTCTAGACCAATGATCTCGTAATCTCCGTGGCGAAGCGATTCAATGAATACACGCGTTGCATATTGAATCTGTTCACGCAGCCTATTTGTAGTTGCATATTGTTGTGGTTGAGCCAGAGGAGCTGCTTCGGTTGCGAGTTGTTTGTCGAACATCGCAACTACCTTTTCTGCTGCCGTTTTTGGGGTAGGTAATTTACCTCCTCCCGAGAAGACCTGTTCAAGCACGCTGTGCAAAAACAATCCGTAAAGTTGAACTCCATCTGGTAGCGTGGTAACTCCGGCCAATCAGGATCGGTCATATTGTATACTGGTTCGATGACGCATAGTCCTTTCTCTTCAAGGCGTATGAGTATATCGTCATTCAAACACTTCCCCGGGCGTCCTTCGAGATTTCCGGCATATGGATTGCGGCACTCGAATACGCTAAGGGAAGCTTGGATACCATCCTCGAAATCAATCAGCATCGGCGTGTGAACAACCGGGTCTGTGTCCGTAGACGAGGAAGTTTGTTCCGAAACGTTTGGAAAATTCGGTTTAGCGGTATCATCCCATGGGGTCGATTCGTAACTGTCCCGCACACATTCGATCACCGCTTCCAAACGATCGCCATATTGTTCTTGCCACTCGAGATACCGATTTTCTAATTGGTACTCTTCGGCGATTTCGATCGAGATAACATCAAAAAACAACTCATGGAATATTCGCCAATATTTTCCATTGTAAGGCTCGTATACTAGTGCCCACTTACAAAGTGCTCGCTGTAGGCTAAAAAACACACCTAGCTTTTTTAAGTCATCCCAATCGCAGGCGATTTCCTCTAGCAGTTCATCAACAGCCAGATTGGTATCTAAGTCGGTTTCTTCGAGATACTTAAAACCGTCAAATCTCAAAGCACAATCGGTTAGAACCCTTGGCGCTTTTAATCTTTGAATCGAATTCATAACGGATTATCCTTTTGTCGTTGGGTAAACGCGACTGGTATTATTGATGGGGTTATACAATTTCAAGATCGAGACCCTTCAAATATTCAAATGTGGAATTGTAGAAATCTGGACCACGGGTTGGGTCGGTTGAATCGCCCTCGGGAACGACGATAATCATCCCTTGACGCGCCCTGGTGAGTAAGACTCGGTACGCATTCTTCAGGTACGTTTGACGATCCGATTGGTTGACGTTGACCCATCGGCTTCCGCGGAATGATTGGTGCTCCCACCCATCCTCCGCAAAACGAAAATCGGCACCCCAGGTAACACACGCCCAGTCTAGTTCCAGCCCTTGGATATCAAATTCGGTAGCGACGTCCTCAAGCTGATACGACGATCGAACATCTGATTTGTCCGCCAAAAACCAATGGATGGGGTTGGGCTGCAGTCGTACATCAATCGCTAACGGTTTTAGGCGATTTGCTTTTGAGGACACGACGATACCATATCGCTCAGTACCTTGAGCCTTTTCGCGTAGCCAGGTTTTTGCTTTATCGAGATCTCTGGTCAAAACAATAGGATATCGATCCTGCAATTCAGATAACGTATTCCGGGCCCCAGATTGGTCTAAATCAAGTATTTGTTTGACCAATAAAGATACATTCTCCGCACGAAAAGATCGCATCGACACCGCGAGATGTAGGTTTGGATCGTGATGTACATTGGCTCGCGAATCGATTGAACGTAACACATCCCCCGCACCAAATTCGTCATCTTCGAGTCGGTCGGAAACATGAATGTGCCAATCTGGAAATGATCGGTCTAGTGCAATAATCCATTCAGTAATTCCAGCCTCACCAGTGTTTATTTCCTGCCCACCTCCGACCAGACAAACAACGACACCCCAATCATCGTGCCGCTCGATACATGACAACAAAAACTCCGGTTCAGATTGATTAAAATCTGGCATGTTTTTCTTTTGTTTCATGAAATTCGAGGTTTGACGAAGATTCCAAGCCCGCTGAGCTTCATCAAACAGCGCTATATGGCCGACGGGAGGCTTCGGATCGATGATACATTCATCCCGATAGTGATGAACGTTTTGAATAAACATTTTGACCTCGCTGCGAGCCTCTCCCTTCCGGCAGGTGCGGCCCGCCTTTCTTTCTCGACTAACCTTATCGACGGCCAGTGCTTCTTGAAGAATTGCTACTAAGGGCCCATTTCCCGAAAGGTAAACGCTATAGAGATCATTGTCCTTATCAAAATGTTGAGTCGCT
>JABHUV010000091.1 GCA_018658605.1 Planctomycetaceae bacterium | reverse complement strand
CCTCAAGCGTTGTTGGTAAGAAGTCCGAGAAATCAATCAAATTTGAACTGATCTGACCAGCCTCTACAGTTCCAGGTTGATACGCAACGAATGGAACGCGGGTTCCCGCGTCGGTCATTTTCCCTTTCCCTCCCCGAATCGTATCGCCGTTAAGACGTGACCGAATCGCTACGTTGGTACCATTGTCACCAACAAATAAAATTAGTGTATTCTCGGCAATACCAACTTCGCGGGTCTTATCAACAATCCGCCCAATAAGCGTATCCATATAGGCCGTCATATCCTCGAAGTTCTTTTGTTTATCCTTAGACATCCGATTTTCACTAGCGGGCGTAGGCACAAAGGGATTGTGGGTAAGAATCATCGGGTAATACACAAAGAATGGTTCGCTACGATTGTGCTCGATAAAATCGGTAATGTACTTAGTAGCAATATCAGGTCCATACTCGGCGGCAGCGAACTGTTTATTCTCACCATCGACATACAGCAGTGGATTCCAAAAGCGACCGCCAAGTTTGTCAACTTGCCACAGACACATCGAGTCAAACCCTGCGTCCTCAGGCATCGTACCTTTGCCGCGGAACCGTTCTGCATAATGTTCAGCACCGTACAATTGCCATTTCCCAGCGATGCATGTGCGATAACCATTTTCCTGAAAATACTGTCCGATGGTTTTCTGATCCTGCCGGAGGACTGAAAATGCTGCATAATTACGTACGTTTGATAAGCCAGTCATTAGTTTTACTCGACTCGGCGTACATAACGGCTGCGAATAACAATGCGTAAAGGACATTCCTTCGGCCACCAACTGATCTAACCGAGGTGTATTGTATTGCTTACTACCAGCAAAGCCAAAACACTCATATCCAATATCATCGGCCATGATCAAAATAATGTTTGTTTTCGGCGCGGCCACAAGCGGGAGCACACCGAAACAAAACATCGCCAGTAACCAAACGGAGCCTGATATTTTTTGCATTTTCATCTTTCCTTTTCATCCTTAAATCGAAATAATCAACAACGTTCATTGCACACAACTCGTTACCCAAGAAACGCAGCATGCCTAATCATAAGACCCTCGCCATTGCAACTCTTGTTTTAGTCATTTATTCGCTCAATCACGATAACTCCGTCTTTGCTGAGGCCGAACAAGAACAACTGCGAGAAAGCCAATTGAAATGGAAACAATTGAGGACTTCTTGCGCTGGTAATTATTCGTACACGGTTACCACACTTAGTTTTACGGGGTATCGAACTACCACCACAATAACTATGCGAGATAACAAAGTCCATCAACGTAAGTATGAATCGTTTGCTGGGGTCCCTCGAGTGCAACTTCCCTTAAAACCCGGCGACAAGGCTCCAGTTGTCAAACCGCTAAAGAGTTGGACGGAAACCGGTGTTAAACTTGGAACGCACAAAGAGGGTACCAAACCACAAACACTTGATACCTTATACGAATTAGCCACCAAAATCGTAAAACGTGACCTCGCTCCCCACGAGAAACGATACGTTCGATTCTTCAAGAATGGATTGCTTAAGTCATGCTTCACGATCGACACTCGTATTGCAGATGATGTACCGATCAACGGAGCAAGCATCACCTCGATCACGTTAAGCAGTAATTAACACGTCAGAGCCACAATCAATTATCGTTTGATTTGCCAGGCAGGGCGACTTGCGTCGTCCCCCCCAGATATAGAAACAAGTCGCGAATTTGACCGTCTGAAAACACTTGCAACATACCGTCCGGCATCATCGACCGTTTTTGCGTAGCCATCTCATCAATATCGTTCATCGCTAATTTGACCGCGGACTGCTGCGTTCGTATCACCACGGCACGATCGTCTTGATAGGTGATATACCCGCTGAGTAGACGTCCTTGCGTGGTAATGATAGTCGTCAGTCGATAGGCTGGATCTATTACAGCACTTGGGTCCGTCAGATTATTAATCAAATAACCAACATTTTTACGTCCCGAGCCAGTCAAGTCAGGCCCGACGCGGCCTCCCTCGCTGAACAAAGTGTGACAGCGAACACACGTGCGCTCAAAAATCAACCTGCCCTGCTCCGCATTGCCTTGCGCAATAAATTCGTCAGAGAGCAGTTCTTGCAGACGCACTATTTCCGCTGCGCGTTTTGACACTCCGCTCTCCACAGGCCAAATCTCTGCAACTCGTTGGGTTAGGTCGGATAAATCAAACGAACGTAACTGTTGCAGTGCGAAGGATGAGATGTCCGTCTTATCAATAACATCCGTTTCAATCGCGATCAGCATTTGTTTTACAAATTCCTGTCGTGTCACCAACACATCGATTGCCGCCTGCTTGGCAGCATCAGAATACTTGGCGTACTGCTGCAGCAAAATACGCGGCGTCATTTCGTTATTTCTGTTGATCAACGCCTTCAACGCCGCATGACGTAAATCTTCCGAATCGCCGGTCGCGTTTTCTTTTTGTGCCAACGAGTGTAACAACTCGACCGTAACCGCATCAGGTACCTGCAATAATGATTCCAAGGCGTACACCCGTTTTGCTATCAACTCCGTGTCATTGTCGACTAACACCCGCAACGCGGCGATTGATTGTTTATCGCCAAATAAAGTAGATAACTGAGCGACCAAGAGTTGCGAGTTTTGCGTCCCCTCGCGCGCCACTTGTGCCATCACTGTTTTCCAAGCCGGAGGCATAGGTTGAGCTCCGTGCTTGGTCATTGACGTCAACAAGCCCCGCAACATATGCTTTCTAACAGTTTCGTTAGTTGCACCAAGAATCGCATCAACAACGTCATTGAGTTGTGGGCGCACCGTATCCGCTGCCCGACGCACGACATATTGCGACAACAAAGGAATTTTAGAAAACGTGGCGTATTCAAGAAACGCCGCACGGTTCAAGCCAATCATCGGTTCTAACGCGTACCAAATCATCAACGTCAAGAATCGATCGTCGATGTGCTCATCCTGAGATAACAAGCCTGACAAAATAGGTGCTCTGTCCTCCAAAGTAAATCGTTGAACAGCGCTTGCTAAGGCAAGTCGCACTGTTGGTGATAACTCATTTTGTGCGAGTTTCGCCAATTCTGCGTGCGTATCCGAAAGCGCTGGATCCATTTCCGCTAACAACCGGACGGCCCAACGTCTTACATGCTCGTCCTCTGAAGAAAGTTGTCTAACCAATTCCTGTTCACCTAGTCCGCCAACAAGCTTGAGGGTCCACATAGCGCGTAAGCGTTGCACGGTCGAACTGGAAGATTCAAACTGTTTGCGTAACAATCCTTGAACATCACGCAGATCCTGCCCAGCGACGTGGCGCTCGTGTAATATTCGCCGAGCGTGGCGAACCAGCCATTCATTGGTTTTGCTGTGTAATGCGGCCAATTCTATATTCGTCATCTTTTGCAAATCGCTTTGGAACGCCTCGGGGGTACCATAGGAAATTCGATAGATGCGACCACTTGATCGATGACTGCCATCGCCGTCGTGGCACTCGCCGAAGTCATGCCAATCCGACACAAACACGCTGCCGTCGGGCCCATATTTAATCGACAGCCCACGGAACCAAGGGTCGTTGCCAAACAAAAAATCGTCGGCATGTTCCGCTACGTAGGTCGAATCGTGTGGCACTAACACGTCGCTATTGACTCGGTTTCCGTGCAAATTATTAGTAAACAATACACCGCGATACTTCGCAGGCCAATTATCACCCAGATATACCATCGCACCGCAATGCGCGTGTCCGCCACCAGCGACGCTGTGTAATTCGGTAGTTTCACGCGAACTTGTCCATGCCCCACCTCCCCAATGCAGGTGATTAGCATTGGACTGAATACGTTCATAGACGTATTGATAGTCGCCTTCGGTCGCCCGTCGCTGGCAGTACATCCCAGGTACAATGTGCCATAAATGTCCTATTACAGTATTGGTCGTAAATAGATCACCGTATTGATTAAAATCCGCACCCCAAGGGTTTACCACCCCATCTGCAATCACTTCAAACTCATGCGATGTGGGATTCATCCGCCATAGGCCTCGTGACATCATGGTTCGTTGTGGATCGCCACTCTGCGGCTTACCGATTTTGGATTTTTCCGACAAGCCAATTGCACCATAAAGCCAACCATCTGGACCCCAATGAAAATTATTGAGGACGTTATTGGACGAAATCTGAAATCCATCTAACACAGTAACTGGCGGTCCATCCGGAACGTCGTCTGCATCCCTGTCTGCGATGAAAACCAATTCCGGAGTATTACCTAACCAGACGCCACCATGCCCTACCGCAATCGCCGACAGATAACGCCCTTTGTCCCAAAATACTTTGCGTGTATCAAAAGTTCCGTCGTTATCGGTGTCCTCAAAAATCAAGACGCGATCGGATTGATTATCTTTATCCCAAACTGGATGGGCATAGTTCTCAACGACCCACAAGCGACCACGATCATCAAAATCAAATGCAATCGGTCTTCGCAAATCCGGTTCACCCGCAAATAGTGTGACATTAAAACCTTGGGGAACGGTTATCTTCTGCAGTGACTGTTGCGGCGTCAGTGAAATATCCGCAGGGTTTTGTGTGTTCGTTACTCCAACAGGCAACTCATCGCCAACGCACAAGCGAATTGATAATTCATGAGCGATAACCAACACAAGTAGATAGCGGCAGAGCATGATTAGATTAAATTTCATAATCGTATCCTAACATTAATGCATAGCCGAGGAAACTTCCCTGCTATTTCGATAGTAAAGCCCCCCTCGAGAAGAATCGGTGGTACGGCACTGATGATCATACGCGGGATAAGTTAACGCACGAAAACTAACCGCAGGATGAACTCTAAGACTATAATTGAGTCTTTAACTACTGAACAACAACTGCTAAACATGAACGACACAAACAACTCTTCACCGTTAACTATTGACATCGACTTAGACGCAGATGGTGTGCATTTTGGTAACCTCAAGGTACCACAATCCACAAATAGCGCCGGCTGGGCGCAATACTACATCCCTATTGTAGTCATCAAAAACGGTGATGGCCCAACCGCCTTCTTATCCGGCGGTAACCATGGGGATGAGTACGAGGGTCAGGTCACGCTGATGAACCTGGCGCGGACCATTGATATTGAAAACGTGCGCGGCCGTATTATTTTGATCCCCATGCTCAATAAACCCGCCGCAATAGCTGGTACGCGATTATCACCTATCGACGGCAAAAACATGAACCGCGCTTTCCCTGGATCTGCCGACGACGACATCACCGGACAAATCGCCCACTATGTTGCCCACAACATTATCCCACTAGCGGATCTCGTCGTTGACATTCATTCTGGTGGGAGTTCTATGCACTTCCTCCCCTCGGTCAATATGCACGAACTCGACGATGAGGAGCAAATGCAGTCCATGCTGCAAGCAGGCCAAGCGGCCGGCGCGCCCTACGTATTTCTATACGCTGATGTCGCTGGCAGTGGTCTGCTACCCTCGTACGCAGAAGGACTCGGGAAAATTACTCTCGGTACAGAGATGGGAAGCAAATCGCAGTTCGGTAAAGAAATGCTCGCCACCACCCGCGACTGCATTCACAATCTACTTGTCTGGGTGGGTATTTTAGACGAACCGAGCATCACTCTTTCCGATGACCCACCGATTGTTGTCAAAGGGACTGATGCTCGTGACTACGTCATGGCACCTTGCAGCGGCATTCTCGAACCCTTTGTTGAGTTAGGAGATACGGTGACTGCCGGTGAAGTGATCGCGCAAATCCATAACCCTGAAGACATCTCGGCGTCAGCCACCGAAGTCCGCGCGGAGACAGACGGTATGATCATGTGTCGACGCAGCAATCCATTGACTCGCCAAGGCGAAGTCGTCGTAACGCTTGTCCGCGAGGTTTAAGAGCAGGAAACACTCCCGATTCCCAACAATATATAATTCTATTTGGTATAATCCATTGAACCTAAACTCCACCTACCATTAAAGGACGATGACATGTGTATTTCCGAAACAACAGGCAATCTACTCGAATCCTGTCAACACACAGGTATCGAAGCCGCACCAACAACTCATTCGCAAACGGTTGGGCGGCGTGCTTTCCTAGGCGGTCTAGCAACAATCGGAATCGCCAGTAGCATCGCGTCGCAGACCCATGCTTTCGATGAACCTGCGGCCACAGATGCCGCTCCGGTACAACCTGCTGAAGCACTCATCAAAGAACTGTATACGTCACTGTCCGCTGATCAACGAAAACAAAATGTGCATGCCTACAATCAAAAGGCCGATGGCAAACTTGCACGTCACGGCATGTACAACGCACCTTATGGTGGCAAAAAAATTGGTGAGCAATATAGCGAGTCGCAGCAAGAACTGATCGATCGAATCTTAAAAGCGATGACACGCGATGAAGAAGGCTATATCAAAATTACTCGTGGCGGTCGCTTTGACGGCAGTAATAATCTACAGGGCTGTGGCGCCTCCTTTTTCGGCAACGCGACGGATGAAAATAAATATTGTTTCATGTTCACCTCACACCACCTGACGATCCGCTGTGATGGCAACTCAGCGCCGGGCGCAGCCTTCGCCGGTCCGCTTTATTATGGTCACTCAGCGGACGGCTACTCAACGGGTAACGTGTACCATTATCAAACGCAACAAGTCCACGAGTTTTATGATGCGTTGGACGCCAACCAGCGGAAACTCGGTCTCACCAAAGGCAATCCCGGTGAACAGGCTCAATCAATAAAGTTCCGTGCAGACACTGCAAACATACCTGGTATCGGAGTGGACCAATTGTCATCTGACCAAAAGGAATTGATGCAAGCCGTTATGCACAGTGTCTTATCACCTTATCGCCAAGAAGACGCTGACGAAGTGATGGAGATCATCAAGCACAACGGCGGCATGGATAAACTGCGACTTGCCTTCTATAAAGACTCCAAGACAACTGATTCGCTGCGATGGCACTTCTGGCGAATCGAAGGTCCTGGTCTCGTGTGGAACTCCCGAGCACTACCGCACGTCCATACTTTCGTGAATATCGCAAAAGTATAAGGCATTAGCGGTGTTGCTTCGCGGTCCAAGAAGAACACATAGCTTTCTTGGCTGTCCTCGTCAGCTTTTTGATTGCCAGTTCTCGTCGCAGGGCATCGCCATGTGAGGCGACTGTTTCCTGATAGACCAGCACTACAGGTAACCGTACACGAGTGTACTTTGAGGCGACGGCGGCGTTATGCTGTTTGCAGCGGCGCTCGATATCCTTGGTGATTCCGGTATAAAACGTGTTGTCAGCGCATCGCAATATGTAAACAAACCAATTTTCTACCGATTCCGACACCGATTAACCCAACTTCCATCCTGAACGGTATTCCCGATGGACAAACTGATCCGCATTGGGACAGTTTGTGGCTTTCATCGCCTTGGCGTCCCAAATCAGTTTCTGCCCAGCGCGGTAGGCCACATTACCCAGATGATTCGCTTCCGTTAACCAACCCGCATACTCAAAATTACACGTCGTTGGATCCCCAGTTTTACAAGCGTGAATCCATTCGGCATGATGCCCACGTGAAGCGGGAATTGATTTTTCAGGGCGCGTATAGTCTGCAAATTCATCCGTCGGCAGTAAGACGTGTTTACCATAGTCGGACAACAACATTCCCTTACTACCTACGAACAACATTCCGCTTCCCCACTGTGGGATCTTTTTGTCGATCCACAATTGCGGTTTATAGGTTCCTTGGTACCACTTGAGCGTAGTCGCTGGCTGCTCGCCTTGCTTTTCATATGTGTAAGTCGCCGTCATCGATGCTGGTGCAATCTCTCGATGTACCGCCGGACCAGTAGCCTCGATGGTCGTAGGAGCTTTCAGTTTCAACGCCCAAAATGGCAAGTCAACAAAGTGACTACCGAGGTCGGACATTGTACCGTTGCCAAAATCCCACCAGCGATACCATTTCGGACCAGGGAAATAGACATTATTGAACGCCCGTTTAGGTGCGGGTCCTAACCACAAATCCCAATTCAGTCCTTTTGGTACTTCATCCGCTTTAGCCGGACGATCTTGTGCAAAGACGATGTCGTTGTGTTTACGCGCGATTTCTTCTGAAGGCTGCCAACCCCAGGCACGACCAACCCAGACATGCGTTTCAGTGACATCACCAATGGCCCCCGCTTGGATCAATTCAACCACTCGCCGGAAGTTATTGCCCGCGTGAATCTGAGTGCCCATTTGAGTGGCAACGCCAGCGCGATTTGCAGCTTCACGAATAACTCGGCATTCCGCGATATTGTAGGCTAACGGTTTTTCACAATACACATGTTTTTGCATCTGCAACGCTGGCAATGTCGCAAACGCATGTGTATGTTCACAAGTGCTAACGACCGCCGCGTCAAAACTCTTCACGGAGTCATACAATTTTCGAAAATCATTAAATGCTGCTGCGTTAGGATGTCGATTGCGGCCAAATGCGAGGTTATTTTCGTTCACGTCACACACGCCCACAATGTTTTCTGACTCAACGCTGCGCAGATTCGATCCTCCACGACCGCCAGTCCCGATCACCACAATATCAAGTTTCTCGTTAAGGTTTCGACCGCGAAGAATTGCTGGCGCTGCAAAAAGAGTCGAAGCGGCTACGGTGGTTTTGGTAAATTGACGTCGAGTGATTTTTGGTTTGGACACGATTTCTAATTCCTGTTTATAGACCCTACATATCATTTTTCCGAGCTAACAATGCAACTAATCCGTTGCGCAACTTAACCATTACAACCTATTGCAACTACAAATGCAAACATTGCGTGGCGGTTATGGTCGGCTAATCCAAGTTAGAAGCTATATTTATTACCGCGGTTAAAAACCTTACAATGCGGCTATGAAATCACTAATCACTACCACTATCGTCGTTCTATTTCTACCTGTCATTAGTGCGGCTCAGCAACTACAGCCTTTGAAGTACAACAATCCAGGGCTAGCCGTCGACCTCGGCGTGGGACTTTGGGCATGGCCAGTTCCCTGTGACGCCGACGGTGATGGAGATTATGACCTACTCGTAGCGTGTCCAGATAAACCATCCAATGGAGTTTGGTTTTTCGAGAACACGTCGGGCGATACGGCTGCAAATCCACTTCCTGTTTTCAAACCCGCCAAGCGAATAAGCCACGCTGTTCATTATGTCATGCCTAGTTACGTTGATGGCAAATTACGCGTACTCACACCAGGGTTTGAATATGCAGATTTCATCAACTCTGGTTTGACACAACGAAGCAAACTTTCGATTGAATCCAATTTTTACAAAACAACGGGACCTCAGAAGAAGGGGCCCAAGGTCCGGCATAATCAATGGCGTTACGTCGATTACGATGGCGACGCCAATCTCGATTTAGTTGTCGGTATTGAGGACTGGAGTTATTACGGCTGGGATGATGCATGGGACAGTAGCGGCGAATGGATCAATGGCAAACTGCATGGTTTTGTGCTGCTATTTCGCAACGAGGGTACCACTGACGCCCCCACATACGCAGAACCACAAAAACTTACAACCACCAACGGGGTTATCGACACCTATGGCTGTCCTTCGCCGAACTTTGTTGATTTTGACGAGGACGGTGACCTTGACCTACTGTGTGGTGAATTTGTCGACGGATTCACCTATTTTCAAAACACTGGAACTCGTACTACGCCGGTATACGCCAGCGGTATCCGACTACGCCAAAAAAACGGCGATCCCCTTACAATGGACCTGCAAATGATTGTTCCTGTCGCCTTTGATTGGGACAACGACGGTGATGCCGACCTGATTGTTGGCGACGAGGATGGCCGCGTTGCTCTCGTCGAAAACACCGGAACTCTCGACGAGCACAACACTCCCATATTTGCACCCCCTAAATATTTCCAACAAGAAGCGGATACTCTTAAATGTGGTGCCCTAGCCACCCCCGTAGGATATGACTGGGACAGCGATGGTGACATGGACCTCCTGTCGGGAAACACCGCCGGATATATTGAATTCTTCGAGAACCTAAGTGGTCCAAATGTTGAATCACCAAAATGGGCCGCGCCCCTGCGCCTGCAAGCCGGCGGGGAAACGTTTCGCATCATGGCGGGACCCAACGGAAGTATCCAAGGACCCGCGGAAGCAAAGTGGGGTTACACAACATTGAGTGTTGCAGATTGGGACGGTGACAAATTACCAGATATTTTGGTTAACGGCATCTGGGGACAAGTTATGCTGTTAAGGAACACGGGAACGGCGACCACGCCACAACTTGCCGCGCCCCATGTTTTACAGGTCGCTTGGACCGACACACCCACCAAACCTGCCTGGATGTGGTGGAACCCCATAGACAACGAGCTCGCGACGCAATGGAGAACGACCCCCATCGGTATCGATTGGAACAAAGATGGGCTCACCGATTTGCTGTCACTTGACCACGAAGGTTACTTGTGCTTTTATGAGCGCAAAAGGCAAAACGAAACACTTATTCTACTTCCTCCACAGCGTGTTTTTTACGGCGACAACAACTCCGTTACGGACCCTAATCATCGCGTCCGCACCTCTGCTGCCGGTCCCTTGCAACTCAACTATCGATTAGCTGGGGGCAGTGGGCGACGGAAAATCTGGGCTACCGATTGGAACGGTGACGGCAACATCGATCTGTTAGTTAATTCCAGCAATGCAAATCTTCTGCTGCAGGTACAATCCACGGAAAGTCGCTGGACTTTCCACGATACTGGTCCACTGGTCAAACAGAGCATCCAAGGACACACAACCAGTCCGACCGTTGTCGACTTTAACGGCGATGGGATTCCCGACTACTTAGGTGGGGCTGAAGATGGCCGTCTTTACTACCAACGAAACCCACGCTCGAACTGATCAAACGTTTTGCGATTTCATCAAACCTGGCCAAAACCAAGAGGATGAACACTAACATGCCGATTCCACCGAACGACCCGATGGTTACCCTACCCATGGTCAGCCCGTTTGACAAGGATGGCAAACTGGATTTGGATGCAGCCGAGCGGAATATTCAGCGGTGGCTAAAGACACCGATCTCTGGGTACCTGATCGGCAGCCAGTCCGGCGAAGAACTCATGATGAACGAGCAGGAACGGATTTCCCTACTGCGCACCGTTACCGAAAGCCTGACGGGTGAAACCTTCAGCATCGGCGGAATTGACTGTCCCTCCGCAATCGAGACACTGCGACAAGCCGAAAACTATGTCGAGGCTGGGGCGGAAATGTTACGGATACGGTTTCCTCGGGAAGAAACACTCGTGCCGGATTACTTCCACGAAATCCTGCCCCGCTGTCCTGCCCCAGTATTATTGATGCACCAGACGTCCCCTGCTAGCTTTGGGATTGCTGCAAGACCAGCTGCGACGCCGGAAGTCCTTGGGGAAATCGCGGGATTAGAAAACGTCTTTGGGTATGTGACGGATCACGATATGCGGTTCGAAGCTCAGGTACGCCGCCATGTCCCAGCGGACAAGCGATTTTGGATTTGCAACGGTAGCATGATTTTGTCCGGCACACTGATCGGATGCAATGGAACCACGACTGCTTTTTCAAATATTTGGCCGGTTGCACTTAAAGAACTTCTCGATTTAGGGATGGCCGGAAACTACGATCAGGGGCAACCGCTACAGGAACAAGTCAGATTGATTGATGAGATTATGCTCCCCTATCTAGCAGGCGGCATTAAAACCTGTCTCAAGCTGATGGGATTCGAGGGCATGAACCCCAGAACTCCAACCAGAATGATGTCCGCAGACAAAATTCACCGGTTGGAAATCGCCATGCGCGATGCCGGACTTATTCAGCAGTGAACCAGAGAAGTCAGTCTATACTCTGATATTGCCGAAGCTACTTTTCGATGCAGTACAACATTTTATCGGTGCGAATCAGTAATCTGCCATCGACCGCCGACGGGCTAGCGAACAACGTGCCGGCAAGTTCGTTCTTTCCAAGCTCGGTATATTTAACACCCGGTTCGATCACCGTAGTGACTCCGTCCCGTTCAAAGAAATAAATTTTGCCATCCGCGTATAACGGTGATGCCCAAAATCTCGCTCCCATCCGATGGACCCAATGCTCGTCCCCGGTCCGAGCGTCGAGGCACGTAACAATCCCATTATCCGACGAAAAGTAAATCTCGTTACCGACAACCACTGGACTAGATACATTGGGTACTTGTCGGTCGAACCGCCATTTTACCACCGCTTTTTGTTGGCTGCCTGCGGTTTGGATATCTAATGCTAACATCGCGGCCTTCATATACCCAGTCGTGACGAATACGAGACCGTTACCGATGACTGGTCGTGCAGCATTGGAGAACCCAAGTTGGCCATAGTGATGCTTCCACAGCTCCTTGCCAGATTCTGGGTCATAGCCATAAACCCAATCCGCCGAGGGTGAAACAATTTGATCGTTCCCATTGATTTCCACGACCACCGGCGTGCAATAAGATTTCCGCAGCTGAGGATTATCGTTTAGTTCGCCCGACCGTTCTGTCTTCCAGACAATTTTGCCCGTTCTTTTATTCAACGCAACAATATACTGTTGATCAATGCCATCACAATGCAGGATCAACAAATTATTCCACAAAACTGGCGAGCT
>JABHUV010000258.1 GCA_018658605.1 Planctomycetaceae bacterium | reverse complement strand
GATCAATGTACTTTTCCCGGCACCATTTGGACCTAATAAACCAATAATGCCCGGAGGAATCTCAACAGACACATCATCTAACGCAAGAAAACCGCCGTAGCGTTTCGTGACATTTTGTAAGGATATGATCGATTCCATGCAGCGGACGCTCACTAGTTACTCTTAACTACAAACAATTCGATGGACAACTATTTTGATTTGTAATTGTTTCATCTCTATTTACGGGGTAGTGGACACATTATTGCATATATTAGATAGAAATATTACACAAATGTTTATCACAACAACCTTCAAGTTAAACGGATTCTGGTGGTTTTCGTTTACCGCGGATAAACGACCACGCCGAAGATATTAACAACAGCACAACAATCGCTGTGGTAAGTATGGCAGACGTTTGCGACCCGCTCTGAAGAGCCACGAATAACCCTGCAATCGCTGGAAACAGCAACGCAGATGCAATTGCAAAAAGCACAATAAACACACGCTCCGATTCACCTTCAATTTCAATCTCCTTATTGAGCTTTTCGATTTCACTCAATCGGTCGATCACCGTCTCTTTATTCGGAGCGGATTTTTGTTCACTTAGTTTAGTCCGCACCGAAACAGTAACATCACGATTACATTTTGGGCAACGACACGGCACTTGCAGGACAGGCGCCGAACAATACGGACAAACGGTCTTGGCAATTTCGACTTCTAACGCCTCAAACAATCCGCCAACTGCCGATGCATTCACCCACTGAGCATCGTCTTTACGAATACGTGTTTCGGGTTCAATTACACCTTGTTCAACAAGTTGCAATAAATCAAAATTTGATATCGGACCAATTTCGTCCTTACCAAGCTGATAAAACCATTTTGCCATTATCTCATCTATGCTCTACGCCACAATTTTATTCCTGAACGACGATTGTCGCTCATAGATACTATCTTTGTAAAGTGCTGTCCGCAGACACTTTACAATTACTTGTTTATTACCGTCCGATTGGGTTGATTAACTGGGAGATAGTGTCGCTCAAGTGCCAAATAAAACAAACCAATTAATTTGCAGGTTTTTGTATTCGTGGTAATAAAACAGACATATCCGTGCCGCAGACACTTTTATATTGATTTTTCAACAACCATTTGGAGTTGGCACTAACAAAGAACGGAATCTTTTTAGGAGGCTTCGCCTTACTGTGGAAACCAATTACCAACAACTTGAACCGTGCTCGCTAACGGAGTCATTTTGCGAGAAAGTTTCACGACATTTAAAATACGTCGCTCGCAAACGCTTGCACACGCTAGTGCGACCTCACCTCGACTCGATAGATGTAACTCAGATGGTGTGGAAATCGTTCCTGCAACATGATCAAACTCGTTTCACCAACTGGAATAGAAAACGTTTACGTGGGTATCTGGAACAAGTACTTGATAACAAACTAAAAGAAATTCATCGGCGATACTTATCCTATCAAATTCGCAACGTACGGCGCAACGAGAAGGAAGCGGAAGATATACTTGAGAACCACACAGTTCCTGAAGAACTGCCAAGGCACCACTTAACCGACACCGATAACTGGCGGCAGATGTGCGCCGCGCTCACCCACATCGAACGCCGCGTATTACTGCTCCGCATTCAAGGTCGAAAACTGAATCAGATATCAGACGAACTTGAATTGCATAGACGCTCGGTACAAAAAATTATGCTGCGAGTACGTAAGAAATTTGTTGAAACGATCAAGGATTAGTAGAATAGGAGTTACTGCAATACTGTACTATTGTCTCATCCATACCTGATCTATAAGGCGCTGCCGCAATTTATGAAAATTCACTTTTTAGGTGCCAATCAACAAGTCACCGGTTCATGCTACTGTGTTGAAGCAGCTGGACACCGATTGCTCGTGGATTGTGGGTTGTACCAAGAACGTTCCTACCAAAATCGTAATTGGGAAAATCTGCCGGTGGCTCCCGCCTCAATCGATGCGATGGTTCTTACGCACGTACATATCGATCACATTGGACTGCTGCCTCGTCGAGTTGCTGAAGGACTCGACGTCCCAATCTACATGACCCAGCCTTCTGCTTCATTGGCCGGAATCATGCTCCGTGACTCCGCTCGGATTCAAGAAGAAGACGTTGCTCAAAAACGAAAACGTCATAAAAGAGACAACCATAAATCGCCCTATAATGTGAGGCCTTTATACACCGAGGAAGATGTCGAGCGTACGTTACCGATGATCCGCGGTGTTACCTATAACAAAACAACGTCCTTGTGCGATGGCGTCTTCCAAGTCACGTTCAAAGAAGCGGGACACATTCTTGGTTCGGCCATGCTTGAAATCGTCGTCCGCGAAAACAATAAAAATCAAACCATTGTATTCTCGGGTGATATCGGGCAATGTGACAAACCGATTATCCGCGACCCCGCCACCTTTGAACACGCGAATTTCGTAGTAATGGAATCTACCTATGGTGATCGCAATCATGCCTCGCACGGTGACGGCGAACAACAACTGGGAAATATCATTAAACAGACGGTGCTGCGAGGTGGGAATGTTGTGATTCCGACATTCGCCGTCGAACGTTCCCAAGAGTTAATCTATCATTTAAGTCGCCTCGTACAATCGGGAAGCATCCCTCAGGTTCCAGTGTTTCTCGATAGCCCGATGGCAGTAGATGTAACGCAAGTGTTTCAACAGCATCGTGATTGTTTTGATCAAGATGCTTGGAACATGATCATCGATGGCAAATCGATTTTGGATTTCCCAGGAATGCACCTTTGCCGATCTCGCGAAGAATCCATGCAAATTAACGCCTTCAAGGAACCTTGCGTCATTATGTCGACCTCAGGGATGTGTACTGCGGGGCGTATCAAATTTCATTTACGGCGGAATATATCCAATGAAAAATCCGCCATTGTTTTTGTTGGATATCAAGCCCATGGCACCCTCGGCCGTCAGATTTCCCAAGGTGACGAATCCGTCAGAATCCATGGCCGTCATTATGACGTGAGGGCGGAAGTCGCCCGTCTTTCAGGATTTTCTGGCCATACAGATCAAAATGGCTTGCTCGACTGGATTAGCCACTTTGGTGACAGCCCTCAACAAGTCTTTCTGACACATGGCGATTTGGACGCAGCGGAGACTTTGTCCAAACTAATAACAGAACGATGCGGCCTCGGGGTGACCATCCCCGAATTCCACCAAACCGTCGACTTGAATACGTAGTCATTGTCCTGCGGCATTCAATTTGTGCTAATTCGCAGTCTGAATTGTGCTATAATTGACGTCACCCAAGACAATTTTTCCCGCCACAATATCCCCATCCCAATACCATGAGCCGACCACATACATCTCAATTTCTCGTCGTAGGCTGGATTTGCTCTCTGGCACTGCTGCTAAGCGCAATGGCGATTACCACCCAAGCTGATGATGAAACGGACAAATCAACACCTGCCGCTCGCAAAATAAGCTACGACAAAGACATCCGCCCAATTTTTCAGACACACTGCCAAGGCTGTCACCAACCCTCTAAAAAAGGTGGGGATTACGTCATGACCGATTTTTCGTTATTACTTAAAGGCGGAGAATCTGAAGAAACAGCGATCGTTGCTAATAAACCCGATGAAAGCCATCTAATCAGTCTCATCAGTAAGACTGATGGTGCTGCTGAAATGCCTCAAGGAAAAAAACCACTTGCCGATTCTGAAATCGACTTAATTCGACAATGGATCACTCAGGGTGCAGGAAATGATTCACCCGCATCAACCCGCCTGCGATATTCGCCTGAAAACCCACCCGTCTATGTTGCCGCGCCCATCATTACGTCCGTCGATTTCTCAAGTGACGGAAAGTACTTAGCCATCTCTGGATTCCACGAAGTATTACTTTATCGAGCCGATGGTAGTGAATTAATCGCCAGATTAATTGGGCTTTCCGAACGGATTGAATCCGCACGGTTCTCACCTGATGGATCCATGCTCGCGGTTGCGGGCGGATCACCCGGACGCATGGGGGAACTGCAAGTGTGGAAAATCGAAGGTGCAGAACTGTTACTAGCACTCACGGCGGGCTACGACACAATCTATGGAGCTAACTGGTCCCCCGATTCTAACTTGGTGTCCTACGGATGCCCAGATGCTACAATCCACGCTGTCAATATTGATGATGGAACAGAAGTACTCTTTAACGGAGCACACAGCGATTGGGTTTTAGACACTGTTTTCAGCAAAGAAGGTGATCATCTAGTCACCGTCAGTCGTGACCGCAGCATGAAGTTGATTAACGTTAAGACGTCACAATTTATCGATAATATCACCAGCATCACTCCCGGAGCACTCAAGGGGGGGTTACACGCGGTGGACCGACATCCAGATAAAGATGAGCTACTAGCCGGAGGTGTTGATGGAGTGCCCAAGGTCTACAAAATGGTACGTGACAAAGCTCGGAAGATCGGTGATGACTATAATTTGATTCGCGCGTTCCCTAAACTCAAAGGCCGCATTTTCAGTACGCGTTTCAGTCATGACGGAAGTCGAATTGTCGCCGGCAGCAGTTTCAATGGGTCTGGGCAAATCAAAATTGCAAACTATGCCGATGGAAAAGAAATTGCCTCCGTTGATATCGCCAGCGGTATTTTCACAGTTGCCTTTCACCCAGATGGCAAAACGATCGCTGCCGGTGGTTTCGATGGCTACATCTATTTAATAGATGCCGCCACAGGCACCATCGCAAAACAATTCGTTCCGGTTGAAATTCAAGTCGAAGTTGCAAAAACTAAATGATTCACCACAACAGAAGCATGACGATGAAATCCATAAAATATACAATTCTCTTTTCACTGCTGGCCTACACCGCTGCAGTAACAGGTCAAGAGACCACGATTACCGAAACTCTGCCAGTCGGATTGAAAATCAATTCAATCACAGTCGAGCCCGCAGCGATGGAATTCAGTATCGGACGCAATTACCGTCAATTGAGAGTGACCGGTCAACTCGAAAGTGGTCAGATCGCTGACCTAACACGGATGCTTTCCATCCGGAAGATGCCTCAGCACGTACAAATCAGTGCTGACGGGATTGTCACACCCATTAGCATTGGACAAGAAACCGTAACTTTGCGGTTCGGTAAACATTCAGCAACCCTTGCCGTCAGCGTCAAAGCCCTCGACCTACCAACTTCGAGTTTCGTAAACGACGTCCAACCCATTCTTGCCAAAATGAGCTGCAATGCTGGAACTTGTCACGGCTCTAAAGATGGTAAAAACGGATTTAAACTTTCGCTGCGAGGTTACGATCCATTATACGACCATCGCGCGCTCACAGACGACATAGGTGCCAGACGATTTAACCGCGCTGCACCCGACCAAAGTCTACTATTACTTAAGGCCGTTGGCGCCATACCGCATGTTGGAGGAGTACGAACAACCGTTGATTCGCGATACTACGGAATCATTCGCGACTGGATAACCCAAGGTGGGCGACTCGACTTAGAAACTCGAAAAGCATCATCGATCGAAATATTTCCTAAGAATCCAATCATTCCTCGCGCCGGCATGAAACAACAAATCTCAGTGCTTGCAACATTTCCGGATGGCAGTATGCGAGATGTTACACGGGAAGCATTTATTGAAAGCGGTAATATTGAGGTCATTGACGCGGACGAGCGCGGAGTTTTGACACTCCTGCGTCGCGGCGAAGGTCCCGTCCTCGTCCGTTACGACGGCAATTATGCCGCCACGACACTAACAGTTATGGGCGACCGTATGGGTTTCCAATGGGCAAAACCAAAGACTCAAAACTACATCGATGATCTTGTCTACGACAAATTAGAGCGGGTAAAAATTCTTCCCGCAGATATCTGCTCAGACGAAGATTTTGTGAGACGAATTTATATCGACATTACAGGCTTGCCCCCAACGGTCGCTCAAGTTCGCCAATTCTTGGAAAGCGAGCAGCCTTCAGAGCAACGCCGCAATAATCTGATTGACCAACTCGTCGGTAGTAAAGAGTACATTGAGCACTGGACGAACCGCTGGGCTGATCTACTGCAGGTGAACCGAAAATTTTTAGGTGAAGAAGGTGCCGTTGCACTGCGTAATTGGATCAAGCAATCCGTCGCAGTCAATAAACCCTACAATCAATTCGCGCATGAAGTATTGACCGCGAACGGCTCTACGTTAGACAACCCGCCAGCCGCCTATTACAAAATCATCCGCGACCCAGCAACCTTGATGGAAAACACAACGCACCTATTTTTAGCCGTGCGATTTAACTGTAACAAATGCCATGACCATCCCTTTGAACGCTGGACACAAGACCAATACTACAGCCTAGCCGCCTACTTTTCACAAATCGGACGAAAAGAAGATGCTCGATTCATGGGAAAGAAAATTGGAGGGTCAGCCGTTGAAGGTGCGAAACCGTTGGTCGAAGTCATCTTTAATTCTGGCGCAGGTGAAGTTACTCATCTCCGCACAAACGAAGTTGCCGCTCCATCGTTTCCTTATGAACATCAAGATACGGTCAATGAAGAATTGCCACGACTTGAAAAACTTGCCCACTGGATCACATCCTCGGACAATCAGTACTTTGCTTCCAGTTATGTAAATCGGCTGTGGGGCTATATGTTCGGTGTCGGAATCATTGAACCGATCGACGATATCCGTGCTGGAAATCCACCTACTAACCCAGAATTATTAAACGCCCTTACCAACGACTTTGTGAAGAGTGGATTTGATGTGCAACATATGTTGCGAACGATCTGTAAATCTCGAGTATACCAACACACTGTGGACACCAATCAATGGAATGCCGAGGATGAAATCAACTATTCCCACGCCATCGCTCGTCGCTTGCCAGCTGAAGTTTTGTTTGATGCGATTCATGTTGCGACAGGTTCCACGCAGGGTATTCCCGGCGTACCAAAGGGATTCCGAGCAGCCGAACTACCCGACGTTGGGGTCAAGGTACCGTTTTTAGATGACTTTGGACGACCTGTTCGAGAAAGCGCTTGCGAATGTGAACGCTCCACCGGACTCGTACTCGGTCCCATCATGAAGCTCGTCAACGGCCCAACGATCGCTAACGCCTTGGCGGACCCCAGTAACGCCCTGTTCCGCATGGAACAGGAATTCAAGGACGGTGAAGACGGGGATGAAAAGTTGATTGAAGAGATATTCCTGCGTTTCCTCTCAAGATATCCTACAGATCAGGAAATTCAAATTGGTAAACTAGCACTCGGTGAAGCCGGCTCGGACTACCTCGACTTACGATCCGAACTAGACGAACTGGAAAAAGATCTTCCCCGCCGCCAACAAGAATGGGAAGCTGGACTAAACCGAGTGAACAAATGGGGTCCCACAGAATTTGTTTCCGGCCAAACAGATCAGGAGACGAAGCTGGAACTGCGAGATGACGGCATCATTTGGGCAACTGGGAAAAATCAAAAAAGCACCTATACCATTCAGTTAAAAACGGAACTGGCTAACGTAACAGCCATCCGACTGGAAGCATTGTCTGACGACTCCCTGCCTGGTAAAGGGCCGGGGCGATCTGACAACAATGGGAATTTTGTCGTCAGCGAATTCAGTATCGGTATCCAACCGGCCAATGGCACAGGAGAAGTTCAAGCGGTCAAATTAACGGATCCATCCGCTACATTTAGTCAGGCCGGTTATGACGTTGCGAGAGCCATCGATGGCAATCCAGATACCGGTTGGGCCATTGCTCCTCAACAGGGAAAAAACCACACGGCTGTTTTTCAGACCTCCGGAGAAGTCGGCTTTGAGGGTGGTTGCCTGATCACCCTAAAGATCGTCAACAACTTTACCGACAACATCCATCAGCTGGGAAAATTCCGGATTTCAGCTTCTGATTCGGATCGTCCGGTTACCTTAAACACCTTGCCCGATGAGCTGGCGGCACTATTGAGTATTCCGGTAGCCGATCGAAACGAAAAGCAGCAAGCGGATCTCCGCACAAAGTACCTTGCCACAGACAAGCAGTATCAATCACTCTCCGCATCGGTGGCAGCGATAAAAATACAATATGACAATAAGAGATTGACTGGCCTGCAGGATTTGGCGTGGGCTCTGATCAACAATCCAGCATTTTTGTTCAATCGCTAAAGCCAGTTTGGGAATCCGTTAGATTCACCATGTTCCCAATGTGTAGAAAGACATGCTGCATGCCGTTTGTGGAAACGCAAAACCTGTCAAAACAATTTGGCGCGATTACAGCGCTCCATGACTGTTCAATAAAAATACCACAGGGAACAATCTTTGGCCTATTAGGACCAAATGGTGCCGGCAAGAGCACTTTCATCCGTTTGTTAATGGGGATGATGAAACCTACGTCCGGCACGGCCACCATTGCTGGACTAAATTGTCGCAGTAAATCGTTACAAGTACGGGAGAAAGTATCCTACTTGCCTGGGGATGTCCGCCTAGATCGACACTACAAGGGTCGCGACTTGTTGCGCGTCATGACCTCCATTCGCCAAGATGGCTCGTTTCAACAAGCAATGGACATTGCCGATTTTTTGGCTCTCGACCTCTCGCGACGCGTCCGGTCAATGTCTACTGGAATGCGGCAGAAACTAGCGTTGACTCTTGCTCTTGCCAATCAGGCCCCGTTGATTATTCTCGATGAGCCAACTTCTAATTTAGACCCCACAGTAAGACAACAGGTAATCGAATTGTTGCAACGGCGGAAACAAACTGGACAGACTATTCTATTCTCTTCACATATTCTCGACGAAGTCGAAACCGTTTGTGACCAAGTTGCTATTCTGAAAGACGGTCAACTGGCAATGACGGAACAAATTTCTAACATCCGACAAACGCATCGCTTGCATGCTCGATCATCACAACCGTTGCCACCGCCACCCAAAGATCTCGAAAAACAAATCAGCGTTTCATATCCCAGACTTGACATCAACGGCGACCAAGAGCAAATCATTATTGAAATCAAAGGCGATCTGCAACCAGCCTTCGAGTGGCTCAGTCTCGTTGCCCTCAAAAATGTTTCCATTGAACCTAGCCGTTTGCGCAACCTTTACGAACAGATCCATTCAAATCATGAGATGCCCAGCTCATGATTCATTTAGTAAGGCATTATCTGCTCAAATCACGCATGCTATGTATCGCCTGCAGTCTGGCCATCCTGTTTTTCATCTACATGCGCATCTGGGCAATCACGTTTTTTGATGCAGCACGATTTAAACAAGTCATTGAATTTTTCAAAGACTTTGAAAAATTTTCGGCCGTACCATTTGCACAATTAATAACTTACACTGGCCGTGTTGCACAAGCATTCAATGAGCCCGTTATCATTATCGTCATTGTCATTTGGGCCATCTCGCGAGGATCTGATTGCGTCGCCGGACAATTGAATCGCGGGACACTCGAAATGCTATTAGGAAACCCTATTTCACGACGACGAATCTATTGGGTACAAGTTCTAGTGACCACAACCGGAACTTGTCTGCTTGCAAGTCTCGCCTGGGTCGCCATGACGCTCAGTGTTTATTCCAATATGGTTACCGATACCATAGAGCCACCGTCGCTGGAGATTCCTGGAACTCCATTTTCAATTCCACTGTCGTTCGCTGAACCTGAAACAGTCGAAAAGCCGATGTCCGAATTTGTTGATATAAATCAGTTTTGGCCGGCGATCACTATCTTATTTGCAATGGGTTTCTTTGTGGCTGGTTTTGCGATGATGATTTCTAGTTTGGACCGCTACCGCTGGCGGACAATTGGAATCTGTATCGCGTTTGTTGTGATTCAACAAATGATGCGGATCTTGGCGATGGCGAAACCCGAATATAGCTTTTTGTTGAATTACACATTTTTCAATCCATTTGACCCAGAAGGATTGGTGCACATTTATGTAAACCAACCCGAACTATACTGGGATTTCTGGTTATATCGTGGCGCTGAAATTCATCGACTCAGTGGTCTAGGCTGTCATCTAGTCTTACTTGGATTAGGTCTGTTGATGTACATCATTGGTGACCAAGTGTTCACTCGTCGCGATTTACCAGCACCCGTATAAGTCCCACCATGTTGTTGCACATCTATGGTAAGGCAGTCGATTATGCGAAGATGTTAATTGAAGGTAACACCCTGCGGTTAGCCCCGTAGAACAACTGGTTCATTTTTTGGCTCTAGCAGATTGTGTTCGTAGCCTATGTTTTATTTCGGTAAGAAACCCACAGACGATGCCATTCGTAGTTACCTCAATCAATGTCAAGACATTGATTTCAATTACGCCTACGTTGGCTGTACTGCAGATTTGATTGACCGTGGCAACGCACCACCCGGTTTTCGGCT
>JABHUV010000095.1 GCA_018658605.1 Planctomycetaceae bacterium | reverse complement strand
TGATCGAATAATCCTCTTGCTGCATCGATTCGCCCGTCTCCAAACTGAAGGTTTTTTTGTGTAATGGACAAGCGATCTTGGCAGCGCCATTTTGATCACCGAGAATACCTCGTGACAAAACGAATGAACGCTTGTGCGGACACATGTTTTGACATGCATACCATTGGTCACCCTCGGCTGACTGAAAGATCGCAAGCTGCATATCACCATATTTAACCACCGCTCCGGCATCCACTGGAAAGTCCCATGTCTTACCCACCGTCACCCAAGACATTTCATCCGGGACTTCAACGGACTCAACAAGCGGCAACTCCAAGGGATTTTTTGCCAGTCAGCCGGGCGATTTTGGCCTCGTTGAGTGATGACTTCTATTCCTAGCAACCATCCTACAAAGATTGCGAGGTACGCCTGCGATATCCCGATTACCAAGATCACTGAGGGATTTTTCGCGGATACCCGCGCGAACACAATTCACGATGACCCGTAGGTTGACAATATTTGATCCATATTGGCCGCACTGGAACGCCACCTACTGCATCAAACTCGCAATCTTTTCCTCAATCAAAGCTTGAGTCGTCGTCTCTTGGTACATTGCTGCCAAACGCTCAAGCTCCAAGATTGCCTTGCTCCCACCACCAGGCAATGTGCTTAGAGCCATCGCTTTATCAATCGCCTTACCGTGCGCCATCGCATCAAGTAATTCGTCATTTCCCGAGGCGCTGCGGTGCACTACACCAAATTGTCTTTTGACCGTTGGGAAGATTGAATAGGTTCGCATCGCCGAGAACAAACCTGCTGTCCCGCGCACCGCCGTCTCTGGTGACAGCAAGTTAGATTCAATTTCCTTTCGATCTGTGTCCGCTTGTTTCAAAATGTCCCCGACGACTGCGTTAGCGTCCAGTATTGGTTTAGCATAACTTTGAAGATTCCCCAGTGTGCCCAATTTAGCTAACGGTCTCATTGCCCGTACTGCGGAGTACACGTCGCCATTTCCAAGCGATTGCTTGGCAACAGCCACTGCCTTGATTACCGATTGCGCTTGCACGTCACTCAAAATACCACCGGCGTTCTGCAACGATCTCCGCAACACAAACGGCAACTTATCACCGGACAACGAACTTCGCTCCGCAAATATCTTTTCGCCATCAGCGCGGATTACATAGACCACCGGAATCGTGTTTCCTGGAGTCGGATATTTCCTGCTGATCGTTCGCCAGTCTGGAGATGATGTATTGATTTTCAACGGCACAAACTGCGCCACCAGTCCTGTGAGACTACGATCGGTTGCCAATCGCTTCTCCAGGACGCGACAAGACGGTCACGTGTCCGCGCCCGCCATAACTAGGATAGGTCGTCCACTTCTCGCAGATATCTGCTGGGCCTGCTCCAACGTGGGCGCTGCACCACTTACACCGCTGTGAAGTAATCCCAACACCAATGCTATTGATAATTTTCGTATATTCAAAACTGCTCCCTGTTTAGTTGTTGGCTTTACCGAATTAACATCTTATCCATCCCGTTCCAATCGGCACTGTTTGTCAATCGACACGTCAGCGCCCAATGGTTTATAGTCGAGCGTCATCAATCCTTTGTCAATCGTAACCATTGTATAACCTGGCCTGAATTCTAATGGATTGTAACCTGGTGCTTTTTGCTTTTCGAGGCCGCGATCTAAATTGTACAATACGGAAGGCATACAAATCTCATGAATTCCACCGTCGTCGTTCCAGCCGCGAATCCCGTTATGAAAATGCCCATGCATCATCGCTACCATGCGCTGCTTGTGACGCTCAATAATATCATATAATTCTCGCTGTCCATTCTCCGGTTTCACATACCATCCACGGTCAGGGTGACTATTGGAGTGAACAGGTACGTGCAAACATAACATCACATACCGCTCTTGCATGCTCGCAGCGATACACTGCGACTCAATCCATTGAAGCTGTTCGTCGGTAAAAAAACCGTCGTGCGAATCAGTGCGGGCGTTACTAACTAAGACAAACTTCAACCACTCATGATCGACGGATACATCAACCTGTTTTCGAATATGTTTGCGAAACAAGTTTAACGGATCGTGATTACCAGGAATCTCATAGACTGGTTTTCCAATTTTTTTTCGTTCTCGCAAATAAACCGGATACTGTTCCTCTCGTCCGCCATCCACGATGTCTCCTAAATGAAGCACAACGTCACCCGTTGCCGACTTCAATTCCGCCGCCGTTTGAATCCACCGTTTTTCGGCAGCGGTCGAATTCTTATGTCCTAAATGCGTATCACTCGTTACAAGGAATTTCAATTTTGACAACGGACGTTTAGAATTGGCGAGGCAGGCGGGGGAGAATACCAAAGTCGCCCCGCCTGCAATAACGCTTAACGCTTCGCGCCGCGTTCTTGTTGCCTCCCTCATATCAGTACGGCGCCTCCTAAACTTAATTTATACTCTGCGCGTTGAAAAATACGTATCCGAAAAAGGCCGCCCCTGTAAGTAGCGTGCTACCACCTAAAATGACCCCCGTTAACGCCATGCCGTACCCTTCTCCTGTACCTTTGGAGACTTTTTGCATTCCCAACAATCCGGTGATAACAGCAACTAACGAACAAGGAATCGAAACAAAGCATAAACAGTTAAACGAGATTGACAAAATCCCTGTAACCAGCGAAATAATTGCTAGCGTTTGATCTTTGCGGGATCCCATCATCGCTTGCGGAACCACGTAGGTATCGGGTTGTTGATATGGGTTGTCAGAGGGAATCTTACTCATGCGTTTTATTATTTAAACAACGTGATCGTGATAAATAAGACGTAAATTTAAGATTATCAGGACTAGCGTTGAAAAACCACCCGCGTTTGCCGATAACAACACCCTTTACTATCTGCTTTTCACCTCTTGCGCTTGGCAGTGCACAAATGCAAATCATTGAAGATCGTCTAGCAAATTTGTTTAACTCTACAATTTCGCATTAGTGTAGGTTATATTGGCGTATCCTCACTATCGTTGTATTCGAGTATCCTATGCCATTTTCTGATCTATTTCGGAAAACAACATCAAAACGCAAACCAAGTCAACGGTCGCGATTTCTGGTGTTAGACCCACTTGAACCACGCCGCCTACTCGACGCTTCGGCGCCAGCAATATTGCAATGGTTTGAAGCGGATTATGGCGTCATTGAAGATCGGATGCCCGATCTGTTTTCGGCGGGTTATGGATCCGTATGGCTTCCCCCCCCAGGCCGAGCCGACATGAGCGATTTCTCGGTTGGCTACGACGTATACGATCGTTTTGATTTAGGTCGCCCTCGCAAGCCCACACTCTATGGCACACGCACCGGTCTTGAATCCGTTGCAGACGAACTACACCGTGCTGGCCTAAACCTGCACGTAGACACTATCCTCAATCACACCGGATTTTCCGATACGAGCACAACTGGATTCACCTTGTCCGGCGGCTATCCCGGACTAGCAATTACACTTGGTAACGACATCGACGGCGATTTTCATGGCGCTTTCGAATCGGGCGACATCAAAGGTCGTCTCGCTGGTTTGGTTGACATCAATCATAGCAAGAACCATCAAATGATTAGGCATCCCGTTGAAGCCGACAACCCTCAGAACATTCCTGCGGGGGACACCAAAGATGCCGCTGGTCGACTAGCCAACGTTCCGACTCCTAATAATAGACGATACTATCCAGATCGCGACGCCAGTCCGATAATGCTATTTGACCCCACCACCGGCGAATCCGACATTGCCGTGTTTCCGTTTATCCCAGACTGCGGCGGCTGTGGTGACCCAATCGCCGAAAACGCCATGGGATATTTGATGCGTTACATGCAGTGGATGGTACAAGACATCGGTGTTGACGGGTTTCGTATTGATGCGGCCAAGCATGTCGAACCCTTCGTGATGGATTTTGTAGATCGTGCCGTCTATCGTTCTAACCCCCGCCCATTACTCGACGGATCACCTCAACACGTTTTCAGTTATAGCGAAGCCTTCACTGGAGATACCACGCATTTGCTTTCTTTCGTCAAAAAAGACATCGATGCGAACGACATCGGCCGTATTGGCGGAAACCGGGACGCTTTGGATTTTAGTCTATTCTTCGCAATGCGTCAGAACCTTGCGTCACCCGGACAATCCAATGCTTGGCAAAACATTCGCGATGCCTCTATGGATGTGGCTGACGATGGTTTACATAACGGATCAGCTGGCGTTATGTTCGTTCAGAGCCATGATGAGCACGGGCCTGCCGCCCTCAATAACGTCGCCTACGCCTACATGTTAATGCAACCCGGCAACGCTGTCGTTTATTTCAACGGCCAACAATTCGGCCAGGATCGGAACTTCCCCAAGGACGGCAGAGGCGACGCGCTTGGTGGAGTTTATGGCGACGCTATCGAAACACTCGTCGATATACGCAACACGCATGGCCGAGGTCATTATCAGGAACGCTGGATTGACGACGAGGGGATTTTTGCTTTTGAACGGCTTAGCTCTTCCATTACCGGCCTGTCGAATCGAGGCGATGCTGGATTTGATCAACGAACCGTACAAGTTGCGCTAGCGCCAGGCACGCACCTAATCGAATTAACCGGCAACGCTGCCAGTGCTTTGGTTGACCCCTTTAACGACATACCTGAGGTCCTCACTGTATCAAACTCGCAAAGCATTAATTTACGAATTCCGCGAAACAAAAACGCCAACAATGAATTCCATGGAAACGGTTACGTCATTTACGGGTTATCGGGACCTCAATCCACTGCCGGTTTACAGATTGTCGGCGCTAACTCCGTTCTCGCTGGGTCCATTCCAGCGGCCAATGATTTGGATAACGGCAAAACAAGGTTAAGCGACCTGCATGTGGTTACCTCCAATTCATTCCAAGCACGTTTGCTCACCAACGAAGTTCGTCTTCTCGGACTTGACAGTCTGCGTGATGTCTTTGCCGATGGAGATCACGCTTTACTCAAACTTGACGGTGGTCTCGACATCAACGGAAACGGGGTCGTTGATTTTGTTACGCCCGGGGACGTCAGTTACGGGTTCGAAACATTTGCCGATAAATCCAGTCCGCTGATTGGCCCCGGTGGAATTGGGGGATCACGCGGAGATGGTGAATTCCTACAGACGATTGACGCAACCAAACTTTCTGAAGGTGTTCATCACTTGGAATCAAGAGCGTTTAGACATCGC
>JABHUV010000293.1 GCA_018658605.1 Planctomycetaceae bacterium | reverse complement strand
GGGATTTCACGTATTCGTATTGTTTTGCCGAGTGGATCTGACACGGGGAAAAAGACATCTGCGATTTCCTCAGAAAGCACGCAAACATTTGCTTTCTCCGTTACATGAAGATCAGAGATAAACCCCCCTTTGCTGATCGTCAGTTTCATTGCTTGAGCGTATTCGGGTGTGCAAGCAACAATGTGGGCAGCTATTGTCTGCGCACCAAAATGAGCTTCTCGCTTTGTTTCACGGATCAACAGGTGATTTTGTACGGTAGGAATTTCAAGAAGTGCCGCAACATCCGACCGACGTATTCCATATTTGACGAAAAAGGTCTCCATGTCGCCCACATATTCTTCTGCCGGCATCCGACTGCGCAAGATAACGTTGCGAGCGCCTAATTCCTCGATTTGACGTTGTACCTCGCGACTGATTCCTTCACTGATCGCGAGCAACCAAATAACACTAGCAACGCCGACAAAAATACCTAAGATTGTCAAAACGGAGCGCATCGGGTGTAGAAAGATGCTGCTGAGTCCTACACGCAACGTGTGTAGTTTGGGCATGATCATGAGCCGGGAACGTTCTCTGTTACCTGTATATTAGAAACCGTCTCCACGTTTTTCGCAGAAACAGATGTTTGCAATGTCTGAAGCTCGTTACTCAGATCGTCAAGTTCAGAACGCTGTATAAACCGGAAGGGGGTTAAAGTGACGACATCACCTTCTGAGATTCCGTTTTTGATGACAACATGCGTGTTATTGTTGGTGCCGATGGTCACGCGTCGAGTATCCCAACCCGTATCCGTACGTACAAGGCAATAGTGTGACTCATCGTGCTCCATGACAGACGCTAGCGGAACCTGTAAGACACCTGTCTGAGACTCGAAGTAGATTTTGACTTTAGCCCGAAGCCCCGGTCGTAATGTGCTGGGTGGATTGATAACCGTTACCTTAGTGTCATATTCAAGGGGTGCACCGTGCCAACGCAAAGGGAACGGATAAGCGGCAACTTGACGGACTTTTCCTTCTAGCGGATTATCCGGATCTGCATCGAGCTCAATCCGTGCATATTGCTCCGTTTGAATCCGATTAACGTGTGATTCATTAATTCGCACGGCGACCTCCATGTTTTTGATGTCAGGCAGACGAACGACGACTTGGTTGTCCCGAATAATCGCCCCTTCTTCAATGACGACGCCTCGGCGCTCGTCATTGGCGTAAACAACTTGTCCATCACTGGGGGCAAGCACCTTGCATTTAATAATTTGTTCTTGGATATCGGCAAGCCGGTTGGTGCTCAGATCCAATGTGCTTTGAGCGGCGTCCAGATGCGCGGTTTTCTGTTTGATAGAAGCTTTGTATTCACCGGTCAGTCGTTCTTTTGTAAATTCGCGATACACATTGAGTTTTAGGCTGGCGGCGGTTAGATCACGTTTAGATTTTTCATGCTGGAATTGGTCCCCCCGCAACTGCTCAATAGAAGTAAATCCTTTGGCTGCTAAACGCTGGCTATGGAGTAATTTTGCAAGTGACCTTTCGACACTCTCCTGAGCGACAAATACCTCGCTCTCGATAAGTGTAACTTCCTGCTGAAACAAGCCCTTTTCAAATTCCACTAAGGTGCGTTCCGCATTGGCGAGCTGAGATTCCGCGTGAATAAGGTTCGCGCGGTTGTTGGCAACGACAATTCGTTGTGCTGTTTCATCGTTTTCTAACGCCGAGGAATCAAACATGACAATGAAATCACCCGTCTTGACCGTCGTTCCCTCTTCGACAATTTTGATAATCGTCGTACCAGGGGCACCCCGAGCCTCTACTTCACACCGAACCTCCTTGTTACTCGCACTAGCGACATCTCCCGTTTCCGTTACAAACGCCTCAAAGTCCAAGCGTGTTACGGAATAGGTCAGCGCATCATCTAATGCGGGTGCGACCGAATCAGTATCTGTGTCAAAAAGGTATACGTATCCCACAGCCAAACAGGCTAGTAGGATGCCAATTCCCGTGATGCGACCAATCCAACTCATGATATTTCCACTCAATGAGGTTTATTTTATTAGTACCTAAAGCACTACCCACAGTATAACCTGTAACCTGCTAACGTGTTTCGGATTTTTCTCTCGATAACGCTTCAAGCATTTCAAGCAAATGGGTCGTTAAAATCGTCGATGTGTCTTTTTGCACAATATTTGTTCCGAGCCATGTTTCGTAGCCACCCAGTCGATGTTGTGCAGGTGTTGGTAGGTAGCCATAACGACCATTAGCAATGCTGATGACCATAGTCTGCGCCAGAGGGCTGCGTTGTTTGAGGTCCAGACCGATTTCTGCGAATGTTTCAAATGGGATACAACAGATCCCCAAATCGCCGATGCGGATGACCTGTATTTTAACATTGACCGTTTTGGGTCTTGCAGCGGCGAGTACCGTTCGATTGGCATAGGGTACGGCTAGTCGGGGAAGCCGATCGAGTTCTGCCTGATCCGTGATTTTTAAAATAGATTTTGCCCGTTGGAGCAGTTCTGCGGTTGGTTTGCGATAGCGTAAGGTGATTTCTCGCTGCAGCATGTGTAGTGCCACATGAGTTTCGTATTTCGGAATTGCCTGATAGGCGTGCCACGCGACATCGGAAGATTTCCGTGCGACGATTTGTATCTGTTCAAAGCGTTCGCGTGGAGGACGGGTGGAGCCAAAAGGAATATTGTTGATGTCACCGGATGTGCCATTGGACATCATTGCCACAAACTCTGCTGGCGCGCGCAAACGAATAGGCATGAGGCGGGCAAATTCCCCAAAGTAATCTGCGGAAACCCCGCCCCGCGGAACGGCACCAACGTAATGGAGCGAATAGTTTGCGAATAAGGCATACGGTTTATGTTTCGCATCGCGTAATGAAATGATGGTAATATCTGGGTCGGTTGGCCCTGCCG
>JABHUV010000322.1 GCA_018658605.1 Planctomycetaceae bacterium | reverse complement strand
GCCAACGCCATACGAATAAACTCATAGGCCTCCGGCTTATACCGATCATCCTGCTGCATCAGATCAAATAATGGATTTGATATTTCATTCATCGTAGCGTGCAACTCAATTCGTTTTTTGTGATACCCGTTTCAAAGCCAAGCGATAATTGGTGGTGAGTGACACTTCGTCTTAGTGATAACTAGTCGCGACAATATGACAAAGCGAGTAATGCATAGCCAGTCACTAGATTTTCATCGCCTTCGAGCCAGCGAGAATTGCGAGCGTTAAACCACGAGCCATTACGTTTTTGTCGCCGTGACAGTTCTGAAATCAAGTCACCACGCCAACTATGTCGCTGACCATCAGCACTCTGCACCTCGTCAATTTCCAACGCTCGTAATGTCTTGGCAAACGTGTGTAAATAGTAATAATGCCCCGACGCGCCCATTCCAGGATTTTCTGATACATCGTAGTTTTTTCGAATCCAAGATAAAGCAGCCTTCACCCGCTGATCATCTCGATCTACGCCAGCATATATCATGCTCTTTAAACCAGCGTATGTCATCGATGCATAACTGCGCAACCCACCGTTAGCTGTTTCTCCAGCTTGACTCGTACCCCCCGCAGCGGGCGTGTAATAAAACCCACCATCATTAATCTTGGGTGCGAACTTCGTGCTATTGTGTTCAGATTCCAAATTTTGAGACCGCGAAACAAACACCAACGCTCGTTGAATCGCTTCGTCATCAGCACTCGCGCCAGCCGCTCGTAATGCCTCAATTAAAAACGTCGTGTTACTTAGATCTGGCCGCTTATGCTTCCCGTAACCGGAACCGCCGAATTCGTCTTTATTGCGAGCCACTAAACCGTCGCTGCCAACTTGGATTTTCCGCACAAAGGCGTTGGCTCGTTCAATGACCTCGTCGTACTTACCATTGCTGTTTGCTTCGACAAAACAGAGGATTGCTAAACAAGTTTCATAGTTTCGGTATAAGGAACCCTCTTGGTAGATACCGCCATCGGGTCGACGAAATCCTAACAAATAATTAAGTGCTTTAGCTACCGCTGGGTCTTCTGCGATTATGCCGTTGCGTATTAAAGCTACTGTAACAATCGATGTTATTCCTGGTCCAGCTTCTCCAGAAAACGAACCGTCTTCGGCTTGCCCAATGCCCTGTAAATACGCGACCGCCTTACTCTTCATTGTATTAAGTTGATTATTTTGTTTGTCGCTAAGCTGGACAGTTTGGGCATGCAGGACGGTATCACCAAATAATGAAATGATAAGCGTACCTAGTACAATGATTTTCAAAGCGGAAAAAGTATTCTGTCGCATTAATCAATTTCCTTCTGATGATAATCTAGAACAACGCCGCAAACCGACAGTTGCTATTACTTCATTATATACGGACAGCTACCAAGGGGTATCAATGCCTTGTCCAAAAGTACCTATTCGCGAATAATCTACGGTCGCTAAGCAGCTATGCGTGCTCAGTCTAAAACAGCGATGATGCTGTTTACCGACATAATAAGTAAATCTTCATCAGCTACTTGAATCTCTGTCCCGCCATAAGATTCGAACAGAATTCGATCGCCTTCAGATACTTCTGGTGGTTGACGAGTCCCATCGGCAAGTAAAATGCCATCACCGATCGAAAGTACGCGACCTTGCTGTGGTTTTTCTTGAGCCGAATCAGGCAAAACAATACCGCCAGCAGTAACTGCTTCTGCTTCAACTCGTTTAACAACAACTTTGTCGCCAAGGGGCACGACGTTCATAGGATTCTGCCTTTAAATAAAATTCGTTTCAATTGATCGCATAAATGTTTTATTAAGTTTTCAATCTAGCCGACCACCACTAGAGGTCAACCGGTAATTTACTGCCTCTGGGAATTTTCAATCGCTTCTTTCGCCGCTATTACAACGTGTGCTGCCGTAATTCCAAAGTGCTTAAACAGCTCGTCTGCGGGGGCCGAAGCGCCAAAGCCTTCCATGCCCACAAATCGACCATCGACACCAATGTAACGATCCCATCCCATTCGTAGCCCTGCTTCAACACCAACACGTGCTGACACCTGTGGCGGCAGAACATCATTTCGATAGGCTGTATCCTGTTTTTCAAAGAGTTCCCAGCAAGGCATGCTGACGACTCGTGCCGCAATTCCTTCTGCCGCTAGTGTTTCTTGAGCAGCAATACATAAACCGACTTCACTGCCAGTTCCTAGCAGCAATACTTGGGGCTCCCCATCACAATCCTTTAATGTATACGCTCCTTGATGAACGCCACTGGCAGACGCATACTGTTCACGACACAAGGTCGGTAGTGACTGACGAGTTAAAACCAACATTGCCGGTTGCTGCTGGTGTTGTACCAGCGCGTGATATGACTGGGCAACTTCATTCGCATCTGCGGGTCGAAATACCAATAACTCTGGTAACGCGCGGCAGGCGGCCAGTTGCGACACGGGTTGATGCGTCGGACCATCTTCACCGAGACCAATCGAATCATGAGTCATGACGTAGAGCACACCTTGCTGCATAATGCTGCTCAGACGTAGTGCTGGTCGCAGGTAATCAGTAAAAATAAAGAAGGTCGCACAATATGATCGCAACCCAGATAACGACATGCCGTTACATATCGCCGCCATCGAATGTTCGCGAATTCCAAAATGAAAATTGCGGCCACCACGATTTTCCAAACTGAATTCACCAGCATCATCAAAATTCAACATCGTCATGTTCGAGGGCGCTAAGTCGGCGGAGCCACCCAACATCCACGGGTATTTTTCTGCCAAACTATTGAGTACTTGTCCAGATGAAACTCGAGTCGCCAGCCCCTTAGCATCTTCAGGGAAGCAAGGGATGCCGTCTTCCCAATTCGCAGGTAGTGCTCCCCGCCAAATCGTCTCCAGCTCAGCTGCTTCCGTCGGATTAGCAGCAGTGTAAGCTGCCAGATCATTATGCCATTGTTGCGACAAGGCCTGTCCACGAGCTCCGACGCCACTTTGAAAATGCTCGATCACGCCCTCTGGAACAAAAAACTTTGGTTCAGTAGGCCAACCATAGGTCTGTTTGGTCAAAGCAACTTCGTCTTCGCCTAATGGTGCGCCGTGGGCCGCATGAGAATTTGCTTTGTTAGGAGAACCAAAACCAATAATACTTTTCAGGATAATCAACGTTGGCTTGTCGTTGGTCGATTTAAACTTTTCAAACGCTGCACGAATTGCAACTAGATCGTTGGCATCTGTAACTGTAACCGTCGACCAGCCTAAGCTTTGATATTTGGTAGCAACGTCTTCGCTGTACGCCAGATCACATTCACCTTCAATGGTGATGTTATTGTCATCATAGATCCAACAGAGATTGGACAATTGTAGATGCCCAGCCAGCGAAGCAGCTTCGCAGCCAATTCCTTCCATGAGGTCGCCGTCGCTACAAACCACGTAGGTATCAAAACCGAACAGGGTTTGGTCGCCCCGATCATAACGAGCGGCAAACCAGTTTCCGGCAATCGCCATACCAACACTCGTTGCAACGCCTTGACCTAAAGGACCCGTTGTCATTTCAATTCCCGACACTTCACCATGCTCTGGGTGACCGGCACAGGGACTATCAAGTTGACGGAAATTACGAATATCATCTAGTGAAATCGCTGGTCGAGTTGCTGCACCAGCGTCTGACGATGATTGTGTAACTCCTGCTAAATACAATGTCGAATACAATAACATCGACGCATGACCACATGACAACACAAAGCGATCTCGATTTGGTAGTTCGGGTTGGGCTGGATCAAATCGCAGAAACTCGTTCCATAACACATATGTCATGGGCGCAAGCGCCATCGGAGTGCCAGGGTGACCGCTATTGGCCGCTTGCACGCCATCCATGGAAAGTGTGCGAATTGTATTAATCGATAGTTGTTCAATGCTTGATGAATCCAACGTTCTGTAACCTCACTCTAAAAAACTTACTGCTGTTTGCCCACTTTTATTACATTTAACCATAGGACACTCTTCGTCTGGTATTCTTTTTTCTCGCGAGAATGTGGTGAAATTTAAAGTCTACCATCGAATTTAAGAAAAGTGTAGGTTGCAGACACTTGCGGCATAAAATCGATGTTTTCAACCATACTATAATTGGTTTAATCGGCTTTATTCACTAGAATTAGAGCTGAAGCACTTATCTAAACGAAACCGTCGAACTTATGACATCCGCTCATATTTGCATCGCATTTGGCCCACTAACAGTCTATCTATTATTGATGGGACTCATAAATGCTCTGCGCCGACCGTTTATCACCACTGGTGCCCGCGATTTATTTTCACTCTCGATTGCTCTTTCAGGTCTAGTGATGGTTGGTCCCATTAATCTGTTTGTCCCAGATAGTGCTTTATCGGTGTTTGGACCTTGGGCTTGGGTTCTACTCTTTGCACTCTATATGCTAGTTTCACTGCTCATCGGTATTTCCTGTCGCCCACGATTAGTTATCTATAATCTATCGAGTGAGCAACTCAAAAGTATCCTTGGCCGACTTGTCGCCCAGCTTGATTCTGATGCGCGGTGGGCCGGTGATAGCGTCGAGTTACCTAATCTTGGCATGCAGTTGAGCATTGATAAACGCAATGCCATGCGCAGTTGTCAAATCATCGCTGTTGGCATTGAACAGAATCAAGCTAATTGGTCAAAACTAAAACGCGAATTAGCCACTGAGTTAACCAATGTCAAGGTCACCACAAACCCATACGCTATTTCAATGATCGCCGCAGCATTGGTCCTCGGAACCCTAATCGCACAACAAATCATCGAGAACCACTCGTTAGTATACAACCAATTACGCGATTGGCTGTAGGAGCCCTGCCCAATCAAAACGTCTTGTTAAAACAACGCTCATTTCGTAAAGTTTGCACAGGTTATTCCCCCCCAAAAAATCTGATCCGCTTCAATAGTTGATTTGATGCCATGTCTGATACCCCCCCAAAACGAAAACAACTCGAAAAACGAGTCTCCAATCTTGAGTCGCTGTTTACCCATCTCGAAAAAACAGTGGTTGATCTAGATGATGTCGTCATTGATGGGCAGAAGAAAATCGAAGATCTTTCTGACCGCGTCGATCATCTCGAACGAAAAATCGACTCGGAGAAGCATGACTTTCCCGATGAAATTCGTGACCTGCTGTAGTCACAGTATCGATTTATTACACTGCCAATTCGGAATACCCACGTGAATACTGAAATGCCCTCTACACATGAACAACTCGGTGACAGTGCCACAACTAGCGATGAATCCAATCAACCCTCGTTGGTAAAAGCATTAGGGAAATGGTCGGCCATGGCGCTGGTGGTCGGAGCAGTCATTGGGTCAGGTATCTTTGCAAAACCCGGCGCTAATGCCATGGTCGGCAACTCCGTTGGCTTGATTATGGTCGCTTGGACTGTGGGCGGTATTATTACGGTCATCGGTGGAGTCTGCCTTGCTGAACTCGCCTTAATGATGCCCAAAGCTGGTGGTACATACGTTTACATTCGCAAAGCGTATGGGCGTATCCCAGCATTTCTAGCCGGATGGAACGAATCCGTATTCTTTCAATCCTGTGGTAATTCGGCACTCGCCATCTTTTTTGTCATTAACCTAAGTTCGTTAATAGGAGTTGAATTCTCCAATATTCAAACTGTAGGAATCTCGATTTCGCTAATCGCCGTACTCACCGTTGTGAATTGTCTCGGTGTGTTCTGGGGCGGATTAGTGCAAAACATTACGACGGTTATCAAGGTTAGCTTCCTGACGCTGATCGCACTCTTGCCGCTATTACTACTTTTCGTGGAAATTCCAGAAGTCCATGCAGCCAATTACACCGCTAATTTTTCTACGGAGCAAACGCCCGATTCACTAGTCATGATATTCACACTCGTCATGTTAAATGTAATGTGGGCCTATTCCGGTGGCTGGATGGTGACCGGAATTGCAGAGGAGATCAAAGAGCCACAGAAAAACCTGTCGCTAGCATTGATCGGTGGAGCAATCGTTTTGTTTGTTATATATATTGCCGTCAACATCGCATTTCATGGCGCATTGTCACTTGAGCAAATGGTCGAAATTGAGAACGATCCTGTAAGGTTAGTACCACAAGAAGCAATTAGTATTTACCTGACACCCGTTAACGCTAGTTTAGGGCAACTTGCCAAAGCCATACTCAGTAGTGTCATTTTAGTAAGCGTCTTTAGTGCCTTGAACACTGGCCTGCTGACTCCGCCACGTGTGTTATTTGCGATGGCCCGCGATGAAATGTTTATTCCAGCCTTCGCCAAGATCCACCCGCGTTTCAAAACACCGCACATCGCCGTCATGGGACAAGGGTTAGTTACCGTTACTCTCTTGCTGATTGTGTCTAGCTATGTCGTCTATCGCACAAATCAAGCAACGGAATCTGGATTACCAGCTGGATCAGAGGCCAAGGGGATTTTTGATTATCTCACTAACATTGCCGTATTTAGCGCGACCATTTTTATTGTGTTAACGATCGGTGCAATTTTCATTTTACGCAGTAAACATCCTGATATGGAACGACCTTACAAAGTCCCTGGCTACCCGATCATCCCTTTGATCTCACTGATTGCCAATGCAATTTTCTTATTCCTCGTCGGTAGTGATGACGTTGTTGTCGTGTTGTTCAGTGGCGGCTTCCTGCTTTGCAGCTTGCCGCTGTATTTTTTGTTTGCCGCAGCCAATCGCAAACCCACCGCTGGCGATGCATAATCGCGTCTGAGATTTGCGACTCATTACGGTTTATATTTCTCAACAACCTACGAGTGCAAATATCCAAGCCACGCGCTCTTAGCGATCACTATTCAATTCTAAAATCTCACCAAGTACGATGACAATTCGTGGAGCTGCTGTTGGTGACGAATCCAACATGCCTGAAACACTATCAATAGCGCGCTGGGCAGTTTTAAGATACTCTGGTTTATCCAACTGTTTATATAGATATACCAAATTGGCGGCTGTCACACTGTTACCGGAAGGGCGGACACTATCAATTGGATTCTTGGCTCGAGCGATCAAGGTTTCGTGATCACTAGAAGTAAAGAAGAAGCCACCATTTTTCTCATCCCAATATCTTTTAATTTGGGTTTGAGTCAGTATATCTGCATGCAAAAGCCATTCTTCCTTGGCAGTTGCTCGATGTAACGCGAGCAAACCTTCGATAAAAAATGCGTAGTCGACTACGTATGCATTAAAACGCGCTTCACCTCGATTGTAACTGTGCAACAGTTGACCCTGATCGTTACGCATGTTTTCAAGGATGAATTTAGCGGCTTTCGAAGCTGCTGCAATATACTCCGGTTTCTCCAGCAATCGCCCAGCATCTGCAAAGCCGCGAATCATCAAACCGTTCCAACTCGTCATGATCTTATTGTCAAGCAACGGTCGTATTCGCTTATTACGCTGCTGCATCAACGACTGTCGCATCGACAATAGTTGTTTCTCGAGATCAGCTAGATCGGTTTTTCGAGCGACTGCTTCTTCCGATCTGGTTTTACTCATCAAAAGTGCATAGTAATCTTCCTCAAAATTAGGAGCGCCGCTGAGCGCATAAATATCGGCAAACAACTCGTATTGTTCGTTGGACAACAACGTTTTAACTTCCGCTCGCGACCACCTATAATACTTACCTTCGCTGCCCTCACTATCCGCATCAAGCGCCGAATAAAATCCGCCGTTTTCATCCGTCATCTCTCGCAGTACGAACTCCAATAGCTCTTCGGTTATCTGACGATATTCTAAATTGCCGGTCAATTTGTAAGCCGCTGCATAAATACTCGCTAGCTGACCGTTGTCGTACAACATTTTTTCGAAATGAGGAATGTGCCAATATCGATCTACGCTGTAGCGATGGAAACCACCACCTAAATGATCTCGTATTCCTCCCATCGCCATATGGTCCAGTTGCGCAACTAACATTTGCAGCGCATGTTCACTATCTTTGCCAGCGCGATTCAATCGTTCTACTTCAAATAATAGGAATTCAAGATTACAGGGTGTGGGAAATTTGGGGACATTTGGATTGGCAATGCTATACCCAAAGCCACCCCACTGAGAATCAAATCGTTCCTGCAAAGCATCAACGCTCGCTGTGAATACTTTTTCATCCAGTACATCGAGAGTGCGAGGAATACGTGCTTCCAATTCTGACTTCACAGCATCTGTAACAGCAACCGCCTGCTTACTAACCAATTCAGGATCATCGTTCCACACTTGGGACAGTTTTTGGATGATCGTCAAAAAACCAGGAATGCCACGACGGTCTCCATCTCGAGCTGGGAAGTACGAACCACCTGTGAATGGTTTCGAATCCGGTGTTAAAAAGACGCTCATCGGCCAGCCGCCACGTTGTGTTAAAACCTGAACTGCTGCCATGTACACCTGGTCAACGTCAGGACGCTCTTCACGATCTACCTTTATACAAACATAATTCTTGTTAAGGAAATCCGCGATTTCCTTATCTTCAAATGACTCCCGTTCCATGACATGGCACCAGTGACAACTAGAATAGCCAATGGACAAAAATATGAGTTTTTTCTCTTTCTTAGCCTTGGTGAATGCTGCATCACCCCAGGGATACCAGTCAACTGGGTTGTGAGCGTGGCTAAGTAAGTAGGGACTGGTTTCATTAACAAGATGGTTCACGGGACCTTTTTTTCCTGGTTCAGCACCAAACAATAAACTGGAGCATACAACAGAGACCCCAAAAAATAACACCATGGAAAATATCGTCAAGAACAAATAGTTGTTTTTCATCGCATCACCTACTTAAATGCTTTCCACCTATATACCGTAACTAGAATGTACAGGGCACATAAGCCAACGTCAGATACAGATATGACAGAATCCCCTTGCTTGATATCTTATACCAACCAAGACTACCTCTCAAATAAATAGCCAGAAGATCAATTCTATTCGATGCGATTAACCAAGGTCTTTTAAGAACGCATCTAGGTCATCGTCATCATCAACTGCCACTTTAGGTTCACTAGGTGCAGCCCAAGGATCATCCGCGACGGCCTCTTGTGGAGCCGAAACTGGAGTATCTACGGCAGTTTCTGTCGGTACTTCAGCAACAGTACCTTCCGGTTCTTCATCATCCCCTCCGGCCAAATCAGTCAATGATGGCAACTCTTGAGCAGCTAACCCCTCTTCGACAGCAGGAGCTGAGACTTCAAAGTCACCTAAATCCAACATTTCTTCCGATGGAGGTGCGTCTGGGCTGTTCACATCAAAATCTGTTAAATCAAAGGAATCGTCTGCTGGCTCCTCTGCTGCGTCAGCTGACACTTCGAAATCACCTAAATCCAACGTGTTGCCAGCATCCTCACTCGGGGCTGGTACATCCTCAGTTGCTTCTGCCGCATCATCTACTGGCTCCGTTGAATCAGATGCTGTCGCCATGACTTCGGTATCCGCAGTATCGACTTTGCCTAAATCAAAGGCCACGCCTTCGGACGCAGGATCCGAGGCGATCGTATCCTCAGACGATGCACCATTGTATTGAACTTCCATAACGACGGAACCAAGCTTCAGTTGACCGCCTGAATCAATTGCTGAAGTGCTATCGACTCGTGAACCATTCACAAATGTACCATTGAGCGAAGCAAGGTCACGGACAGTAACGGAACCACTTTCCTCAAATACTTCACAATGCTTACGGCTTAGCAATGGGTGCTTGATTGTAAATGTCGCATCTTTGCCACGACCAATAATTACCGGCAAAGTAACGCTTACTGTTTTAAGCGGCTGGCCGTCTTTGTAAACTAATAAATCAACATTCATAAGTTAATGCTTTATAAGATAATACCAGCGTAGAAGAGTAGAAGAGTAGAAGTTTCAATTGTTGGCTGGCGCAAACTGTCAATTTACACCACCATAGAATAGGACTGGAGCCTAACATATCAACAACGGTTTATACAACCACTCGGAGTCAATTAATTAAATAGTTGCACTAAGACAGTCTATACTGCAAAAAAAAAATCGACAATCAGTAAAAACTACTCTTTTCCCGTTGTTTTTGTTCCATACTTGTCCCAATTGTTATAACCCGACGCATACAAATGGGGGGCGTCAACCCAATGTACTCAGACCTACCGAGAACGTGTAGCTCCGATCCGTGAAAGCAACGTTTTAAAAAACTGCTACTGCAAGTGGACAACAACAGGTTTTTCAAACGATGATGGGTTATATCAAGCACTACAGGACACTAAACATCAATGCAATCAACCGCTGTAAATAACGCTAATAAAAAAAATACTTTCCACTGCAAATGCCCCCTTTAGCGTGTTGCCTTACTGGGTTACACTGAAATACCAAATAATAAAAAGCTCCGTCTTGTGGCGTAGATTACAGCAAGATTGTGCTAAATTGGCGGGTGTAGCTCAGTTGGCAGAGCACAACGTTGCCAACGTTGTTGTCGTGGGTTCGAATCCCATCACCCGCTCTTTATTGTGTGCGCAGTTGTACGCGTGAACTATTAAAAACGAACTGCTTTTAAACAGTTCGTTAGACCGTTAATTAAACCACTTTTTTATAGATCCAAACCTTTCGAGAACTTAATCAAACTACGATTCTATGCGTACAACGATTGGTTTACTCTGATTTTTCTCTACAAGCACTACGCTTAAAAAATTGTATCAATCGGATCATTTGGATCAGGAATGCATTATGTCTGAACAAGACACCAACGAAACAAACGACATCAACGAAGAAGTTTTAGATACCGCGACAGATGCTGTCGAAAATGACGCGGTTGCATCTTTAGCGACCGCCGATGAGGTTACTGAAGATCAGGCTGAAACTCTTACTTCCACTGGTGATGATAGCGAAGACGTCGACGAGCGTCTTAACGTTGAAGTCCAAGTCAATACAACAGGCGCTTGCGAACGACACGTTGTTGTCACGGTATCAAAAGAAGATATCGCCCGCTACAAAGATGATGCCTACAACGACTTGATGCCCAAAGCACAAATTCCAGGTTTCCGAATCGGGCGTGCACCGCGTAAACTTGTGGAAACTCGTTTCAAGAGTGATGTAGTCGACCAAATTAAAGGCTCATTAATCATGGATGCCATGAGCCAAGTTACCGAGGAACAAGATTTTTCAGCAATCAGCGAACCTGACTTCAACTTCGACGCGGTCCAAATGCCTGATGATAGTGAATTGACCTTCGAGTTCACCGTAGAAGTGCGACCGGAATTCGATATACCACAATGGAAAGGGCTAAAACTCGAAACTGTTGCGCACGATTACACTGATGACGAAGTCAGTACACGAGCCCAAGAATTACTGCAACGCTACGGGAATGAAGAAAACGTTGATGGCGAAATCGCAACTGGCGACATTGTCAATGTTACCATCGAATTCAAAGACGGTGACAAAGTTGTTACCACACTCGAAGATGCAAGAGTACCTGTCCGCAGCAAAATCACCTTCTCGGACGGAGATCTTAACGACTTTGACAAACTCGTTGTCGGAGCCAATGTTGGTGACAAGAAAGAAACCACTGCTAGCCTAAGTACTGATCTCGACGACGACGAACTTGCTGGCAAAGAATATACCGCAAACATCAAAATCAACGACGCTAAACGTGTCACTGTTCCGGAACTCACACCTGAATTCCTTGAAGAAATCGGCGGGTTCAGCAGCGAAGCTGAGCTACATGATGCCGTACGCAATGAACTTGAACGTCAGTTGAACTATCACCAACAACAACGAGTACGTCGACAGATTACCGAACAGCTGACTGCCGAAGCTGCTTGGGAACTGCCCCCGCAATTGTTGCGACGACAAGCACAACGAGAATTACAACGCTCGATTCTCGAACTACAAGCTGCTGGGTTTCCCGATGAAGAAATACGTCGACAAATCAATCAATTACAGCAAAATATGCTCGGCACAACAGAACGAGCCCTCAAAGAACACTTTATTCTAGAACGTATTGCCGAAGATCATGACCTCGATGCATCTCCAGAAGATATTGAACGCGAGATTCTCATCATCTCACTGCAACAAGAAACATCGCCACGACGAGTTCGAGCACAACTTGAAAAACGAGGTGATATGGACGCTCTGAGAAACCAAATCGTCGAACGTAAAGCGATCGATCTGATTACTTCGGAAGCCGATATGCAAGAGACCGAGCTTCCAGAAGATCCCGCGACCAACACATCACCCGTTTCACATGCTATCAGCGGCATCAAACCTAGCTCTGCGGCCGCAACAGAAACGAAAGATGACGATGCAACCAACGAAGCTAAAGAAGTGGATGCGGCAACCGACGAAATACAATCCGTCGTAGAGGAAGCAAGTGACGATTCTGCCGAAGCAAGTGACGATTCTGCCGAAGCAAGTGACGATTCTGCCGAAGCAAGTGACGATTCTGCCGAAGCAAGTGACGATTCTGCCG
>JABHUV010000223.1 GCA_018658605.1 Planctomycetaceae bacterium | reverse complement strand
GCGTCGATATGGGCGTACTGTGGTTTTTCGGTGCCCAAGTCGACGAGGGTTTGCTGTAGCGTCAACGGGTCGCATAAGGCCGCACGGGGAACGTGCATGCTGAGGTCTAGTTGAAATGCAGTTCGTGTGATGTCGCCACTTTCTTGGCCGGGAAATACATCCACAATTAACAACCGTCCCTGGGGCGCAATCGCCTCGATTATTCGACCTAGCAAAGATTTCCACTGGTCAACGGGAATCAGATGCAACAGGTTGGCGACGACGGCTAAATTGAATTGTGATTTAGGGAGAGGGGACGTAAAGGGATCGCCGATGATAGTCGCAAAACGATCTTCCATTCCAATAGTTTCTGCCGTGCGACAAGCGACATCAACGGGTTCCTGATAATCGGCGAAAGTGATTCTAGCTTCTGGGTCTTGTCGAGCAATCGGTAAACTCCACACCCCAGTGCCACAACCAACGTCGAGTATGTCTAAAGGTTCCGTTTGTTCGCTCAAATTTAAATACTTGACAATATCCATTGCCGCTGGTGTCGCGCGCCATTGGGCCGTTGCAACGCGATTACGGTAAGCAACTAACCGGCTTTCGCACGGTTGTTGGGACTGTATGAACTCGTCAATATTAGCTCGATCAGCTTGCCCTAAATCGTCATCATGCGAAGTTAATAGATGCATCATTTGGCTCAAAGCATAGTCGTTCTGATAACGTTCGAGGATTAATAGACCGCACAATAGTTCAAGTAGAATTTCGGTCCGTGCGGGGTTCAGGTTACAAGCCTCGGCCACTTGAATTGCCGTCATTTGTCCATCGGCCAATACATCAAAAATACCTAGTCGTCGCGCACTTTGAAAAGCATCAATGCCTGATGCCGCATTGGAAAGATTTGTATAGAGTCGTAAAGTGTTCAGTTGCGCGTCGGACATATTCTGGTTGCTAGGGAGATTGGAGGAAGTGGATGTGATTTACAAAAGATAGCCTTGCTGCGATTCTTAGACAAGCGGGAAAAATAACGCGCCAATCACCGTCGCACCCAGTCCCACTGTCCCCATGATGATACTCATAGGCGTAATGGTCCGCAGCGCCTCGGCCTCGGTCATACCACTCATTTTACAAATAACCCAAAATCCACTGTCCGCCATCCAAGCAATTGGCTTGGAACCACATCCTACGGCCAGTGCTAAATAGACGGGATGATAAGGCAATAGTTCGGGTTGCAGTGCTAGCGGTGAAAAGATACTGGCGACGGTAATCATGGCAACGGTCGATGAACCTTGGGCGGTACGGATAAGTGTCGTGAGTGCAAAGACTAGCAACAGTGTCCCAATTGTCGCTGTTTCAGCGCCCGTACCCGCGATGACTTCCTTGATACCACTTTGACGAATAGCTGCGCCGAATCCACCGCCAGCCGATGTAATGAGGATGATTACTCCACCGCTGGACAAAGCAGCTGAGATGGCTGCGGCCAGTTTGTTACGAGTCATGCTAGGTCGACTTAACAAGGTACCCATTGCTACGAGAGCCGCAATAATTAACGCAATATTCTTATCGCCAAGTGTCTCGATGGTAGGTCTGATCGTCTCAATCCATTGGGCGGGTTCAGCTCCACTAAGGTTCTTGAAGTATGTTTTTGTAGCGGTCGCACAAGCGATTAGGATCACAGGCAGAATGATGGGCAGCAGCGACAACCAAAATGGTGGTAGGTCTTGTTCGCTTCGCTTTGCTTGGGCTTCCAATTCATCCAAGCTAGCGTCAGCACTATCACGGAGGGGAATTTCCATCCGACGATTGATCCATTTTGCAAACGTTAAGCCAGCAACACTACTGCACAAACCAACACAGCACCCAGCGATGATCATAGTGATTAGGTTCACATTGAATTCTTCGGCAACAATCAATGGCCCAGGCGTGGGCGGGACGAGTGAATGGGCCATAGATCCACCGGCGACGATTGCCAATATAAACAACAGGTAGTTTTTCCCCGTCCGCAAACGTGTTGCTTTGGCTAGTGGGATCATCAAGTAAAAAACTGTGTCGAAAAAGACGGGAATCGACAATAGAAATCCACTTCCCATAAAAGCGGTGCCGGCATTCTTTTCACCTAACCAATTTAACACGGTTCGTACGATGCGATCTGCCGCTCCACTGTCGAGCAAACATTTTCCAATAATGGATGCCATGGCGATCAAAATGCCAATTTTTCCGCAGGTTGATCCAAAACCGAGAGCGACCCTCATCATGGGAGTTTGTTTTCGATAGTCTTTTTTATAAAGCTCTATCGCCGTACTGCGAAGTGCGATGTAATCTGCCAAGTCGTTTTTAAATTGTTCTTTGTCAGTATCGGCATACGTAGCGGTATCCGGTTCAGCTCCATGCATCTTCTCAAACGCGGCAATTGCCTCATCCTGGGCATAGTGGTCTAATGCGGTATCCTGTGTCAGGAAAGCTGCCACAAGTGCTGCAAATGTGAGCGCTAAAAATGCATGTAAGCGGAGCACGAGTATTCCGATGACGACAATCAATATCGAAATGATAAGAATGGAAATGGCACCCATGATGATGTGTTCCTGAAAGAATGTCGGCAAGTTGTGGTAAGTGATATGTTATAATCGTTTTGACGTCTAAAATCATCGCATAACCTCCACGTTCATCAAAAAATTGATCTTAGACTCCTCCCGTACACGCAATGAAATTCATCACTCACATAATTATTTCCTTGATAGCGATAAATTCGTTCGCCGTGTCGTTGTTGGCAGAGGAATGGACCCCACAAGAACTTGAGTTTTTCGAAACTAAGATTCGTCCAGTTTTGGTGAAGTCATGTTATAAGTGCCATTCACAACAAGCTGCCAACAATAACGAGCTTAAAGGCGGCCTGTTATTAGACACCCGCCAAGGCTTATTGCGTGGAGGCGAAAGCGGCCCTGCTGTTGTTGTTGGCAAACCTAGTGAAAGTTTGTTGTTGTCGTCGCTCGCTTACGAATCATTTGAAATGCCACCGACGGGTAAATTATCCGATGCCATCATCGCCGATTTTCGCAAATGGATTTCCAGTGGTATGGCAGACCCTCGCACGAAAGCGTCGGGTGAAGTAAAAGAAACGGTTGGAATCGACTTAGCGGCAGGACGTAAGTTTTGGGCCTATCACCCTCTGTACTACGACTTGCCTGCAGTATCGAGGACCGCTGCAGAAGATCACGGGGACGTTGGCAATCAAATCGATGGTTTTATAAACGAAAAACTGAGAGCAGCTAAACTTCAACAAGGATCCTTGGCTTCACGTGAGGTGCTGTTGCGGAGATTGACTTTTGACCTAACCGGATTACCACCTACAGTCGCTGATCAAAATGCTTTTCTAATGGATAGCTCGCCAGATGCTGTCGAGCGAGTCGTTGATGGATTGTTGGCG
>JABHUV010000092.1 GCA_018658605.1 Planctomycetaceae bacterium | reverse complement strand
CTAAGCCAACTTCATGGGTGACTTCGGTGAAAAGGTTCAGAGAAACAGCGGTAGTTGGTTGGGATGTATTACCTTGGGTATTTGGTTTAAGGGCTGGATCGGAATCACAGCCACACACACATAGCAGGCAGCAGGCGCAGCAACGAAGTAGGTTAGAAGTAAACGATTTCATGGGTTTCTTATAACATTAAAGCGGCCGCACGATAAGGGAATTCCTATTGTGCGGCCGCGCTGGGTAGTGATCGTCAGAACTGAAAATAGGTTACTGACACTAGTGAAAACTTACTAATGCGGCAGGCCTATTTGTTTGTTTGATTAGTGGTGATTTCTAATGTGAGTTTAGCTGGCAGATCCATGTTGGAAATGGTCAGCGTAATTTCACCAGAAACTTCTAGGTTGAGCTTAGAAGAAACCATGCGGCCTTTTTCCGCATCAAACAACAGGGTATTAGTTCCGGTGATGATTTTTAGGTCGCTGTCGGTTACTGCCGCAGCACCAGGTGTCGCTGCAGGTTGTTCAAAATCAACTTTGGTGTATTTGATTTCTACTTGATGCAGCTCTTTTCCGTCTTGTTGAACAGTTCCGACGTATTTTTGATTCGACGTTAGTTCGAACATGGCGCCCTGCCCGAGATCGAGAGTTGTTTCAGATTCCCAACTGTCGCCGACTTTGACCGGTTTGTCATTAAATTCATCCAATTCTCTTTGCGCTTTTTCTTTCAGTACGTCACTGTCTAACTCGCCTCCGAGCATTGCTTTTGCCTGACCATCGAGCGTATCCAAACCTTCCGCTTTGACTTCAACATTTAAAATGTCGCCGTTTTTGTCATGAACAATGGTGGTGGTTGACTTTGACAATGCGGTGAAAACGGGCAACATAAAATCAAGCTGCGTGCCCTGAGGTGTATTTTCGCCTTTCGCGTCGAACTCTAACTCGACACCACCGGGGAGAGAAAGTTTGTTTTCAAAGGTCAAATACTTTGTCGAATAAGTAACGTTACCATTAGAATCAGGTTTGCTGACATCGGTTTTCGCAGTTATTTTTCGCACGCTCGCGGTGTCAATATCCTGGCCCATAATCGATAAAGTTTGCTTCACTTTGAAATGCAGGTTTGATTTGAAGGAACCTGGGGCTTCGACACGTGGTTTGATTATGATTTGAGCTGAAGCAAGAGGCGCTATAAGTAAGGCGAGCGCCAACGCTGGGAAAAGAGTTCGTTTAAACATGTGTATAGTCCTTAAAAAATAGTGAGCCTGACTGTTTATTTGGTTAGGGAATCTGCCAACTTCGCTTGATGTCTAAAGTTAAATGAGCAGTGGTTTTAGTTCGTTTCATTTTAAATGTAATATCACCTGTCAGAGATAGGTTCACACTCGACTTGGAGATGCGTCCGTGGTGACTGTCGAACCAATAGCTTTTGGCAGCTTCGACGATCGTAATGGGATCACCTTCTGCGAAGGTTTCTGTGTTGCGAGTGAAGGCACCTTCGTGAAATTCTACGGTGACTTGGTGAAGCATCTTTTTAGTTGTAGGGTGTTCTGTTTTGGCTGAATAGGTGTGCGTGGTTTTAAATAGAAACTGGGAATTGTGGCTAAGCGGAATTGAAATGACTTGATCCCACGATTCATTAATTTTAACTGGGGCAATGTGGTATTGGCTTAATACTTGCTGCCGTCTTTTTTTTACAGTCGTCGGATCGAGTTCTGAGAAAACCAACGTTTGTGTTTCCTCTGGAAGCGTGGCAAATGTTGAATCAATTATGAGGTCGAATATGTTTCCTGATTGATCGATTTGGGTGGTGATGGTTGAATCGCGAATCGCATCAAACAGTGGGACTTCTGCTTTTGAAGCAGTGGAGTCATAGGTAAATTGGATATCCCCCGGCAATCGCGTTGAATTTTTGAGTTGCTCGACAGTCTCTGTAATCGTTACGTAGCCATCTGTATTTGGTTTACTGACTTGATGGAGTGTTGTTTTGGTTTGTTGTTGGGTGGTTTGATAGTCCTTGTCATCAAGGACGATTAGTTGGGAAAGTTCAAAGGAATGTTCGATTTTGAAGGTGCCGGTTGTGGGCACTTGTGGTGCCAGACTGACCTGACCGTGCAGGCTTTGGTGAGGGTACACGAGCAACAATAGTAACAAGATAGTTAGTGTTTTGGCCATCAGGTAATAGCAGTATATATTGCTAAAAATAGAATACGATGAGGATGCTTAGTTATACGATGAACAGGGCATATTATTTCGCGGTGAGCCTAAAAAAATAGGAAATTAGATTAGAATCTATTGGTAGCCTAGGGGGTAAATCAGAGTTGATAGGGCGCTTTTACGCTTTAAATTGTCCGCTATATATGCGAAAATAGATATCCTTCCTTTATTCGCATGACATGCGCCCTCCAACACAAAAAATAATAGATGTGACAGCTAATGCACAGACGCTATATTACTTTTGTTTTTGCTCTATTTTTAACCCCAGCAATAGGGCATGGAGCCGAACCGGCAACGGAAATGCCGACCGCCGCACAATTAGAGTTCTTTGAGACTAAGATTCGTCCGGTATTAGTACAGCATTGCTACAAGTGTCATAGCGCGGATTCAGATTCTGTTAAAGGCGGGTTGCTGCTGGATAGCCGTAAAGCGATTCAAGTGGGTGGTGATTCTGGTCCAGGGGTTGTGCCAGGTGAACCGGACGAGAGTGTTGTATTGTCGGCAATGCGTTATGAGAGTTTTGAGATGCCGCCAAAAGGGAAGTTGTCAGATGAAGTACTACAGGATTTCGAAACTTGGATCAAACAAGGTGCGGCAGATCCACGAGAAGGTGGTCAGTTAGTTAGTAAGACAACAATCGATTTCAAGGCGGCTGGTGATTTTTGGGCATTTCAAAAACCCGTCAAATCTAAATTACCAAAGGTTCGCAATAAAATCTGGATGGCTAATCCAATTGATCGTTATGTTGCTGCTGACCTTGCGAAAAAGCGTTTATCGGCAAGTGACTCAGCGAGCAAACGGGTTTTGATCCGCCGAGCGTATTACGACTTAATCGGTTTACCGCCGACAATTGAGCAACAGACAGCCTTTATGAATGACTCGTCTCCAGACGCTTTTTCGAAGGTGATTGAGACATTGCTCAAATCCAAACACTATGGCGAACGCTGGGGGCGCCATTGGTTAGACGTGGCTCGCTATGGGGAAGATCAGGCCCATACGTTTAAAGCTAGAAAATATCCTCGCGGCTATTATTACCGTGATTGGGTGGTTGAGTCGATAAACGCTGATATGCCGTACAACGAGTTTGTCGTACAGCAACTTGCAGGTGACTTGCTCGACCAGCCCAACCTACATGAGCGAACGCCAGCGTTGGGATTCTTTGCACTGGGACCAGTATACTATGCCGAAAACGTTGAAAAGGCAAAAGCGGCAGCGGACGAATGGGATGACCGAATTGATACTTTGACCCGTGGTGTGTTGGGGTTGACTGTATCGTGTGCGCGTTGCCATGACCACAAGTACGATCCGATCACGACCAGCGATTACTACGCCTTGGCGGGGGTCTTTGCGAGTACTAAATATCAAGAGCGACCCATTGTATCGCGGGAAGTGGTGTCCCAACGGGCGACGGTGGAACAAACAGTGCGTGACCAAGCTTTGGAAATCAATCGCTTTTTGGTACAGGCTGGGAGGAGCATTCGCCCGTCGTTGACTGTGGAGATTCCCGTTTACATGCAAACGGTTTTTAAATGGCTACAAATAAAAGATCGAGCTGAAGACAAGAAAAAAGCATCGGAGAAGTTGTTAAAAGAATCGGGACTGAGCAAAATATTACTAGATCGTTGGACGAAGTTACTCGAACTAAAGAAGGAAAAGGCTCGTGGCCAATATTCTTTCTTGGCGGATTGGTACAGTTGGCTTGATGCATTACCCAATGACAAAGATTTGTCCGCAGATGAGATACATTTAGCGGAAGTCAAAGCGTTAGGCGAAGCCTTGCAAGCTGCTGTGGAAAGTCGGTTAGATGATAGGCAGGAATTGTTTGCTGAATTTGGCATAAATGCTGCGTTTGTATCTGCTGAAGATCTGTCAGCTGTTACGGCGGGTGTGATTCCTTTGGGAAACTTATTTGATGACGGTAAAAGCGTTCCTTTGGAGAGTGCTTTGGCATCCGATAAATACGGTGCGGTCGCCGAGACATCCGATTTAGGTGTGTACTTGGTGTCCTACGGCTGGGGCACACGCATCAAAATTGGTCCCGAGATTGATTTCTCGTTTGCTCAAATCGGCTCTGACAGTAACAAGCACGGTAGCGTGACGAATGACGGCTGGACGGGCCGCAGTGCGATTTCGACAACAGGGAAAGCGCCTGCCAATAACGGGAAACGTCAGGAGCAGGGAATTGGTATGCACTCCAATGCGTTGGTGACTTTTAACTTAGATGAAATTCGCCGAGCGGGTTTAATGCCGGAAGGACAAAAATTCCGTTTCCGTGTTGATCGAGCAGGGATGAACGACGATGTTGCAGCCTCAGAAGCGTCGAGTGGCTATGCTGCAGTTATCGTGTCCAAGCCACACAAAGATAAAAATGTAATGGACGCAATTATTGGCGGCTATGTGAACGGCAAAAAAATGGAAATCACGTTCAGTGACTTTACTTATAATTTTACCGGCGCTATTCCCGCGCCCCTAAAAGCAGATGGTAAGTTTATCGAGTTTGATATCGAGATTCCCTCGGCCGCTAAATATATTACGTTGATTACAACTGGAGCTGGTGAACCGTCAGATAATAGCATCAGTTCCGATCACATGGTGTTCTCGGGCGCACGGATTGAGTTGTCACCATTGCCGGAAATAAAACTAGCAAACACGCAGCAAGGTGGTGAACGAGAGTTTACCGAGAGTGACCGTCAAGCGGCACTGTTGTTATCGCAAATGCTCTACGATGAAGGTTTACTAGCACTGCCCAATGGCGAAGTCGAAAAACGATTGACGGAGGATTTGAAGGTAAAAGCGGATGGGTTGAGAGCTGAAGAAAAAAAACTTAAGGATGCGGTTGCTGCAATTGAAATACCGCTGGCGCATTCACTCACCGAGGGTGATGTGCGAGATATACCGATTTATATTGCGGGCGATCCCGGCAAAAAAGGAACAATTTCGCCGCGCGCGGTGCCTGCCATTTTTACAGGTGGTGAAACTGTACCGTTTCAAACGCAGGGGAGCGGTCGTCTTGAATTAGCACAATCACTAACGTCCTCGGAGAATCCTTTGACAGCCCGCGTGATGATTAATCGGATGTGGGCGTCTCATTTTGGTCGAGGTTTAGTCGGTACGACGAGCAATTTTGGCAATTTAGGCGAGCGGCCGACTCATCCAGAGCTATTGGATTATTTAGCGGTCGAATTTATGGAAAATAACTGGTCGCTGAAACACATGCATCGTTTGATTATGAACTCCAAAACCTATCAACAGAGCAGTGATTTTCGCGAAGCTCCGTATGAAGTCGATCCGGATAACCGATTGTTGTGGCGGATGAATCGTAAACGACTTGAGATTGAACCGTGGCGCGACGGATTGTTGTATGTTTCGGGAGAATTGGATTTAACATTTGGAGGACCCTCGATAGAATTAGATGGCACTCAGAACAGACGCCGTACGATGTATGGATTTGTAAGTCGACACAGGCTTAATGAATTGCTGCGGTTGTTTGATTTTCCAGATCCCAATATTACGAGCGCAGCGCGGAGTGTTACCACAGTACCATTGCAACAACTCTTCGTGCTCAATAGTGATTTTATGTCGTTTCGAGCGAAGGCGTTTGCGCAGCGAGTGCAAAAAGAGATGGAAGCAGACTTGTCGCAACAGATTACCTATGCTTTTGAATTGTTGTATGGCCGAAAAGCAGATGAGCAAGATATTATATTGGGAACTGAATTTTTAGAAACGGTTGCCGAGAGTGACGATATGCAGTCGGCGTGGGAACAATACGCATTAGCATTGTTAAGTGCGAATGAGTTTCTGTTTGTAGATTGAATTGTGTCATGTTGGAAAGAATAGAATTATAGTTATGAACGAGTCACCGATGTTAAATGTTTTAGTGGACAACCCACCACGACTGTCACGGCGGCAGTTGCTTAAGACCAGTGGCGTTGGATTTGGCATGATGGGACTGTCGGCGCTGTTAGGTGAAGAGCAACGATTAGCTGCGGCTACTCGTTCTACCACTCCAACTTCGCCTAAACATCCTCATCATACTCCTCGCGCTAAACACGTCATCTTTTTGTTTATGAACGGCGGACCGTCGCATGTTGATACATTTGACCCTAAGCCAGAATTGAAAGTCCAAGAAGGTAAAGCGGGACGTGGCGGAAAGTACATGCCCTCACCATTCTCTTTTGGAAAGTATGGTGAAGCTGGTATTGATATGAGTGAAATCTATCCACATCTAGGTGCCGTTGCGGATGAATTGTGTGTGTTGCGTGGGATGCATACGACAACACCAAATCACGAACCGGGCTTGTTGATGATGAACAGCGGTGTTCAACAACCAATACGACCGTGCATGGGGTCGTGGATTACTTATGGTCTGGGCACAGAGAATCAAAACTTGCCTGGCTTCGTTGTCTTGTGTCCTGGTAAGCCTGTCGTGGGACCAGCACTGTGGGGCAATAGTTTTCTGCCGGGGATTTTCCAAGGAACCCATATAAACAATACAAATATTGATCCTAAAAAAGCGATCGGCCACATTACTAATAAAAACCTGTCACCCGGAGCACAGCGCCGGTTGTTGGATCTATTGCAGCGTAGCAACCAGCGTCATTTAGATAAACGTGACGTCGATTTGAATTTAGAAGCTAGGATTCAGTCTCTGGAAGTTGCATATGGGATGCAGTTCGAAGCTCAGGAAGCGTTTGACACGAGCCGGGAAACCAAGGAAACATTGGAAAATTATGGTGAAGGCCAATTTGCTAATGGGTGCTTGGTAGCACGACGGCTGGTTGAACGAGGTGTACGGATGGTACAGATTTACTATGGAGCGGGTCAGCCCTGGGATGCGCATGGTAATATCATGGATCACAAGCGAGATGCGGGCAAAAGTGATCAGCCTATCACAGCACTGATCAAAGATTTAAAACAACGGGGATTACTCAACGAAACTTTGATTGTATGGACGGGCGAATTTGGGCGGACTCCGACCGCGCAGGGAAAAACAGGTCGTAATCACCATGCGACTGGATTTACATCATGGCTCGCTGGGGGTGGCATCAAAGGTGGCATGACTTATGGGGCCACGGATGAATTGGGGATGAACGCCGTCGAAAACCGCATGGACGTACACGATCTGCACGCGACGATGCTGCATCTTTTGGGAATAAATCACGAAGAGTTAACTTACCGCTATAGCGGCCGTGATTTTAGATTGACTGACGTCTTCGGAAATATTCAGCACGAAATTATTGCTTGATGAGCTTTCACAAAACCATTAGGGTGACTGAAGGGACTTGAACCCTCGACAACCGGGACCACAACCCGGGGCTCTACCAACTGAGCTACAGCCACCATTGTTAAGATTCCAATGTAATTTGGTTTGTAATTCTGGGCAAGGGCAGCGAAGGCGTTTGCGACGGTGAATCAATACTAAAGGGATGGTGTCACTGCGGTGCAACCGTAATACAAAAAACGCGGACATTTTCGGTACAATGAAACCCGCCTATAATATCTATAACCGTCGGAATTCACGATATTCATTTTTGAAAGCAGGCATACTTATCAAGATGTTTCGTTCGCTCCTTATTCTATCGTTCATTAGCTTATTTACGATTCATGGGATGACGGTACGCGCTGCTGATGCGGTAGATTTTCCGAATCAATTTGAACAATTGGCAGCCAAATGTGATGAATTGAAATTGCCACAGCAAGCAACTATTACGCGGCAGTGGCTTGTTGCCCAGCGGCGCGATCAACGTGTCGTTTATCCGTTTCAGACGAAAGACTTCTTTAAGCCTTTGGTCAACGATAGTCAGTTAAAACAATTTTGGTGGGCTTCGTTTATGAAACTGCGGCGAGCCCGAGCGGAGCATCTTTTCCTACAAGCTAAAGCTCTTTCTCAATTAGATCCTTCGCAATCATATCGACTACTACACGAAGTGTTACACGAAGATCACCGACACGTTGCGGCTCGCAAGATATTAAACTACAGCGATTCTACGGTGTTCTTATTACAGCCCAAACCCAGTCGGCCTAAAAAAAGGCACGCTTATACTGGCTGGGAGGCTAACGACTACTATCGCGTCAGCACGCCGCACTTTGATATTTACACAGACTCCAAGCCGGCCGTTGGAGTTGAAATCGCACGACAGGTTGAAAAATTATATTCTGTCTGGCAGCAGTTGTTTGTTGAATTTTGGTGCGACACCGCCGTCCTAGCTGAACGATTTAATGGCAGCAATAAACCACTGTATGCTCGCAAGCGGCACCAGATTATTTTGTTTTCGTCACACGAAGAGTATCAGACATTCTTTAGGCGACGGTCAGGAGCGACAGTCAATAGCGTCGGATTTTATGCCACTGAGCAAAAACTCTCTTTTCTGTTTGTGAGTGAGCCACCGAAAACCTCGACTTGGTTACATGAAGTCACGCACCAGTTGTTTTATGAACTAGGTGCACAAGTGAAGGATGTCGCGTCGGATCAAAATATTTGGGCGATAGAAGGCGTCGCGATGTATATGGAGTCACTCCGTGATCAGGGGCATTTTGTGACCGTAGGCGGATTTGAATCTTACCGTTTGCAGTTTGCACGGTATCGAAAAACGGTTGACCAGTTCTACTGGCCACTGCAACAACTCGCAGCGTTTGGTAACTCACAACTATCGTCGCATGTGGAAATTCGTCGCTTATATAGCCAATGTGTTGGTTTAGCGCATTTCTTGATGGATGCGGACAATGGGAAATACCGCAAACCGTTTTTTGATCTGCTGAAAAAAATCTACACCAATACATCCACCGCAGGTACTTTGCGTCAACTCAGCGGACACTCATTCGAAGAACTAGATGCGGCCTACGCTGAATTTTTGGTTGTTACTGATGAGCACCTCGCAACTCTGCGACCGGGGATTAGTCTAAAAGCGCTTTGTCTCGCAGATGGGCAGATAACTAATCAAGGATTGCAGCATTTGAGCGGTCAGCGTGAACTGAGTTGGCTCGACTTGACGCGCTGTGAGATTACAGATGATTCAAGTATGGTGTTTGCCGGTTTGGTGAAACTGAACCAACTGTCGCTGGAATCAACAAAGATTACGGATAAATCGATGGCGGTGATTGGGGCATTGCCAAACCTTGAAGAGTTAGATTTATCATTGACACCCGTTGGTGACGCGGGCGTATTGCATTTACAAGGGAACAATAAATTAACGGTGTTGTGGCTGACGGGAACTAAAGTGTCTGATGAATCCGAGCGAGTGTTAAGTACGCTAGCTAATCTTGAGTTACTAGAACTTACATCTACCGCAATGTCAGCGTTGACGATACAACAGGTGCTTAGCGATCTCCCTAAATTGAAGCCATAAATCACCCTAACTATCTTTACACGATTGAGAATATGATCATGCGTCCTTGGGTTCTATCAGAAGTTAATTATGGCACTATAAAAGACAACCCCTATGAAGTGGCAGTACTTCCAATGGGCGCTACGGAACCGCATAACCTACACTTGCCCTATGGCACTGACATGTACGAAGGCACGGACATTGGTGAAAGTGCTTGTGCGTATGCACACGCGAAAGGTGCCAAAGTTGTGGTTCTGCCGACGGTTCCATATGGTACCGAGACGAACATGAGAGAGTTTCCGTTTGCAATGAATCTATATCCTACGACACTGTTTAAAGTAATCGAAGATTTAGTGGAATCCTTGGTCCGCAGTGGCATCCGTAAAGTTGTAATTCTAAACAGCCATGGAGGCAATGACTTCAAGCCTTTGTTGCGAGAGATGTCGGGCCGTACCGAAGCCCATCTATTCTTAGTGAATTGGTACAACATGCTCGACGATGTGTATCACGACATTTTCGAACACATGGAGGATCATGCGGGCGAAGCGGAAACATCGTTAATTCTTGCTTACCACAACGAGCTGGTTTCGCTAAATGAGGATGGCTCGTTTAATGCGGATGATGGTAAAACGAATCCAACGCGTTTTGAGGCAGTTAATAAAAAATGGGTGAGCATCACTCGGCAATGGGATTTATTGACTTCGAACTCAGGCTCTGGCTATCCTCATGCTGCGACTGCTGAAAAAGGCGAGCGGTTGATGGACGTGTTAAATGAACGCATCGGCGATTTTCTAGTGGAATTATCCAATTCAGAATTGGACGAGAGTTTTCCCTTTTGAAAATGCTTGGCGGTAAGTTGCCTCTAGGGTGAAACCCAGAGGAACGGTCGGTTGGCTTCGTCAACCATGACTTCGCAATGCAGGCCGGCTTGAGATAGCGCGATATCGAGAATTTTCTTATAGAATATTTTTCCCGCGGGGACATTTACTTTTTTATCCAAGCTAATTCCGCGTGTGGTGATGCTGGCATAGTCGAAAAAAATTGGCGTTTGAAGTCGTTGACCAATTGCTGCGACTGTTTTTGAAATCTCCGTATTCTTAATTTCAACACTCAACTCATTAAATAGGTCTGGGGCTGTTTTGCCTGGGTTCTGAGACGACTCCCAGCCGACTGGCCAAAACTCGAGATCTTTGACTGGCTTGGTTATCCTAATTCTGACCCCGCCCCCGATGGGTTTGTCGGGCAGCATAATAAGTCCGGTGGACTTGAGTACGATGGCCATCGCTGTGCCACTGGTAATTCCTTGTAGTTCATCCTTAAAGGGCACTTCGGAAAACAGTTGCACCCGTGCTGCTGGATCGACGGAAACTTGTAGATTCCAGATTCTGGAAATGGATCGTATAACTTCCTTGGTTGTTTGCCCCGCAGTTTTTGTTTTTACCTTGAGGGTCAGTTGATCGTAAACTTCGACAATCTGATCTCGGCTCAGCCCGTACGCCCCTTTTTGCGTTGTCAATGCTGCCGCGCCGTCTCCCTGTAGTCGCTTGATCCACAGTTTTGCTTCATCGATTTGACCGTACTTGAAGATGCCCCCGGGTAAATGCAGTGTATCGCCTGCTAGGATACCAGTGACCACGTAGGTCGGTGATGCCTTACTTCCGAGTGTTTTGACTTTCGGCATGTCGGTCAATTTTGCACTGCGTAATTGGACATTCGTAAATCCGGCTTTTTGCAAAAAACTCGCCCAAGCTTTAATGCGTGTGATGGGCAAGACCGTTTCCATGGCAACTTCTAGGTCAACAATCGCTGCCGTCGCCTGACAGGTACTGAGCGCTAAAAATATAAATAGGTACGCAGTGGTAACTCGTTTTTTCACGATTTACTGTCCTCCGAAAGGGTTCAACGATTGCTAATATTAGCAGGGACCGGAGTTATTCGTCAAAGGCAGCGTCGAATTGGATATCCGAGGGAGCGAAGTCGAGACCGTTAGTGAAGGCACACGCTTCTTTAGCGCCATATTCGCGATCCATGCCGCAGTCTTCCCATTCGATGGACAATGGCCCAGTGTATTTAATTTCATTTAATGCACGAATGATTTCCTCAAAATCAACTTCGCCTCGACCTGGGCTACGGAAGTCCCAACCACGGCGAGGATCTCCAAAGTTCAAGTGGCTACAGTTGATACCGGTTTTTCCATTGAGTGTTCTGATTGCATCTTTAATGTGAACATGGAAAATACGGTCGGGAAAAGCGCGAATGAATTCGACGGGGTCGATGCCCTGCCAAATTAGATGACTGGGATCAAAGTTGAAGCCAAATTCTTCTCGGTTACCAAGTGCTTCTAAAGTGCGTTGTGCTGTATAAATATCAAACGCAATTTCTGTTGGATGAACTTCAAGGGCAAACTTAACGCCACATTCTCCGAAAACATCAAGGATGGGATTCCAACGTTCGGCCAATAGATCAAAACCTGCTTGGATCAGTGGTTCCGTGGCTGGCGGGAACGAGTAGATCATGTGCCAAATGCTTGAGCCCGTGAAGCCGTTGACTACATCGACCCCAAACTTTTGAGCTGCCCGAGCGGTGTCTTTCATTTCTTCAATGCAACGTTCATTAATGCCCGCACCATCGCCGTCACCCCAAATTTGGTCGGAGAGAATCAATTTGTGTCGTTCATCAATGACGTCCAGAACGCCTTGGCCTACCAAGTGGTTGCTAATTGCAAAACATTGTAGGTTGTGTCGTTCTAGTTGTTCGTGTTTTTGGGCACAGTAGTTTTCATCATTAAGAGCTGCTTGAACGTCAAAATGATCGCCCCAACAGGCGAGTTCGATTCCGTCGTAACCGAACTCGGCCGTTTTTTGACACATTGTTTCGGCTGGGAGGTCAGCCCATTGGCCGGTGAAAAGAGTGACTGGACGTGTCATGGTTCGAGTTCCTTAGATTGTTGATTCGGAATGTATAATGCTATTGTTATTGTGTCGCTGTTTTGCGCGATGTTCAAGTCCTTGTGGCTGCTTACGGTCATTTAGCCCGTCCGTAGACGTCTGTGGGGTAGTTTGGGTAAAACTGTAGTCGTGAATGAACCAGTGGTTTGTTGGCCGGGAGATTAGTTCATCAATTGTTCAAGTTGATCGACGAGTGAACTAAAGTGGGCGAGTGCAGTATCGACGGGACCTGGCTGTTCCATGTCCACGCCAGCACTTCGCAACAAATCGAGGGAGTCTTGGCTGCAACCACCTTTTAGAAATGTGTGGTACTCGTTCAATTCGTCAGCACCTCCATCTAGCACTCGCCGACTCAATGCAATGGCCGCGGATAATCCGGTTGCGTATTTGTAGACATAGAACGCTCGATAAAAGTGCGGGATACGAAAGCACTCTAGAGGAAGACAATCATCAATGACAAATTCGGGCCCGAAGTAATCTCGCAACAACTGTCCATATACGTCTTTGAAAGTTTGCACTGTCAGCGGCTGTCCCTGTTCGGCCATTTCATGGGTAATTTGTTCAAATTCGGCAAACATCGTTTGACGAATGATGGTGCCGCGAATTGCATCAATATCTCGGTTTACCAAAAATGCTCGCTCGCGATCATCGCTGGCTTGCTGCATCATGGTTTCACTTAGTAATTGTTCATTAAAGGTACTGGCAACTTCAGCAACAAAAATGGTGTAGTTGTAATATTCGAAGCTTTGAGAACCTGAACTGTTGAACGAATGCATGGAATGTCCCGCTTCATGTGTTAACGTAAAGACATCGTTCAGCACCTCGGGTTTATAGTTCATCAGGATGTATGGGTCGCCGACAAAGGAACCAGCACTAAATGCGCCGCTTTGTTTACCCTGATTGGGATAACGATCACACCAGCGTCCGCGGAGGCCCGCCGCAAGTGTTTCACAATACTCTGTACCGAGGGGGGTCAGCGATTCTAAAACGAGATCTGTCGCTTGGTCCCATGTGCGATTGACTTGTAAATCACTGATAATCGGAACATACGTATCGTAGGCATGTAGTTGGTCGAGGCCCATGAGTTGTCGCCGTAGGTCGTAATAGCGATATAACGGTTCAAAATTATTACGCACGGATGCGATTAAATTATCATATACGGACACTGGTACATTATCGGGAAACATTGCCGCAGCACGGGCACTTTCATAGCCCCGCGCTCGAGCGTAATAAACATCTTTTTGAATCGATCCACACAATGTCGCAGCGAGCGTATTTTCATGTGCCTTGAATTGGTCATAGTATTGATGAAATGCCGTTTTTCGCACATCGCGATTGGGCGAAATTAAGAGTTGCGAGAAAGTGGCATTACCTAATTCGACTTGCTCCCCTTTTTCATTTTCGACAAATCCAAATTTTAGATCAGCATCATGCAATTGGCGAAATGTTTTGCTTGCGGTGCCGGACATTTCAGCTTGCATCGCCAATAATTGTTCCTCAGCAGGGCTCAGTGTATGGTCTTGATATCGCAGAATACGTGTGAGTAACAGTTGATAATGCTGCAAACAATTACTGGCCATGAGTGAGGACATTGCAGCGGCATCAATGGCTAACAACTCAGGTCGTATCCAACTGCTAGCTTCCGCTGCACGAGCACCAAGATTCTGCATTCGCGACTCAAGCGCTTGGCAGTCAGCATCCGCTTGATTCTCGGTTAGCCGCAGGAAGGCATAATAGCCAAGGCGTTCCATGAGCTGTTCCGTTTCGCTGTCAAAGGCCAACAGTTCTGCTAACGTCTCGGCACTCTCGCTGAGCCTACCTTGAAAGCTACCATATTTTTCCAAGCAATTCTCCGCTCGCTCATAATCCTCATTCCATTGCTGTACAGACTGATACAGACTACCGAGATCCCATGTATCGCTACTCGCAATTTCACTGCGAGCGGGCAAGGTTACCGTTGTTACTGATGATTCTGTTGCTTCTGATAATTGGGAGTTTGACATGAGTAATAAACCGTGAGAGTGTTGTTGGAAAGCAAGCTGATATGCAAACTAAAGTTTGAATCGGTTAGCAATAAAAAGGAACAGGAAGTGTTGTTGTGGATATTGTCGCAGTCACCACTGCCAGACACCGGAGCCCCATGATAGTCCAGCGCCGAAACCACTAAAAAGTACTTTGTCGTTTGGATTAATCAGGCTAGCTTGATAGGCTTCATCGAGTGCCAGTGGAATGCTAGCGGCGGACGTATTTCCGTAGCGATCAAGGTTCACAAAAACGTCGTCTTTGTTGAGACCGAGATCGGCCGCCGCCGCTTGTATGATTCGATTGTTGGCTTGGTGTAAGATCGTTAGATCAACATCGGCTGGTTTTATTTGGGCGTGATTTAGGACTTGATTAACTGAATCCGACAATGTGCGGATTGCCCATTTAAAGACACTGCGCCCATCCATGGTCAGGTATTGCAATTCTTGATTTAACGATTCTAGTGTGGCTGGGCAGCGAGTACCGCCAGCTGGCATATGAAGTAGTTCAGCGCCGTTTCCGTCAGCGCCGATCGTGTAGGAATGAAAACCTTGCTCTGGTGTGCCAGGACCGATAACAACCGCACCGGCTCCGTCGCCAAAGAGCGGAAACGTTTTCATGTCTTTAGGATTTACGGTACGGCTCATCAAGTCGGCACCGATGACGAGCACTCGCTTGTAGGTTCCGCATGCTACGAACTGCATTCCAGTAACCAAAGCGTACATAAACCCAGCACAGGCGGCTCCAATATCCATCGCTGGGGCATCTGATCCGAGCATGCGTTGAACGTGGCAGGCGGTTGATGGTGTGGGTTGATCGGGAGTGATTGTTGCCAGTAAGATCAGATCGATTTCGCTAATATCGATATGGCCATTTTTCAGACATCGTATCGCTGCTTCAAAGGCGACATCGCTTGTGGCTTGATCGTCCGCGGCCCAGCAGCGAGCT
>JABHUV010000241.1 GCA_018658605.1 Planctomycetaceae bacterium | reverse complement strand
GTCGAAATGTCCTCGCCAGCGTCCTCGTACGTATGCCGAGTTGTAGGGTCGCCACGGGCAGGCACCGAGCCAACGATCCCAGTCGCAAACGTCTTGCGCGGGCTCTGGTTCCGCCGGTAGCCAGTGGTGATTTGTGGCGGGTGGTCGTGTGTTGGCATGAATGGTATGCAGCTTGCCCAGTTTTCCGTCTCGCACCAGATTCTTCGCAAATTCAAAGTTTCCAATCGTACGTCGTTGAGTTCCCGCCTGATAAACGCGGCCGTATTTACGATAAGCATTTGCCAGTGCACGGCTTTCGGCAATCGTCAGCGAACACGGTTTTTCACAGTACACGTCCTTGCCAGCTTTGGCGGCCAGAATCGATGCCATGGTGTGCCAGCGATCGCCGGTCGCGATCAGCAGCGAATCGATGTCCTCCCGTGCCAGGATCTCAAACATGTCCGAATACAAAACGCAGTCTTTGCTTCCATAGGTGCTATCGACCAGCGTCTTTACCGCCTGGCGCCGTGTTTGTTGCAAATCGGCAACAGCGACAAATTGCACGTCTGGGTTTTTGAGGAAGCATTTTAGGTCAGTGGTTCCGCGCGGTCCAATTCCCAGCCCACCTAAAACAATTCGATCGCTCGGTGCCACGGCACCGCCAAGTCCGAGAGCTGATGAGGGCACAAAGGTTGGCACCGCAATAGCGGCCCCAGCGACCATGGAAGTCTTCAAGAAATCACGTCGGTTGTTGGATTTCATCTTTGGCGTCCTTATAGGCAAGATTCGAGGTAAGAGTCTACCCCACACTATAAGGTAAAAGTGTTGCACATTGTAGCGAGTCCGGCCGTTCGCGAACGAGAGGACGGGTATTATTACAAAAGAAAGGCAGTGTTTTTAACAAGTCCGAGGATCGTTGCAGTACTCTACGCTACTTGAGTTCCTTCCGGAGAGGCTCGTCAACGATGAGAGCTTCGGGAAAATCTGCTGCTTTTACTCCCCCGCGATTGCGAAGTCGTTTGTTTTGTTGTCGCCCACGGGGTGGGTTCAGCGGAATTTCCATCCCTCCCAATTCTGCCATCATCGCGTAAAGCCGATCTTGCATCTCTTTCTTCGTCTTTTCGTAAACCGGCTTGTGGATGAGGTTGTTTTGCTCCTGCGGATCGGCTTGGATGTCAAATAATTCGTCCGTGTCCCAAAGTCCGTAATAGGTTGTGTATTTGTACTGGTTGCCACGGATCGAAAAATGTGTTGGCGTATGCGGATAGTTTTGTTCCCAGTAGTAGACATAAAGAAAGTATTCGCGCCAGGGGATTGACGTACCCTGAGTTAGCGGAAGGAAGCTCTCCCCGTCCATATGGGCTGGTTTCTTCAATCCCATGGCCTCCATAATCGTGGGGGCAATGTCGATGTTGGCAACGACCTGGTCCACAACCGTGCCCTCTTTGGTCATCGCAGGACATTGCATGAGCAACGGCACCCGGCTGGATGTTTCATACGCCACGCGTTTATCGATCAAACCGTGCTCACCAAACATATAGCCGTTGTCGCCCATGTAGATGATCAGTGTGTCATCGTAAATCCCCATTTTTTTCAATTGCTGCTTCACCGCGCCGATGCTGTCATCGACAGACCGAAGTGCTTCGCAGTAACTTTTGTATAACGCTTCGACGCTACTTCCGGAGTGCAGGGGAAAGTCCATACCGTGCCAACCATTACGCTGGTCGAGTAACCATCGAGGCCGGTTCCGGAGATTGTTTTTCAGTAACGTGCTTGATGCGGGAAGCTTGAACGGAATGTCCGCCAACGTATCTTTGTACTTTGGCTCGGGCGTAAAAGGACCATGTACCGCTTTATGGGAGAGATAGAGGAAGAAAGGTTTTTCGCGGTCGGTCTGACGCTCGAGAAACTTGACGGCGTGTTGCGTTAGAAGCGTGGTGATGTAACCGTCCTGCGGTACTCGTTTGCCATTATCATTGATTGTGTACTTTTCATTTGGCGGATAATACTGCCCCTGACCTTTGAAGCTGAACCAGTAGTCGAAGCCAGGACGGGGATCATCGTTGCTCGCTCCCATATGCCACTTGCCGATGAACCCAGTGGTATATCCAGCCTGTTGCAGGTACTGCGGAAAAAAGAGTGTGCCCTCGGGAACTGAGCGCTGGTTGTCGATCACGCGGCGGCGAAATGTGTACAGTCCGGTTAGGATCGACGCGCGGCTCGGCGAGCAGAGTGAGGTGGTAACAAATGCATTCTTAAGGTGCACGCCACTCGCGGCCATTGCATCCATGTGCGGCGTCTTCGCGAAGGGATGACCCATGAAACTCATGGCATCGTAGCGGTGATCATCCGAGAGAATGAAAACCACATTGCGGGGTTGGGCTCCCTCAATCTTTTGTGCAACGATCGTATCCGGTATGGCGATCACTTCCGCAGATAGAGGGATGCACAGGGCGATGCTGGTGGCAAGCCCAAGAATTTGGGCGGTGAATCTGGTCATGATAAAACTCGCTTTCCGGTATCTATCCATACAGGCTATTGTATGTGTCAAGTTGGTTCTGTGTATAGTTGGAGAATGGAAAAGAGACAGCGTTCTAAGTGTCCTGCTGGGACTGCTACCGGCGAATAATCGGCATGTGGTACAATTGGAACTAGCTTACACGGTAGCGTCTTTGGCGGTCGGTGTAGTCAGTCTATTCATGTTTACACCGAGTAACTATCCCATGAAAAAAACGGCACTTCTCCTGATCTGGTTTCTTGCTAGCCTGCCAACAGCAGTTGTTTGCTCCACACAACCCAACGTTGTCGTGTTCCTCGCAGATGATCAGGGCTGGGGGGATCTTAGTGCCAGTGGCAACACAAATCTGGCAACGCCGAATATCGATTCACTGGCTCGTGACGGTGCAACTTTGGAAAAATTCTATGTATGCCATGTTTGTGCTCCTACGCGAGCCGAGTTCCTGACGGGTCGATATTATCCACGGACGGGAGTCAGCGGTGTTAGTCGTGGTGAAGGGCGGTTAAATTATGATGAGACTACTATCGCCGACCATATGAAACGGGGTGGCTACGTTACCGGTTGCTTTGGTAAGTGGCACAACGGGACACAGCCTCCCTATCACCCAAATAACCATGGATTCGACGAATTTTATGGTTTTACATCCGGTCACTGGGGTCACTACTTCAGCCCGCCGCTGGATCACAACGGAGAACATGTTCGTGGCAACGGATTTGTTGTCGACGACTTCACTGACCATGCCTTGGCCTTTATCGAAGCAAATCAGCAGCGACCCTTCTTTTGCTACATACCTTACAATACGCCGCACTCACCGATGATGGTGCCGGATCGGTTTTACGCGAAGTTCGACGGCAAGGATCCGGCTATGCGTCACCGTGATGTGCAACGTGAAGACGTGATGATGACCCGTGCAGCGCTGGCCATGTGTGAGAATATTGACTGGAATGTGGGGCGAATCCTGCAGAAGCTCGACCAGCTTGAACTTCGGGAAAACACCATCGTGATCTACTTTTCTGACAACGGCCCCAATTCATTCCGCTGGAACGGCGGAATGAAAGGACGTAAAGGCACCATCGACGAAGGAGGACTGCGTTCTCCCTTCTTTATTCGCTGGCCACAGAAGATCCAACCGGAGAGGACCATTGCACAGATAAGCGGAGCCATCGATCTGTTGCCCACCTTGCTGGATCTCACGGGTGTTTCAATGCGCACTAACAAGCGGAAGCCTCTGGATGGTCGTAGCCTTAGCCCCCTATTGCTTACGGAGTCAAGCGAGTGGAAACCGCGGTCGTTGTTCTCCATCAAACAAAACCAAGTCAGCATACGGACTCAACAATATCGACTCGACGCAACGGGAAAGTTGTACGATATCGAATCGGATCCTGGACAGCGGATTGATATTGCGGCTCAACATACTGAATTGACAGCAGAATTAGGCATGCTGGCGAAGAAACATAACGCCGCGATGCAGACTCATTTCAAAGCAAATGCAAATCGTCCATTTACAGTCGGCTATGGCGCGTCCACCACCTTGACCGCCCGTGACGGTGTCGGCCATGGCACGATCCAACGCAGTGCCAAGGCACCGAACAACTCGTTCTTCACTAACTGGACCCAAGCTGACGATTTTATCACCTGGGATGTCGACATTGGCAAAACCGGTCGGTACGACGTCATTGTGTATTACACTTGTGCTGCTGGAAACGAAGGCGCGACGCTGCAGTTATCGATCGTAGATGGTGCCTCTACAAAAGCGATCGTCAACGAGGCATTTGATCCGCCACTGTACGACAAATCCAAGGAACGCGTAGAGAAATCACACTACTTTGTGAAAGACTTCAAACCGCTAAGTCTGGGAACGCTCCAGTTGAACAAAGGCACAGGAACTCTCAGACTGGAGGCGGTGGACATAAAAGGCCAGCAAGTGATTGACGTGCACTCGGTCGATTTATTACGGAGTCCTCAATAGAAAACGTTTAAAAGACTTGGTCGGCGAAAAAAACGTTTTTTACAGCTTCAGAGGGAAACGATATACGGGTCTGCAATTCAATGCTTACACATTGTCAAGGAGTTCCACCGCGGCAAATATCTTGCCCTCTAGCATGGCGAGACTCGCACCGCCACCAGTGCTTACATGGGATACTTGGTCTGCAAATCCAAGTTGTTCGATGGCCGCTGCACTGTCACCACCCCCGATAATGCTAATGGCATCGCTGGCTGCGATTGCTTCGGCGACTCGACTAGTCCCCGCGTCAAAGGGCGGCATTTCACACACGCCCATCGGACCGTTCCAAACAACGGTACCTGCGTCGGCTAACAATCCTGCATATTTATCGGCAGTTTCAGGACCGATATCCAATCCTTCAAATTCGTTGGAGATCGCACCAAACGGTACAACTTGTTTATTGCAATCCGTGGAAAAGTCGTCACCGCAATGCGTATCTACTGGCAATACCAGCACGTCTCCGCCACGTTCCAAAAGATCGGCTGCTAAATCGACTTTGTCCGGTTCAACTAAACTCTTGCCAACTACTCCGCCGCGCGCTAACGCAAACGTGTATGCCATAGCGCCGCCAATCAAAATGTG
>JABHUV010000094.1 GCA_018658605.1 Planctomycetaceae bacterium | reverse complement strand
CTTCGCGACTGATTCCTTCACTGATCGCGAGCAACCAAATAACACTAGCAACGCCGACAAAAATACCTAAGATTGTCAAAACGGAACGCAGCGGGTGGAGAAAGATGCTGCTGAGTCCTACACGTAACGTGTGCAGTTTGGGTATGATCATGATCCGGGAGCGTTCTCTGGTACCGGTGCACTGGAAGCTGTCTCCACTTTGTTCGCCGAAGCAGATGCTGGCACTGGCGGAGACGCGTCATTCTGATCGTCAATTTCAGAACGTTGTATAAACTGGAAGGGTGTTAAAGTGACGATATCACCTTCTGAGATTCCGTTTTTAATGACAACATGAGTATTATTGTTCGTGCCGATGGTCACGCGTCGAGTATCCCAACCCGTATCGGTGCGTACAAGGCAATAGTGTGACTCCTCGTGTTCCATGATGGACGCTAGTGGAACCTGCAATACATCTGTCTGGGACTCGAAGTAGATTTTGACCTTAGCCCGAAGTCCCGGTCGCAATGTACTTGGTGGATTGATAACCGTTACCTTGGTGTCATATTCAAGCGGCGCACCGTGCCACCGCAAAGGAAACGGATAAGCGGCAACCTGACGCACTTTTCCGTCCAGCGGATGATCCGGATCTGCATCGAGCTCAATCCGTGCAATTTGTCCCGGCTGAATCCGATTAACGTGTGATTCATTAATTCGCACGGCGACCTCCATGTTTTTGATATCAGGCAGACGAACGACGACTTGATTGTCCCGAATAATCGCCCCTTCTTCGATGACGACGCCTTTCCGCTCGTCATTGGCGTAAACGACTTGCCCATTACTGGGCGCAAGAACCTTACACTTAATGATTTGCTCTTGGATATCTGCAAGCCGATTGGTACTCAGCTCCAACGTGCTTTGAGCGGCAGCCAGGTGTGCTGTTTTCTGTTTAATGGAAGCGTTGTATTCGCCGGTTAGTCGATCTTTTGTAAATTCGCGATATACATTTAATTTTAGGCTTGCCGCAGTTAAGTCACGTTTAGCCTTTTCATGCTGGAATTGATCACCGTGTAACTGCTCAATGGAAGTAAATCCTTTGGCTGATAAACGCTGGCTATGCAGTAACTTTGCGAGCGATCTTTCGACGCTTTCCTGAGCAACAAATACCTCACTCTCGATAAGGGTAACTTCCTGTTGAAACAAGCCCTTTTCAAACTCCACTAGAGTGCGTTCCGCATTGGCAAGTTGAGATTCCGCCTGAATAAGGTTAGCGCGGTTATTGGCAACAACAATTCGTTGTGCGGTTTCATCGTTTTCTAACGCCGATGAATCAAACATGACTATGAAATCACCCGTCTCGACCATCGTTCCCTCTTCGACAATTTTGATGATAGTCGTTCCTGGTGCACCACGCGCCTCGACTTCACACCGGACCTCTCTGTTGCTAGCACTAGCGACATCTCCTGTTTCCGTTACGAATGCCTCGAAGTCCAGGCGTGTTACGGAATAGGTCAATGTGTCATCGAAGGAAGATGCAACCGGTTCATTGTCTTCGCCAAATAGGTATATGTATCCCACAGACAAACCGACTAGTAGGATGCCAACGCCTGTGATGCGACCACTCCAACTCATGATATTTCCACCTAGTGACGATTATTTCATGCGAACGTAATTAACTACTCTTAGTATAACCCGTAGTCTGCTAACGTGTTTCGGAATTATCGCTAGATAACGCTTCAAGCATTTCAAGTAAATTGCTCGTTAAAATACTGGAAGTGTCTTTTTGCACAATATTTGTTCCCAGCCAGGTTTCGTAGCCACCCAGTCGATGTTGTGCAGGTGTTGGCAGGTATCCATAACGACCATTGGCAATACTGATGACCATGGTTTGCGGCAGAGGGCTGCGTTGTTTGAGGTCGAGTCCGATTTCTGCGAATGTTTCGAATGGGATACAGCAGATCCCCAACTGACCGATGCGGATGACTTGTATTTTGACATTGACCGTCTCGGGTCTGGCAGCTGCGAGCACCGTTCGATTTGCATAGGGTACGGCTAGTCGGGGAAGACGGTCGAGTTCAGTCTGATCCGTGATTTTCAAAATAGATTTTGCTTGTTTTAGTTGGTCTGAGGTTGGTTTGCGATAGCGCAAGGTGATTTCTCGCTGCAGCATGTGTAGTGCAACATGAGTTTCGTATTTTGGAATTGTCTGATAGGCGTGCCATGCAACATCTGAAGATTTCCTCGCTACGATTTGTATCTGTTCAAAGCGTTCGCGGGGAGGACGAGTTGAGCCAAAGGGAATGTTGTTGATGTCGCCGGATGTGCCGTTGGACATCATCGCCACAAACTCATCAGAGGCTCGCAAACGGATAGGCATGAGACGGGCAAATTCACCGAAGTAGTCTGCGGAAACCCCGCCCCGCGGAACAGCACCAACGTAATGGAGTGAATAATTTGCGAATAAAGCATACGGCTTGTGTTTTGCATCGCGTAATGAAATGATTGTAATGTCCGGATCCGTGGGCCCTGCCGGTCGATCCAGCGTGCTGCTGTTGTTACCAGGATTCATCTTTACCCGATCCAGTTCCCCAAAAGGGTTCAGCGGCATTTTGCCGGGTTTCAGATACCAGCGGCGATTGAAAACTTCCTCGGCCAGGGGTTTAACATTGAATCCAAATTCGACTGCCCGCAAATTGTTGTGAGCCAGGACGATGGACTTTGCTATGCCGAGGATTACTAATTCACGATATTTAGCGGCCGTCGTCCCTGCGGTGGTGATACCGGTGGGCGGGGCGGTGTGTGTGTGGGTGGAAGACACCATTATCCGGTGGGTTGGCAGGTTGGTTTGCTTGGCGGCAAGTTGTTTAGCAGCTTCGATTGCGTCCGGATCCACACCCAGATTGTCGACGACCACCATTGCAATATGGGACTGATCGTTCTTAAGGACGATTGCACGGGCATACAAGGGGTCATGAACGGTTTCTGCGAAGTTCTCAGTAAACTGGCCCAGCATATTGACGGGGAAGTGCCGGGGGCTGATATCGATGACTGCAGCACCCGCTTGTAATGCACCTAGTTCGTCCGCTTGAGACAGACACGTTACAGGGGTCAGGCAGGATGTGATTGCCAAAGTCAGTGCGGTATATAGGCGATGGGTGAAGATATTCATGTGTTGTCGTCTTTTAGAGTGGATTACAACCAGAGAGCGTAAGTGGCGTTGTCAATATACCACACGGGCGACCAGCGGTATTGCGGCGTGGGGGCACACGGGAGGTCTGCGTTATGGCTACGGCGTTTCCTTGACATAGAAGATGAAATCGTTGCTGAATAGACCGTTGGGATTTTGAACCTGTAGCAGATGCATGCCCAAGGAGGGCAGGTCTGTAAAGGAGACCAAAACTAGGTTCTTTTCCTGCTGGATTTCGATTTTGCCTTCCACCCGTCGGCCGTCAATGATCAGATGTGCAGACTCACCAAAGTGGCGTCCACTCATCCCCATAACCTTCTTCTCTGCGTGTAGAACCGGGAATCGCTGGCGGCCGCTTTGGCGTTCGATTGCCCCGAGTGTCCACAGTGCTGGCTGGGGGTGTTTCAAATCGACGGTGGATCCCATCTGACCGGTGAACGTTCCAATAAATTCGCCGCTTGAGGCAAAAGTGATTAGATCCGCTCGGGTATAGACATTTCGGGTTCCGGAAGTTTCCACATAATTTTCACCGTCGAACTGAAGATTCACGGCCTGACCTTTTTTGCTCTGTAACCATGCTCCGTCAGCCTCAAGTACAATCCCGCCTTCGCGAGCAGACTGTTCTAAGGAATCCAATAATTGGAGCGACAGAGACTCTTCGATCGATGTCTTATTGAGCGTGACTTGGCGAGCAAAGGTGCCGCTAAAACCAGTGCTTCCCTCAAGAACCATATCCCAGACGGGATCAAAGCGTTTCCGTCCTGCCCATGAAAACTGCCAAACACTTCGTTCCGGGGCACCTTTTTCCGCAACATTGCGGTAAAAATCAAAGTCAATAATATTTAGCCGACCCTGCGGTAAAATTAACCAACGGTCATACGCTCCCCGCCAAGTGGGGGCGTCCATGCCGGTGCCGGGGGTGTTGGTGCTCACTAGAAATGGCATGCGGTGACAATCCCCACAGACATTCCGTGCAGGTTGCAGGTCACCATGGACATGAAACAGTTCAAATCCTTCTCGGGCGATAGCCGAGACCTCATTGGTAAAGGAACGCCGTTGGGCGGGTGGATAGGTGACACTGAGCAGGAATTTGGCCATCGCATCACGCTCGGCATCGGACAACTCGCCGGCTTGCCCCTTGTCATTAACTGTTTTGTCCCCGACGGTCATCATCGTGTTGGCCAAACCACCGTCAATCAGATGGCGGGCACTGGTGACTTGATCCTTAACATCACTGTTGGGGTCAACATGTTTGCGTATATTAGCACTGTTGTTTCCTCCGTACGGGTCACCGGGAATTCCATCCCAGTGATAGGGTTCGGTATCACGCAGACCGCGAATGGGCATGGTACTACGAGGCATAATTTGGTTACCGCCGGTGACAATGGGTGTATTGAGGACCCACAGTAATTGGTCCGTATGTCCGTCCGGGTGACAACTGGCACAAGAGTAAGTTCCCGTTGTGGAAGCCGCTGCTGTGTTAAACGCAATGCGTCCACGCTTGACTTCAGAATCCGTCGGATCGTGCAGCGTAATTGTCTGGATTATTTTGAGTTTTGTAGGATTGGACACATCAATTAAGGATACGGTATTGGCAACAGCGTTAAGCACCCAGGCATGCGATGCCCTGCCGTCATCATCTGATTCCAAAGCGATACCTCGCGGGGTGGCGTCGACATGCACGCGTCCAAGTATTTCACCCGTCGCGGCGTTGAGTGTAAAAACAGTATCGGAACTGGCAGCCGAGGCGACGATCGTTGTATCGTCATCACTGATCTGGATCGCAAAGGGAGTTGCCAACGCTAGCTTTCTTGTGGGGTGGTTTGGTGGCAGTGGTTCCAGCTCAAAGAATTCTGGTTTTTCAGGTTTCCCGTCTTTGAAAGTCACGGTGGTAATCTGGTTAAGGAATGCCCGATTTTCAAGCTCCTTGAGGCCGTGTTTCTTAGTACCTGATTTTCCGTTGGCGTCATTGCGCGCATCCGCTTGTGCAATAAATACTTTTCCGTTGGAATCAGCCGTGAGCCCGTAAAGCAGCGTTCCCAGTGTATCCACCACTGCGACAAGCTCATCAGTATTTGTATCGAAAACGTATAAATCGCGATCTGGTACTTCAGGGTGTTTGATGATATCCGTCACGTGACCGAGCGACAAAACGTTGTTCACAGCGATCGAGTGTTGCCACGCGTCAAATGTTTCATATTCTTTATCCAACTCACCGGTGCCACCGGAAAGTTGAGATTTATTATTGGATTCAAATGGAATGACATATAGCCGATCACCCTGAACAGTAATCGCGCGGGGATCTTGTGCCGTGATCGGAAGTAACTTGGCGACCCTTCGCTCGGACACATTGATAACCGCGATCGCGTTTTCAGAAGAAAGAGCAACATAGGCTTTGTCGTTATTGGCAAACGCAATTCCAACCGGTTCGTCGAAGCGCGTTGATTTGTTTGTTGGGTGGAATCGCTGTACTGTGGCAACTACTTGCAGGTAGGATTTACTTTTCGGATCAGTGTCAATAATGCTCACCGAGTCGGAAACGTGATTCGTGACCCAAACCTCTTTACCGTCGGGCCGCGCTGCGATACCAACGGGGTCAATGCCGACCTTGACGCGGCCTACGATTTTCCGGCTTTTGGTCTGAATGATATCGACCGTATCGTCGGGCGTATTGACGACGAAAACGTGACCATTGCTAAGAGCAATGGGAGACGCATGCGGACTCATATATGAGGAATGACTGATCGGGGTTGGTGGTTGGGGAGAATCTGCCGTCTTAATGGGCGGAGATTTACGTGTTACGTTTTCGGTTTCTGCCGTTACCAGCGATGTCACTAGTACGGCAAACAGAAGCAGGCTGGTGGCAATAGCGGTTAAGCGAATGTTTCTCTCCGACTGAATTTGAAGTAGTTGGTTTAATACAGTTTAAAGTAAAAAGTACTGAAATTACATAATAAATCGTATTATTGCTTAACGCGTTGAATTGGCTCAATTTCGTTGGGATCAATTCTTTAACCGGCTGTTCACTGCCCAACAAATCGTATAGCCAGGCAGTGAACCGTGGCCAACCGGCGTACCTCTTGTTGATATTTTAACTTTCGCCATGAGGGTAAGGCGAACCGCCCCTCTACATTTACTCCGCTACGAGGCCCTAGAATTGGACATTATATTTGTTGGATTTTTCATTTTGACTTCTGCTGGTGTTGTGCGTTTTTCTTCGTCACTAAAATAAATCTCAAGTTCTCCGTTTTTTTTCTTGCAACCCTATTCCACAAACGATAAACTTGACTTCGGTCTTTAATCGCCTCAACGGGGCGAGCCATTCGACTAAGTATTTTCGGGAAGGTGATAGCTCTGGTTCTGCCAGAAAAGTTGCTGGACTGGGACGCGTTTGAGAAACGCTTAGCGGTTTTCAAACACCTTGTCGAGCTCTTTCGGGAGTTAGATGATCTGTCCTGCAATGTTGAGATAGATGAGACTTCGGTTTTATATTCTGTTTGAACAACGCGATACAAATGCTTTATGTGGTTCGGTTGGATCAATGCCCCTTCTCGGTTCGCCGAGTTGGGGTTTTTTGTGAAATAACGTTGCCGACTGTCCGCTACGAGAGATATTGTCTTGACGCAATAAAATCCGGTTAGTACACTCGTCAGCGTTAATCCCGCCCACCGTAAGGAGTCTTTCGATGAAGTACGTTGCCGTAACAGTCTGTGTAATCCTGTCCGCTTTAGTAGGTTGTGATGTAGAGGTCAAGGTAGGTGCCGGTGACGAAGGGGGCTCATTTGAGATTCGTACTTCAGAAACGGCAAGCCCGTCTGATGATCGTGGCGAAAAAAAATGATCGAGATACGGAAAAATCGGTAAATATAATGTCCTATTCTAGGGCCGAGGAGCGGATTCTTTGTAGGAAGCGTGCGGCTCATGTTCTAATGGAAGTTGCTTGGCTTGATCATTATCACACAACTTTTTTGAGCATCCCTATGAACGTCTTCAAATATATTCTTGTGTTAGCGTTGTTGTCTCATTCAGCTTGCCTTTCCGCACAGTCGACTCAGGACAATTGGCATCAATGGCGCGGACCCAATAATACAGGCGTCTCCACTACGGCAATTCCGCCTGTCAAGTGGAGCGAAACAGAAAATATCCAATGGAAGGTTGCCATCGATGGCAATGGTAGTTCAACTCCCATTGTCTGGGGTAACCGCGTTTTCATCTTGACGGCCATCAACACAGAAATCGTCGATCCCAAACTGCCCAGACCAGAAGATCAACCGATGCGAGTTTTCGGGATCAAACACCCCAATACTCAATATCAGTGGGTGGTGATTTGTTTGGATCGAGAAACAGGTGACGAACAATGGCGACGGACCGCCGTCCAGAGAGTTCCTCACGAGGGACACCATGGTGATAATAATTACGCTTCCGCATCACCGGTTGTGGCCGACGGAAAAGTCTATTGCTGGTTTGGGTCCGCTGGTCTATTTGTCTACGAATTGGATGGTACTCCGGTTTGGAGTCGGGACCTTGGGAAAGTTTATATGGGAGCGGCTCTTGGCGAAGGCTGTTCACCGGTCGTACATGGAAATCGAGTTATCATTGTTCGAGATCAGCAGCGGCAATCGTCGATCGAAGTCCTCGACACGTCAAACGGAAAAACGATATGGAAAACCGACCGCGAAGAGGGCAATACTTGGGCCACACCAGCGATTGCCGAATACAACGGTAAGGTACAGGTGATCACGTGCGCGTCGAACTATGTACGCAGTTACGATCTAGAAAATGGTGATTTGATCTGGAAGTGTAGCGGACTGACCGGGAACGCGACCCCCTGTCCCATTGTAGAAGATAATCGTGTCTTGGTGATGACCGGCTACAAGGGACATTCTGCGATGTCTTTGCCAATTACGGAGACCGGTGATCTGTCCGATTCCGAAAAAATATTTTGGACCCATGATCGCGGCACGCCCTACGTTCCTTCTCCCGTATTGTTGGAGGGGACATTATTGTTCAATCAGTCTAATAGCGGAATTTGGACCGCGCTTGATTCCAGTTCAGGAAAAGTAGTACTTGAACGAACACGATTACCAGGGATAGCTAAAATCTACGCTTCGCCGGTTGTAGCGCAGGGGCACGTCTACGTGACGGGTATCGATGGCATGACGCTGATTTTAAAACCAGGGAACGGTCTTCACGTCGTCGCCTCCAATAAATTGGATGACACCTTTAGTTCGTCTGCCGCGATCGCTGGTAAGCAGTTGTTTCTCCGCGGAAACAAGCACCTATATTGCATTTCCGAAACTCCTTGATCTATTCAATATTGTCCACCAGTCCTCGGCAACTTAAACTAGCTCCGATTGTTGCGGTTAGCTATAATACGGGGAAAGTGATTTAGAATAAAAACAGGAGACGATCGTTGGCTTGTGCAAATACCAAACTTAGTCGCCGCCAGTTTTTTCAAGCTGGCGGACTATCAGTGGGCGCTTTGTCACCGCTGGGTATTTCACTGGCTGACGTGCTCGCTGCTGAGTCAACCGCAGGTGGCAATGATAGAAAAAACATCAACGTCATTTTTATGTTTCTCCAAGGTGGCGCGAGTCATTTGGACATGTATGACTTGAAGCCCGAGGCGCCACGTGAAATACGAGGACCCTACGATCCGGCCAGTACAGTCGTCTCTGGTATTCAACTTAGCGATCAACTCCCCCTCTTATCAAAGCACACTGACAAGTTCTCGATGATTCGGTCGATGCACAGTTACACTTCCAAGCACGGTGAAGGTGATGTTCACATGATGTGTGGCTCCCCCGTGAACCGCGACCTACAGGGCCCTGGCATCGGTGCCGTGCTGAGCCAGCAACAGCGACAACAGGCACCAATTCCGCCGTTTTTCCATTTTGGCAACATGAAGCACCCTGCCTATACGGCGCCCGGATACGCTGGAGTTCTCGGTCGCAGCTTTGACCCCTTTTTGGTTACACAGGATCCAAACTCCGCCAATTTCTCAGTAAGGGAATTTGACGTTCCGGATGATGTCGATGTCGGGAGAATTTATAATCGCAAAAACCTGCTGTCCTCTTTAGATCGCTACCAACGAAAAGCAGAAGCTCAGTTGGATTTTGCACGGTCCTACGACAATTTCACTGCACAGGCTTTAGGTCTAGCAACTAGTCGCGTTGCAAAACAGGCCTTTGACCTGACCAAAGAATCGGATTCACTCCGTGATCGTTATGGGCGTAACCGCGTTGGCCAGAGTATGTTGATGGCCCGTCGTTTAGTGGAGTCCGGCGTCCGTTTCGTGACAATTCAAGGATACGTTGACACGGGGATTTACGCGTGGGATCACCACTGGGGGATATTCGATCATTTAGATACGCAACTACCGATCTACGATCGTAGTTATTCCGCCCTGTTGGAAGATCTTCACGACCGAGGCTTGTTAGATTCAACAATTGTTATTACTGCCGGAG
>JABHUV010000142.1 GCA_018658605.1 Planctomycetaceae bacterium | reverse complement strand
TGATTCCACATATGGGTTCGATAGCGGATGATATCACCCTGATCCGCTCGATGCGTACGGGCGTCAATAATCATGGCCAAAGTATTCGTGCTATGAATACTGGAACGACAATAGCGATGCAGCCGGCATTAGGAAGTTGGTTTTCCTATGGCCTCGGATCGGCTACCCACAGTTTGCCATCCTATTTAGCACTCATAGATCCAGGTCAACTGCCAGTTGACGGAATCGCAAATTGGAATAATGGCTATCTACCTTCTGTCTTCCAGGGCACGGTGATACGACCGACCGAACCACGGATTTTGAATCTCACACCACCCAAACGCCTTGCGGGTAAACCGCAACAGCAACTGTTAAGTTATCTTGAACGACTTAATCAGCAACACCTTTCAAAAAAACCAGGTGAACGAGATTATCAAGCACGTATTAATATGTACCAACTGGCGGCACGAATGCAGACGTCGGCTGTGGAGGCAATGGATTTAAGCCAAGAAACCGCGGCAACAAAAAAACATTACGGAATGGACGATCCTGTGACCAAAGATTTTGGTACACGATGTTTGATCGCGCGGCGACTTGTTGAGCGAGGTGTTCGATTTGTGCAAGTGTTTACTCAGAACCAGTTTTGGGATCATCACGGTCGGATTAGGACTAGCTTGCCAGCGGCTTGTAAAAAAGTTGACAAACCATCGGCCGCACTTGTCAGCGATCTTAAGCGACGGGGGATGCTCGATGAAACGATCGTACATTGGGGCGGTGAAATGGGCAGATTGCCCGTCATTCAAAACGATACCGGAGCGACCAATGTCGGCCGTGACCACAACACGAACGGGTTTAGTATGTGGGTTGCCGGCGGTGGATTCAAAGCTGGCCATGTACATGGGATGACCGATGAGTTTAGTCATCAAGCGGTTGAGCAAATTGTAAACCACTATGACTACCACCATACATTGATGCATCTATTTGGATTAGATCATCAGCGTCTGACGTTTGAACATAATGGACGTAGCCGCAAGTTAATTGAAACAGATAAAAGTCAGCTCGTAACGGAGTTAATTGCTTGATTTACGGATAAAAAATAATAGGCAATAAGTCAAAAACGACCAAATCCCCCCCACATTAGGGCTGTTTGGTGTGTTGTATTAATATTTGGGTGGTACTGGAGCAGGATTCTTCTAGTTGGCAATTTAGTCCTTTGATAAAATGTACGATATGAAGGACAAGAGTTTAAGTTGTAGTTTGGCGGACAAATAATGGAGTGGGCGAACAATAGAGCGTTGGACAACGATTAAAAACCAATTAAGGATAGCTAGCCAATGGCTGTAGAACATCAAGTAGATCACTATTGTGACGGTGTAAATCGCCGCAGTTTTTTGCAGATCGGTGCCCTCGGAGGCCTCGGGTTGTCACTGTCGACATATCTCCAGCAGGCCGCTGCGACAACCAATAAATTGCCCACAAATTGCATCTTGATTTGGACTCGAGGCGGGACAAGTCATCATGACACGCTAGACCCCAAACCAGATGCTCCTACGAGCGTTCGCGGCGAGTACGATGTCATAGACACGGCAATTCCTGGAGTCAAATTTACAGAGATTTGTCCTAACCTCGCCAAACATGCCGACAAGTTTTCGGTTTTACGTGGTTGGAATCCACGTAATGGAAGCCACGGAACAGCAGACCAATATGTGATGAGTGGCCGCAAATTCAATCAGGCGGTGGCCTATCCAACCTTTGGCAGTGTGATGAGTCACTATCACGGATTTCACACAGCGATGCCGCCATTTATTCAACTAGGCACGAATGTGGATCGTCGATTTGGTGGCGGCAGTTCTGGCATCTTGGGATTGGAGCACATGCCATTTGAAATCGATGCGGATCCCAATGCTGACAAATTTAGTGTGCGGGATATCACTCCGCCGAGCGGCGTTTCCTTTGCACGCATTGATCGTCGCAAGAGCGCCCTGGCGCGGCTTGACGCGTTGCAGCGCAACACGGACATCCAACAGACGGCATTTACGGCTCTCGACGAACATTATGAAGCGGCCATCAACATGATCACCGCGCCGGAAACCAAACAAGCATTTGATTTAGAAAAAGAAGATGCCAAGTTACGGGAAGCCTACGGCAAAAACCGCTTTGGTCAAAGCTGTTTGCTATCACGGCGACTAATTGAAGCTGGTGTTCGATTCGTCACGGTTACTGATGGTGGTTGGGACACGCACGCCAACAATTTTACAGGCCTAAAAACACGTATTCCACCTGTCGATCAAGGTTTGCCACAATTGCTGCTTGACCTCGAAGACCGCGGGATGCTCGACACGACATTAGTTTGTTGGTTCACCGATTTCGGACGTACCCCGCAAATCAATTCCGCGAGCGGGCGAGATCATTGGTCGACAGCAGGATTTGCTGTGATGGCTGGCGCCGGCATCCCAGCCGGTACGATACTCGGCGCGACAGATGCCGAAGGCGGATACGTCTCGAAAGATGAATATTTTACGGACGATATTGCTGCGACCGTATACAGTAAATTAGGCTTGCCTACAGACTTAATCGCCAACGCACCCGATGGTCGCCCGGTACGTCTTATTGAAGGCCGCCCAATCAGGGAGTGGGCATAGTGCCCAGAGCAGATTTAATAGGTATCCGATATTATGTTTAAACTCACAGGAAACGCAGCAACTCATTGCGATGGAGTAACGCGGCGCGAATTTTTGACCGCTGGTTCCGCAGGGGTTGTTGGACTGAGTTTGGCAGATTTATTGCGGGCTGAGGCTGCCGCAGGCGTTGGATCCTCTAACAAAGCCATCGTCAATATTCATCTCGATGGCGGTGCGCCTCAGATGGATACGATTGATATGAAGCCAGACGGCCCGCGAGAGACACGGGGCGAGTTTCAGCCAATTTCAACCTCTGTAGCGGGCATTCAAATCAGTGAACTGTTACCGAACATGGCCGCTCAAGCAGAGGATTTTGCCTTCATTCGTAGTCTGATTGGTTCGGCAGGTCGACACGATGCATTTCAATGTCAATCAGGATTTAATGCCAACGAAAAATCTAGTATGGGTGGACATCCAGCTGTGGGTTGTGTGTTGAGTAAGATACTTGGCCGAGTGTCCGACCCGGCACCAACGTTTGTTGATTTAATGCAAGGGCGTCCGTTGGTTCGTAACAGCGCTCGCCCAGGGTTTTTAGGACCCGCCTACAAGCCGTTTCGGCCGGATTTGTCGAGTATGTTTGATCGTCCTTTAGAAACTGGGATGAAAGGTGAATTAGCAAGACTAGGTTCCAATCATACAACTAGCTTGTCACTCAATGCCGAGCTCAATGCGGATAGGCTACATGATCGTAACTCGTTGCTCAAGAGCTTGGATTCAATTCGTCGCGAGGCGGATGGTAGTGGAATGATGGCCGCCATGGATCGGTTTTCGCAACAAGCAACGGGCATTTTACTGTCAGGCACATTTGCCGACGCATTAGATTTATCCAAAGAAGACCCCAAGATGGTGTCACGCTACACGCCAGTTCACGCCGCCGCGGGCTATCGAAATGCCACAGCTGACGAGCCGAAAGCGGCGCTGAAGCTGTTGATCGCTCGACGGTTGATTGAAGCTGGGGTGCGGTGTGTCAGCGTCACGTTTAGTGATTTTGATACACACAGTAAAAACTTTAGTCGCATGCGGTATACATTGCCAATTGTTGACCATGCAATCGTGACATTTATTAATGATCTGAAAGATCGCGGTATGTTTGATGATGTATCGATTGTCTTATGGGGCGAATTTGGACGATCACCGAAAATCAATGAAAATGGTGGGCGCGATCATTGGCCTCGAGTTAGCCCTGCGATTATGACCGGTGGTAAAATGCACGGCGGGCAAGTGATTGGCTCGACGGACCGCACGGCTGGGGAAGCCACTAGTCGACCGGTTCACTATCAAGATGTTATGTACACGCTTTACCATAATCTAGGTATCACCGCGGATCGAGTGACGATTAGAGATCCAACGGGACGCCCGCTGTATCTCTTAGACCAAGGCTCGCTAATTGGTGAATTAGTTTAAGAGGTGCGTGGTATATTTAGGGACAGCGCTGGTTCGCAAATTAGATAAATTGATAAGGGGAAAATGGTCATGCGTTGGTGTTATTTATTACTATTGGGTGTTACCGTGAACTTTTCGGCATCTGCTGCTGAACGATCTGATTTTGGTTTGACATTGCGGTCGCAAGTGGCAACGTCGGACGAAAACATACGCTTTCAGGCTCGCTATGATCAACAGCAATGGAAAGCCAGCGAAACCGCAGTAATCGTTTGCGACATGTGGGATCTTCACCACTGCCTGAATGCAACTCGCCGCGGTACAGAAATGGCCCCCCGTTTGAATAAGCTGCTCAAACAATCTCGCCGACAGGGCGCTCTCATTATTCATGCACCAAGTTCTTGTATGGCGCCCTATAAGGATCATCCAGCTCGAGCTAGAGCATTGAATGCTCCAGCGGCTGATAATTTGCCAGCCGAAATCGGCAAATGGTGCTACAGCATTCCGTCCGAAGAAAAAGGCACCTATCCAATCGACCAAACTGATGGTGGCGAGGATGACGACTTAGAGGAGCATGCTGCTTGGGCCAAGAAACTAACGGGCATGGGACTCAATCCGCGTAGTCCGTGGACAAAACAAACAGACTTGATCGAGATTAACGATAAAGATGTGATTAGTGATAATGGCGAGGAAATTTGGAATGTGTTGCAACAAGCAGGAATCAAAAATGTTGTGCTTGTTGGTGTGCATACAAACATGTGTGTGTTGGGTCGACCTTTTGGGTTACGCCAAATGGCACAAAATGGGATGAATGTAGTACTCTGCCGTGATTTGACTGACACGATGTACAACCCAAAAATGAAACCGTTTGTGAGTCATTTCACTGGAACCGATTTAATCGTTGAGCATATTGAAAAATGGGTTTGCCCGACGATAACGAGCGATCAAATTCTTGGCGGAAAGCCGTTTGTGTATGCAACGGATACCAGAAAACATGTTGTTATCTTGATTGCCGAACGTGAGTATCGAACCAATGAATCATTGCCGCGATTTGCTCTAGAGCATCTGGGGAAAGATTACAAAGTGACGATTGTTCATTGTGACGAGGATGGCCAAGGTGAACGTAATGCTTTACCCAATTCGGTCCCTGCAATCACACAGGCGGATTTACTACTAATTAGCATTCGCCGCCGAGTTCTTCCACAGGACCAATTACAGGCAGTCCGACAGCATATTGAAAATGGCAAACCTGTGGTTGGTATTCGAACAGCGAACCATGCGTTCTCGTTGCGCGGCGAATCGCCGCCGGAAGGACTCGTGGCTTGGGAGAAATTTGATCAAGAAATTTGGGGAGGCAATTATGCGAATCACCACGGTAACGGCAAAACGACAACCGTCGCGGCGCTTTGCGAACACGAAATTCTTAATGGTGTCGATCTGCAAAATTTCACCACGATAGGGTCGCTGTATCAAGTAAACCCGTTGTCAAGTTCTACACAGGCGATATTGTCAGGTACAATCCCTGACAAACCGATGGAACCAATCGCCTGGACAAATAAGACGATTTTTGGAGGGCGAGCGTTTTATACATCCCTCGGACATATCAAAGATTTTGACACAAAATCCATGAATGTGTTGTTAAAGAATGCGATTGCCTGGGCGTTGAATTAACGATCAAGGCTAGCGGGCACATAATAAACCATTGTAAACGTACCAAACAATGAAAAATAAATACTACACGATGATTATGGCTCTGAGTGTTTTCTCGCTGGCTATGTTTACCGGTGAGGCGATGGCGGCAGCTAAATTTACCGTGTTGCCGCGCGAAGTATTACTGGAAGGTAACTTTGCTCAGACCCAGTTAATTGTCACGGCGACGAAGTCGGGTGAAATTCAGATAGATAGCGCTGATTTAACCCATATGGCGAAATATACGTCCTCAAATGTAGATGTTGTTTCAGTAGATCAAACGGGGTTGTTATTAGCCGTTGCTAATGGCACCGCAGAGATTCAAATCCGAGTAGGCCGTAGCAAGCGGATTGTTACTGTAATTGTTTCTGACATTATCCAAAGCCCGGAGTTAGATTTCCACTACAGCGTCCAGCCAGTTCTTTCCAAAGCGGGTTGTAATATGGGAGCTTGTCATGCGAGTCAGCATGGCAAGGGAGGATTTGTGCTGTCAGTCTTTGGCTATGATCCGAGCAAAGATTTTTCATCGATTGTAAAAGATCAACTTCAGCGACGCGTGGATTATATTCGTCCTGAGAATAGCCTGTTTGTTTTGAAACCCACAGCGCAACTGCCTCACGGTGGTGGTAAGCGACTCAAAGTTGGTTCAGTGATGTACGACACATTGGTTCAATGGGTTAGCGGTGGTGCTCAAGGTCCCGCGCAGGACTCACCGGCAGTGGTTGACCTAGTGGCTACGCCAGGTCGACGTGTTGCGGAAGTTGGTGCCACGCAACAGCTTCAAATAACGGCAACCTATACCGATGGAGCAACGCGAGACGTAACCGCGTTGGCTCGATATGATTCCTTGGATGATGGACTCTTGAAGGTTTCAACTGCCGGCTTAGTCGAAACATTGGGCCGAGGCCAAACTGGCGTAATGGTACGGTTTGAGGGCCAAGCCACGACGGTTATGGTGACGATTCCCTATAGTGCAGATGTAGATTTGCAGGAATGGTCGCAAGACAACATAGTGGATAAATTTGCGGGAGATAAATTCCGAGAACTAGGAATCCAGCCCTCTCTGCTTTGTGATGATTCAACATTTATCCGCCGCGCTTATCTCGACGCTATCGGTGGCTTGCCGACACCGGTCGAGACACAGCAGTTTTTGGATTTGGACGACCCTGATAAGCGGACCAAGTTGATAGACCAACTATTAGGTCTAACGGGCGATCCGGGACAGGATGTTTTTAATGATCGTTTTGCGGCCTATTGGACTCTTAAATGGTCGGACCTGATTCGCAACAGCTCCGCGACGCTCGGGGAACAAGGGATGTGGTCACTACACAATTGGATCCGCGAATCGTTTCGAGTTAATCGAGGATTTGATGAATTTGTGAAAGACCTCATTCAGGCTCGCGGATCTTTGTATATGAACGGTCCAGCGAATTACTATCAAATTAATAAGAATTCATCTGACTTAACTGAGGCAACAACGCAGTTATTTATGGGTATTCGGCTTGAGTGTGCCAAGTGTCACCACCATCCATTCGAAAGCTATAGCCAAGCGGATTACTATGGCATGGCAGCTTTCTTCTCGCGAGTAGGCACCAAGAGCAGCGAAGAGTTTGGGTTGTTTGGTCGAGAACGAGTCGTTGTTGTTAATCCAACAGGTGACGTACGACATCCACGCACGGGTGAAACAATGAAACCGACGGTCTTACATGGCGATGTTATTGAGCATTCGCTGGACCGCCGAATTCCGCTGGCGTCCTGGCTCACGTCTACTGAGAACAAATGGTTTGCGAAAAGTGTGGTGAATCGTTATGTCCGCTATTTGATGGGACGAGGGCTTGTAGAGCCTGTTGATGATATGCGATCTACGAATCCAGCGAGCAATGAAGCGATGCTCACAGCACTGGCTACTTCGTTTGAAGAAAGCGGTTACGATTTAAAGCAATTGATACGGCTCATTATGACGTCCCGAACATACCAACTAGGTTCCAAGCCTACGGAAATGAATGCCTCGGCAGGTAAGTACTACGCATTTTATCACGCAAAACGAATACCAGCCGAATCAATGCTTGATGCGATCAACACCGCGACGGGAACGGCAACAAAGTTTAAGGATTTGCCCCCGGGAACATTGGCGATTGAACTACCAGATACGAATTACCCGAACTATTTTCTGAAGACATTCGGAAAGCCGCTACGAGTGAGTGTTTGTGAGTGCGAGCGAGCACCGGATGAGAATTTGGCACAGGCGTTGCACACACTCAACGGAGATACAATCGCCAAGAAAATTAGTGACCCGCAGAGTCATTTAGGGAAATTGCTAACAGCGGAAGCTCCTGTTGAGGAGGTCATTGCTCATATTTTTATGGCGACGCTGTCGCGGGCGGCGACGCCGGATGAACAGATACTGTGTAAACAGATTGTTTCGGACGCGCCTACAATGAAAGAAGGTTGCGAAGACGTATTGTGGGCACTAATCAATTCCAAACAATTCATTTATATCCAATAGCAGAAGATTGTTATTTTTGAGGAGTGATGACCGTGAAACGACTCGCTGGGACATTAATTGGCCTGTTGTTTGCAATTGGGGTACAAGCGCAGACATCGTATCCAATGTTGATGACGTTGCAACCAATCGCGATCCAAATCGGCACAACTGGCGAACTTGAAGTTCAATCACGCTATAGCATGTGGGGAGCGACCCGAGTTATCATTTCGGGCGAGGGATTGACTGGAGAAGTTGTTCATCCGGAATTGCCTCCGGCAAAAGAGGGTGAAAAACCGACGGAACCGTCGCTCACCACACTCAAAATTAAATTTACCGCAACGCCTGACGCTGCTCCGGGAGTCAGAGAGTTCAAGTTGTTGACTCCACGCGGAGTGAGCACCGTTGGGCAAATTGTTGTGACACGGGACAAAGTAGTTTTTGAAGATATCAAATCAGATTCGTCAGAAAACGCGGTGGCCTTTGAAATCCCAGCAACGCTTACCGGTGTGATCGAAAAGGGTGAAGACCGCGATTATTTTAAATTTTCGATTGACGCTCCGACGCAATTAGTTTTTCATTGCCGCTGTATGCGACTGCAAGATCGTATTCATGATCTTCAGAAACACGCAGACCCAATGATTACGGTCAAAAACAGTCAGGGGTCGACCATTGCCGCCAATGATAACTATTTTGCTGCGGATCCGTTTATGGTGGTTGAATTTCAGCAAGCGGGAGAATATTACCTCGAAGTTCGCGATGTGCGTTTTACGGGTAACAAATACTGGAACTATGCGATTGATGTATTGAATCGACCTTTTGCGACCAACGTTTTTCCACTGGCGATTTCTGCGACGCAGCCCACGACGTTTAAATTGATTGGCGAGAGTGTGCCCTCGGCGACGATGATTACTTACGATCCAGCAGCTACGGGTCTGCTGTTGGGCCCACAAATGTTGTCGTTGGTGGATGGACAACAAGTGTTTGATCCTGTGGCGGTTTATGTTTCTAAGGAAACCATCTTGCTGGAGTCCGCGGCTGACAACAATGACAAAGAACATGCTCAGGAAATTCAAATACCGGCAGTCATAAATGGTCGCGTAAGTAGTGATGCGGATATCGACTATTATCAGTTCGAAGCTAAAAAGGGCGACAAGATATCGTTTGAGATCATTGCTCGACGTCGACAATCGATGCTTGATAGTTATATTGTGTTAGAAAACTCGGCAGGTGTGCAGCTTAAGACGGCGGATGATTTTCAGTTTGGACGCCGCACTTATTGGGACTCGCGGATCGAGAATTTTGTTGTACCCGCCGACGGCACCTACTATATAGCCGTTTATGATCGTCACTTGCGCGGTGGTGCTGAATTTGTTTATGCATTGGAGATTGCGCATAGCCAGCCGTCGTTTGAGCTGTTATTGGATACTGCCAAAACGCTGACTGCCCCAGGTACGGGAGGTGTTGTATTTTGCCGCGTAAAACGACTCAACGGCTTTGCTGGTGAAGTGCAGCTTCATGTTTCGGGGATGCCAACAGGCGTGACCGCGTTTGCAGGCCGGATTCTTGCGGATGCTGCGGACGGATGTATTATTTTCCAAGCGGCGAAGAATGCTCCGTTGGGGGCGGCCAACGTGCGAATCTATGGTACTGCGGTGGACGGCGACGCTGAAGAAGTAGTTGAAGTGGATGCCCTTGCGCATCAAGAAACGTATATGCCCGGCGGTGGCCGCAATCACTTTCCGGTAAAGGTGCATACGGTTTCGGTTCAGACACCCAGCGATATTCAATCTTTGAAATTGAGCACGCAAGAAATTACGCTGAGGCCAGGCGAGGCTGTGCGGATTGATGTTGAAATGATTCGCGCAGAAGGATTTGACAAAAATATTTCTTTAGATGTACTCTTCAAACATCTCAGCTCAGTTTGGGGAGATACATTGCCAAAGGGTGTCACGCTGGATGGCAGCAAAAGTAAAATCTTAATTACCGGCAAAGAAACCAAAGGTCATATTACTTTGATTGCCGATGATAAAATAGAAAAGGTTGAAAGACAACAAGTGAGCGTGATGGCAAATATATCGCTAAATTTTGTTATGAAAGCGACGTATAGTAGCCAACCATTGTTTATAACAACGGTTCCCAACGAGGGAGAGCCGGAAAAATAGGAATCCGACCGTGGCGAGAATCGTACAAATCACCGACACCCACCTTTCGACAGACCCATCAGAGGAATTGCTTGGATGTCGGACTCACGATTCGCTAAAACGCGTCTTGCGACTCATCCAAGACAGCTATATGGAATGTGATCGCATGATTGTTACGGGTGATTTGGTCCATGAAGAAGGGCCAGATGCCTATCACATGGTTCGGGAAATATTGACACCGTGGGAAGACAAACTACGTGTGATACCGGGCAATCACGACATGCGTGACGGAATGCGGGAGGCATTCGGTGATCGGATTAACGGCTGTCCCTCAGCGGTAACCTTTACCGATGAAGTGGGTGCGTGGCAATTGATTGGGCTCGACACGCTTTTAGATGGCGCTGTTGAAGGTGACTTGACTGGACCACAATGGGAATGGTTAGAGAGTCGTTTAGAATCTTCAAACCAACCGACCGCATTGTTTATGCACCATCCACCCGTCTTTGTAGGCAGCGAATGGGTAGATAAATTGGGCCTGCTTTCTTTTATTCCGTTTGCTAATCTGATCGAGCGATTTGAGCAGATCAAGTTAGTGGTGTGTGGACATGTGCATCAGGACTATCAAACGGAGCTATTTCAAGCGACGGTTGTTACGACACCCAGCACATCGGTCCAATTCAAAATGAACTCAAAGGAGTTTGCGACGGAAGACTTGCCGCCAGGGTTTCGCGTCATTGATTTGCATGATGACGGCACGTTTGATATGAGCGTAATCCGAGTTTCTCATTCACATTAATCCGCATCGCTGCACTACTAATATCGGCGCTCAATCCGTTGTAAAATAGATGTGATGTAAATAGGTCTATTTAATGTAGAGGATTGTCGATGATGATCAAAAAAATAAGTGTGTTGGCGGTGTTGTTGAGTGTGTGTTCTTGGTATTCACTTGGGGCTCAAGAATCGAGCATCGTCGAATCAGAGGTGACTTCCGTAAACGAATTGGTATTTACAGAAGGACCTGCCTATCATCGCGATGGCTCAGTATTCTATACCGACATCCAAAACAATCGCATTTTACGTTTAGCACCTGGGGCCGCCGTGGCGGATACCTTTTTAAACCCCAGTGGTCGATCAAACGGACTGATGTTTGATGCTCATGGGTTCTTGATTGCATGCCAAGGGAATGAAAAAGGTGGCCTCGGTGGGCGACGATTGGTTCGTATTGATCCAATCAGCAAAAAGCAGACGGTTATAGTGGATAACTATGAAGGCGATCGCTTCAACAGCCTCAATGACTTATGTATTGATAAATCTGGCCGAATCTACTTTACCGATCCATATTATTCCCCTGATCGCAGTATGCTAGAGCTGAAAGTAGAAGGTGTTTATCGAGTGAATTCAGATGGTACAGGCTTAGTTCGTATTCTGGATAATAAAACAGTCTCTCGCCCGAATGGCATCTCAATCACACAAGACGAAAAAACGCTTTATGTCGTCGACAACAACCCAACTGTGCCGCAACGAAAGCTGTGGGCGTTTACTTTAGATGACGCAGGACTCGCGACCGGTAAACCGCGCGAATTACATGATTTTGGCGCAGGTCGTGGCGGCGATGGTATGTGCATGGATAGTGGCGGCAACTTATATGTGACCGCCGGAGCGAACCGAAAATACCCACTACAAAACCTCGACAATACCGCTGGTGTCTATGTGTTTTCTCCAGCAGGTAAGCTGTTGGAAGTAATCAAAGTTCCCGAGGATATGATTACCAACTGCTGTTTTGGCGGCTCGGACATGAAAACGCTATATATCACCGCTGGAAAGACATTGTGGCAAGTGCGCACCAAGGTTGCGGGGTATGCTTTGTGGCCCAAAGCAGAGTAGTAAAGTTTTGGTAGATAACGTCCAAATAGTCCTAATGGGGAATGAATTTGGAAAATACGTGCAGGATTAACCTTCGCCCAGCGGCGGATTATCCGATATTATATAGAGAGAGATCCCCAATCGTCTTTACAAGCTATTGGCAAAAAAAATCATGAATAAATATTCGAACTGTGCCGGAATTACTCGGCGCCATTCTCTTAAATTAGGCTTGGGCGGTCTATTTGGTGGTGGCTTAGTAAACGCATTGCGCAATCAAACTGTTGCAGTAGCCGATGGCCCGCGTCGACAGTCGGCTAAACGTTGTATTTTGATTTGGATGGATGGTGGCCCCACGCATTTTGAAACGTTTGATCCCAAACCCGATGCTCCGGCCGAAATCCGAGGTGATTTTGGTACGGTCGCGACTTGTAACACCAGCATCCATTACTCGGAACACATGAAACGCTTAGCCGCGATTAGTGATAAATATGCGATGATTCGTTCCATCCGCCACAACCAAGGGAATCATGGAGCCGGCAATCACTATATGACAACCGGTGCTCCGCCGCGTATTCCCGTGGGATGTGGAGCATTTGTTAGTTTCCACCCGAGCATGGGATCGGTGGTTAGTCACGAATTAGGTGGTCAAAACAATCTGCCCAACTACTTTTCGATGCCCCGCATGTCGCGTAGTGGCGGTCCTAACTTCCTTGGTGCCAATCATGCGCCGTTTGTTGTTGCGGATGATCCCCACCAATCGAATTTTCGAGTGCGCGATGTTGCCATACCTAAAGGTCTAACCGACGGTGATTTTCAATCGCGACGCGATGTTCGAGTGTTACTTGATAAAATGCAGCGTTTAAATAATGCATCGTCCGGCGATCCGGCTGCGGCCTTAGATGATTATTATGAACAAGGGCTGAATTTAGTTACATCACCGGAGGCACAGCGAGCTTTTGATATTTCGCTAGAACCGGACGAAATGCGGGATCGATATTATCGTAACTCATTCGGCCAACGATGCTTACTTGCGCGTCGACTGGTCGAAGCAGGCGTACCGTTTGTCACCGTCTACGACGGTGGTTGGGATAGCCATTCGAATTTGTTTGGCGCACTAGGTACGCGATTGCCGCCCTGGGACCAAACGGTAGCGACGCTCATTGAAGACCTAGATGAACGCGGAATGCTGGAAGATACATTGGTGTTAGCCTTGGGTGAATTCGGACGGACCCCAAAGCTGTCAACCTTGTCGGGTCAAACGACTGCCGGTCGGGATCACTGGGCTAATGCGATGAGTGTGTTAATGGCAGGTGGCGGCACTCCGGGTGGTGTTGTTGTCGGTGCCACAGACCGTAAGGGCTATTCCGCCTTTGAAAATGTAAAGAGCCCCGAAAATTTTGTATCTACGGTTTATGCTAAACTTGGTATAGACCCTGCCAAACTGCTGTATACTCCACAGGGCAGGCCTACACATATTGTTAGTGACCCGACGCCAATCCGCGAACTGATGGGTTAATGTGACCCATTTAGTGATTGCGTTCCTATAAAAAAATATTTTGAGCTATTAACTCGAGGCAGGAAGATGAAAAAACTGAATAACACGTCCCAACAAAATATGCCGCGGCGCGATTTTTTAGCAGCGAGTGCTGTGGCCACAACTGCGGTTGCATCGACCACGGTAAATGCAAAACAAGCAGATGGTAAACTCGTCGTTGGCGTAATGGGGATGCAACGTGGCCGGAGTTTGGTGGATACGTTTGCTAAACATGCGGATGTAGTTGTGAAGTACGTGTGCGATGTGGATAGCCAGCGAGCTGCTAGTGCTGCAAAGCTAGTCCAAGGAGCCGTTGGATATACACCCAAGGCGATTACCAAGTGGGAAGATATTATTGCGGATGACGAAATTGATATTTTGGTGTGTGCCGCACCAAACCATTGGCACGCCCCCGCTACTATCGTTGCAGCAGAAGCTGGTAAACATGTGTATGTTGAAAAACCGTGTTGCCAAAATCCTTGGGAAGGTGAACAACAAATTGCCGCGGCTCGTAAAAATAACGTGTGTGTTCAGATTGGTACCCAACGTCGCAGCAGTCCCGCGATTATCGAAGGGATGGAGTTGATTCACAGCGGTGGCATTGGAAAAGTACATGCGGTGAACTGTTATTACTTCAGCCAACGTGGCAGTATTGGTACAGGCAAACCAGCGGAAGTCCCAGCACATATTGATTATGAACGCTGGCAAGGTCCCGCTCCGCGACAACCCTATGTCGACAATCGTGTGCATTACAATTGGCACTGGTTCTGGCATTATGGCAATGGCGAACTTGGTAATAATGGGATCCACACCTTAGACATGGCACGTTGGGCGCTGCAAGCAGAATTCCCAACTCGTGTTACTTCCACTGGTGATCGTTACTACTTCGACGATGACCAGCAAACCCCAGATACCAATGCTGTTTCTTATGAATTCGGTGACAAAGGGCATGTGACTTGGTTAGGCAGCAGTTGCAATCGAAATGGTAACGGATTTGTTACCGTTTATGGTGATAAAGGCTCTCTCGAATTCCACAGCGCCGGTGGATATACGGTTAAGGACGGCAGTAACAAAGAGGTTAAGACTGCCAGTAGCGGCCAAGGTCAGCCAGAACATGTGGATAACCTCATCAAGAGCATTCAAGCTGGAGATTGCTCCAAGTTAAACGCTGAAATCGAGATCGGACACCGCAGTACCCTGCTCTGTCATTTAGGGAACATTGCTCACCGTGTTGGTCGAGTGATAGATTGTGATACAGAAACGGGGCGCGTGCTTGGCGATAAAGAAGCAGCCGCACTCTGGAAGCGAGAATATCATGAAGGCTGGGAAGAACGTCTCACGATTCGCTAACGTCTCAAGCAGCGAATGATTTGTGTGTCTTTGTAGATGATAGAGAACGACTGCACATGCGGATTATGTAATTCAAACAAGGAGCCGGCATTCATTGCCAGTACAAGCGAAATGTCTAGTTTCTATAAGCGGTTGTTATATGCGTTGTGCGTTTTTGTGTTTGTCACTAGCAGTGGTTATTCACTGCTAGCTGCGAAAAAGCCTAATATTGTATTTTTCCTAGCGGATGATCAGCGCAATGACCAACTTGGTTGCTATGGACACCCGATAACAAAAACACCCAATATCGACAAACTCGCTGCTGCCGGCACTCGATTTACAAATGCGTTTGTCACGACTTCTATTTGTGCGGCGAGCCGCGCGTCTATTTTTACGGGACTTGTCGAACGCACCCATCACTATACCTTCGGTACTCCTCCGATCGCTCAAGACCTTGTAAAGAACAGTTACCCAGCGGTACTCAAAGCAAACGGCTATCGCACAGGTTTTGTGGGTAAGTTTGGAGTTGGATTCCAGGGTGGAACCGATCAGGCTTTTGACTTCTTCCGACCAATAAACCGCGGGCCTTATTTTAAAAAGCAGCCCGACGGTACGCTGCGCCATACGACTCAACTAGCAGGGGATGCGGCCATTGAGTTTATTCAGAGTAGCGGTGATGCGCCGTTCATGTTGTCAATTAGCTTCAATGCAACTCATGCGGAAGATGGAGATAAAGTTGACCATTTTCCTTGGCCCAAAGTTGTTGATGGAATGTACCGTGATGGTGAGATCCCTCCGCCACGTCTTTCGGATCCAGCCATATTTGCAAGCCAACCGGAATTTCTTCGCACGAGCCTAAATCGCGAACGGTATTTTTGGCGTTGGGACACAGCCGAAAAATATGATAAAAACATACGTTCGTATTATCGCATGCTCAGCGGAATTGACCACGTGGTGGGCAGAGTGGCGGCAGCACTTGAAAAGGCAGGCCTAGCTGAAAATACAATTGTTATATACACCGGCGATAATGGTTATTACATGGGCCAGCGAGGCTTTGCTGGAAAATGGTCTCATTACGAAGAGTCGCTGCGGGTCCCATTGATTATCCATGATCCGCGTGGTGATCTCAAACCGCAGGTTCGCGACGAGGTCGTGTTGAATATAGATCTTGCGAGTACCTTTGTGGCGGCTGCCGGGATCGATTTGCCGGAACAATACCAAGGCCGCGAGTTGAATACATTAGTTGCTGGGCGACGATTAAATTCCTGGCGTCAGGATTTCTTTTGTGAACATCTGTTTCACGTACCTGGCCGCATCCCAAAATGGGAAGGTGTTAGAGGGCAGCGTTGGGTTTATGCGAGTTATTTTGAGAATGATTTCGAGTTTTTGCATGACTTGCAAACAGATCCTGATCAGTTGCGGAATCTGGCTAAGGACCCCGAGCATCAAGATCGTTTGCAACAAATGCGGAAGCGAAATGCGGTCTTGAGAGAATCCTATGGTGGTGAATACAGCCATGAGCTAATTCCCACGCGGGCTGATTTACGGGCGGCCAAAAAACCACCCGCCCAGAAGCCGCCCGTTGTACCACTTCGAAAACCGAGTCCACCTAAAGCGTCCTTTCAGCCAAATGTGATTTTGTTAATTTCAGACGACCAAGCGTTTACCGATTACGGGTTCATGGCACATCCAGTAATTCAAACACCGCACCTAGACCAGCTCGCTCGAGAAAGCGCTACATTTAAACGCGGTTATGTTCCGCAGGCATTATGTCGCAGTTCATTGGCCACATTGATTACGGGCTTGTACCCGCATCAACACCACATCGTCGGTAATGATCCAGCGCCGCTAGGACCCGGTGCAAAGCCTGGCGAATATCAGGCACTACGAAATAAACTGATTGCAAATATTGATAAACATGCAACTGTCCCGCAATTATTAAGCGAGCAAGGATATCTGAGCCATCAGAGCGGCAAGTGGTGGGAAGGTCACTACAGTCGCGCTGGCTTTACGCATGGAATGACTCATGGCGATCCAACGCGGGGTGGTCGGCACGGTGACTTGGGGCTCAAGATTGGACGTGAAGGTTTGGCGCCAGTTAAAGAATTTATTGAAGAAGCCCAGTCAAAAGAGAAGCCGTTTTTTGTCTGGTACGCGCCGTTCCTGCCACACACTCCACACAATCCCCCAAAACGAATCTTAGATAAGTACAATGATGGACAACGGTCGGTGCAACTAGCAAAGTACTACGCCATGTGTGATTGGTTCGATGAAACCTGTGGTGAGCTCCTCGGTTTTGTTGATCAACAGGGATTGCGTAAGGATACGGTGATTATTTATGTGACCGACAATGGCTGGATTCAACGGACGCCAGACATGAAACTGCCAGCAGGCTGGAGGACTCAATATGCTCCCCGCTCGAAACAGACCGCTAACGAAGGCGGTACGCGCACGCCGATAATGGTGCGGTGGCCCGGCCACGTGAGGCCTGGAATGCGGGGACAACTTGTGAGTAGTATTGATATTGTGCCAACTATTTTAGAAATTTGTGGCTCGCAGCCAACTTCGGCGATGGCTGGCAAAAATCTCGTTGCCGTCGCTCAAAACACTATTGCTGGCCATCAATCTCTGTTTGGTGAATCCTATGCGCATGACATTATCGATTTGGATGACATCAACAAGACGTTACTTTATCGCTGGGTTATCCAAGGTGACTACAAGTTGTTGTTGAGTTATGACGGCATCGTGAATCGATATAAAGCAACCCATGTCGACAAAGCGGCAGATCCGCAATTATACAATTTGACAATAGACCCACACGAACTCGATAATTTAGCGAAAACAAATCCAGATATTGTGAAACGCTTAACGGACGTTTTATATAGCCATTGGGATCACCGTTAGAGGTGGTGATGGATGATCGATTTTCAGTAGTCCGTCCCTCAGCCCTCGGACTCCAGTCCGGTGGCTGCGATCATAGCTGCACCGATGCTAGCTTCTTCTTGCGCGGCGGTTATCTGTAGTGGCAACTGAAGTTCTAGCTCAACGCATTCACGGAGCAGAGCATTTTCGCGCAAACCGTTTCCTGCACAGACAATGTGAGTCATTTCGCATCCTGTAACCTCTTTCATCATTGCATATCCGTCGCCAAACACTCGAGCCATACCCTCCAGCAATGCTCGAATAAGATGTCCTGCGGTAAAATTATCTAGTCCAACGTTCTCCCAAGAAGCTCGTAGTTCCGGGCGACTGCGTGTGCCGGTGAATAACGGTGAGCATCGCAAACCGTTGGATCCGGCGGGAACCTCGCTAGCTAGTTCACACATTTGATTAAACAAACTTTCACTTGGGATACTGCCGGTGAACTCCCCTATGGTTGTTGCGAAAAATCTTTCGAGTTCTGCAAAACTTCGGCCCCCACACAACCCCGCGTTTACGAGCAAATACCCACCCAATGGAAATGGTCGTATTTCTAAATCCGGATGGTATGCGGCGATCTCGCTGTACATAGCAACTTGTCCGCCCGTTCCGACGTTGATAAGCAATTGTGTTTTGGAATCCGTTACGGTGCCGACAAAACTCGATTGATTATCGCCGCTGGGCACGAAGACTGGAATGCCCTCTGGCAAGTGCATGGTCGTCGCCCATTCTTCGCTGAGAGTACCAAGCACGTCAGTAGCTTTGCCGATCGCAGGAAAAACATCTGAAGATAGTCCCAAGGCGTTGATGGCGTTTAAGTTCCAAGCTTGTTGATGTATGTCAAAAATGCCACTGCTGGCTGCACTACTCGGACTGCTGACTATTCGACTTGCAGCAAATGTTGCCGCGACATAGTCCATAATAAAGGCGGCAGTGTTATCGCCACTAGGCAAACGATCATAGTGATGTAACCAAGCGAGCGTGCAGCCCATATAACCCGTTGCTAGTTGGCAGCCATTCCGCTGTTGTGCATTGGTACCGATAAGACCGTGAGCAAAATCGATAAATGTGTTATGGTTACCATCTAGGTCGCTTGCAGACAATTCCCCACGGCGGTCTTGCCAGTTGATATAGGGTGTGACGCATTGCAGATTTTGGTCGACTAATACGACGCCATGTTGTTGCCCAGTGATTCC
>JABHUV010000273.1 GCA_018658605.1 Planctomycetaceae bacterium | reverse complement strand
GCGGGCCATCAGTTTGGTGGGTTTTCACCTCAGTTGGGTGACGGGCGAGCGGTACTGCTGGGCGAGGTTATCGGTGCCGACGGTGTGCGCTATGACATTCAGCTGAAGGGTTCTGGGCCCACTCAGTTCTCGCGTCGTGGCGATGGCCGTTCAGCGCTGGGACCTGTTTTGCGAGAGTACATCGTATCCGAGGCGATGACTGCGTTGGGTGTGCCCACGACGCGGGCGCTAGCCGCAGTGGCTACGGGCGAGAACGTGCTGCGAGAAGGAATGATAGCCGGTGGTGTTTTGACTCGAGTGGCGCAGTCGTTTGTACGGGTAGGAACTTTTCAGTTGTTTGCGGCTCAAGGGGACGTTGAGAACTTGAAGGTCCTTGCTGACTATGTGCTCGAGCGGCACTATCCGGAGGCCAAGGAGTCAGAGACCCCCTATCGGTCCCTGCTGAACAGCGTAATTGAACGTCAAGCGCTTTTGATCGCTCACTGGATGCAACTTGGATTTATCCATGGCGTTATGAATACCGACAACACCACAGTGTCTGGGGAGACTATTGATTACGGCCCGTGTGCGTTTATGGATGGTTATGAATCCAATAAGACGTTCAGTTCGATTGACCATCAGGGACGATATGGGTTTGGAAATCAGGGGCCCATCGCACATTGGAATTTGGCGCGGTTTGCGGAAACGTTGGTGCCGTTGTTAGCGTCGGATACGGAGCGAGGTGTAGCGATAGCGGAAGAATCGTTAGATCGATTTGTGGAAATTTATGAGCGTGCGCTGCAGCGTCGTTTTAAGGCGAAAATTGGATTAGGGGGTTCGGCTGAGGAATTAGATACAGCGGAAGATAAGGACTGGGCAGTGGTCCGTGATTTGTTGATGTTGATGGAGAAAGGCAAAGCGGATTTCACGCTAGTCTTTCGGCATCTGGTTGGGGCTCTCGAGAGTGGAAGTGACGAAAAAGTGCTGGCGTTGTTCGATTGCACCCACGGGATTGTGGCATGGTTGAAAGCGTGGCGAGCGCGAGTATCTGAAGTGGACGGCAGTGTCGCCGCTGCGCTAATGCACCGTAGTAATCCAATTTTCATTCCACGCAATCATCGAATTGAAGAAGTAATCCAGGCCGGGTACCGCGATGACTTCGAACCATTTCATCGATTATGCGAAGTGTTGCAGCGCCCCTTTGAGGAACAGCCCGAAAATGCTACCTATGAAGCCGCACCGACAGACGATGAAATTGTATCCGCCACATTTTGTGGAACCTAGCGGAAGAATTTCAAAGCCACCGTTTTCATCAAAGCGAGACTGGGTACTAGTGAAGAACGTATCTCTCTATTCCTTAGGTGGATATACTTTATGATTTTCGTGGCATGCCTTACAGTTCATGGCGGCGGCAAGTGCTTCGCCGCTACCTTCCACGCCCTTGCGATGGTTGGCAGTGGCCTGTAGGAGCGTACGTGTTAAGGCGGCCCAGCTTTCCGCTGTCCCTTTTGGTGGCGTGTTGTTAGGCATCGCTTTGACAAAAGCCGAGAATAGCTTTTGTTCTTTTCGCGTCGCTTCACCCTTGATGACTTTTGTATGCACGCCGTCATCTTTGACGGCGTGCATGAAGCTCTCGATGTCGTAGGATTGTTTGCCTTTCGCAGCAACTTCTGTATTGTTTGTGACGGCGGAAAAGGTCGCGATGCCTGCGAGGAATAAAATTGTGAAAATGAGTGAGCGTTTCATGAGGTTGCCTTATCTAAGTGTGCAGATTTAATAACTAAGTATAACAAAATGTTTTCGATGCCGAGTAGTTGGATTATCGGCATATTGCAATTCCTTCTTAAAACAAAGCCTTAATGGGGTGGCCTTCATCCATCAGGTTATATGGCCGCCCGCCCTTGTCCACGGCGGTTAGATCATCGATTCCCATCGCGTGATAGACCGTCTTAGCAATATCTTCTGGTGCCACTGGTAAATCAGCTGGATATGCAGCGTGGCGGTCTGATGTTCCGTATGCTTGGCCCCCTTGAATTCCACCGCCGGCCATCAATACCGACATGGCATGAGTCCAGTGGTCACGGCCCTGTCCCGTTTTACCACCGCTGCGAGGGTCACCAATAGTTGGTTTTCTCCCCATTTCGCTGTTGACGAGTACTAGTGTCTGGTCGAGTAGGCCACGGTCGTGAAGGTCGGCTAAGAGAGCCGAAAAACATTGATCAAATTCAGGGAGCAAAACATCTTTGAGGCAACCGAAGTTATTACCGTGGGTGTCCCAACCGCCGCCGCTTTTGCAATTGTTTTGTTCTGCGAGCTTCTTGTTGCCCTGCCAGAAGATGCTAACAAACGGTACGCCCGCTTCCACAAGTCGACGAGCCATGAGCATGCTCATCCCATTGTGAGTTTTTCCGTAGGTCTCGATTGTCTTTTCGTTTTCCGGTGTCAAGTCGAATGCGTCACGGGCTTTAGTGGAACCTAATAGTGAAAAGGCTTTGTCTTGAAATGTTTGTAAGTTACTGGTTTTCGCAAATTCTGAGAGATCTTTGTCATTATTGTTGAAGTCGTCAAGCAGTTGACGGCGAGTAATGAGTCGGTCGACAGGGATATCCGCTTTAAGCTCAATAGCGGGTGCAGCAAATTTCATCGGGTCATCGACGTCTGCCATTACGTATAAGGGATCATGTTCTACTCCTAATCGCGCTGCAAATTGCCCAGGCCGCGTGTACTGCGGAGCACCTGGTTTCATGGGTAGCGTGATGCTTTGCGGTAGATAAGGGTGACGCGGTGACTTATAGCCAACGACAGTACCGATAGCTGGCCAGTCAGAAGGCCGTGGTTTTCGGGCGTTCAAGAGTTGTGGAAAACTGGGGTCTGGGCGTTGGCCCGTTAAATTATAGTAGTACCCAGCATGATGATCCCCGGTGCCACGACGGTAATGACCTAATGATCGGATCACGGACAGATGATGGGCCTGTTTGGCGAGTTTTGGTAAATGCTCGCACAACTGGTACTCTTTGGCTGTCGTTGGAATCGAATTAAATGGTCCTCGGATGGACGACGGTGCGTTGGGCTTCATGTCCCAAGTGTCAATGTGAGAAGCTCCGCCACTGAGCCAGATGAGGATCGTAGACTTGGCCGGACCGGAAGTCTTAGCCTGCACGAGTTCTGGTAGTGACGAGCCGCAAAAAGACAGGCCACCCGCTACGAGCAGCGTGCGTCTTGAAATAGGCAATCGTGCCGCTTGATGCGGACGAGCCTGTTCTAGATTGCCATCGCTTGGTGACGCCATTGGGGGCCATATTTGAGAGGATGAAGTTATATTTCGTTGGGGGCGGGGCTTTTAGTTTACTGAACATTATGCTTTCGCGTCAAGCAAAATGGTCGGCGCTTACGGCAACGAGATGCGTATGCCGAGAATGTTCGCTGTGGCTCGAGAGATGAATTGCTTAATCAGGAACGATCAATTAACTTAAAGGGAGTATGCGTGTTTGCTCCCTAGGCATCTTTATGACTAATCACTTTCATTCGCGTCGAAAATTCCTTGCTACCGGATCAACGGCGTTTTCTGCTCTGGCAACCTGGCCCGCTATTGCTGCTGAAGTTGCGAAACCTGAGGACGTCATCGTACTCAATCCGCAACTACGGGTTCCTCTATCCTTCGTGGTCGATGATTCAACGTGCCTCGTCAATATGGGACACTACTGCATGCCACAATTTGCAACGGCTTGGCCAGAACGCAACGAATATAAAAAACCTTGGCAAACATGGCCACGAGAAATCCCAGATTCGTTTGTTCGTGAATTCGGCCAATGGTGCGCTCAACAGGGAGTTAAAGGGAAATACAGCATTGTCCCGTTTCCCGCGTGCGTAGGCTGGGTCGACAGAGAGTTGCCCGGTTGGTCTCAGAAACAGTTACAGGCAAGTCTGAAGCTAGTTCGTGAATTGATGGTTCCAAATTGGGATATCCACCCCGAAATGATCACCCATACAAGAGTGATTGATATTAAAACTGGTCGTCCGATGCAGCAAATCAATCCTGCCACTATGGAGAATTCATATCCCCGCACTAAAAAGAGTGTTGATGAATTGGCAGCCTATTTAGCCTACGCACTCCGGATTCTTAAAAACTGCGGACTACCTTGCGAAGGTGTGACGACCCCAGGCGGTTTCGGCAATTTGGTTAAAAATGAACTCCCACTTGCGGTACATGAGGCCGTCCGAGATGTGTATGGCAGCGAGCTTCCACACTATTTCAAATATGTCGTAAATGGTGATGAAAGTACTCAGCCGCGATTGGAACATATACGAAACGTCGATAGTTCCGACCCCAAGGTTACCGTGAATGTACCGGCCTGCACGGGTGACTGGTTTGGCGGTTGGGACGGCGACCGACAAAGTGAACCAGATAGATATGCAAACGAAGCAGGCACCAGTGGACGGATGGTGGAATTGATAAAGCGAGGTGAACCTGCCGTGATGTTGTGCCACTGGCCAGGTATGTACACGCAGGGGACTAAAAAGGGATTTACAGCATTTAAGCGCGTCGTTGAAACACTCAATAGCCGTTTTAGTGACCAAACTACTTGGATGAAACTTAGCGAAATAGGGCGCTATTGGACGGCCAAGGAGCTAACTCGGATTACCTTAGCAGATCGAAAGATTTCATTGAATGCACCGTTTGGAACTCCAAAGTTTACCGTGCGAGTGCCCGGTGCGGTGACAGCTAGTAATCCCCCGAGGCTCATTGTCGAAAACCAGATTGTGGCGTTACAAGGTGTGACCGAGACTCGTCTGTTGCGTAGCGGGACTTGGCACGCAGATTCCAAAGGGTTAGTTCTTTGTTTCGATTTACCTAAGGGCGTTTCGGAAATTCAATGGTAAACGTCGTTGATTGATGCTACTCAACAATTTAGTAGTTTCGCCGAAACGAAAGAGTTTCCCAGTTTTAATTGACACTCTTGTGATCACACGCATGATTTGTGTGTGAGGCGACAGTGCACACCGTTTTGAAGCGAGTTTGGAGGTTGTTTTACGTGATTCAGATACGCATCTCTCACACTGTTTTATTATAATATCAACATGGTTATTAGAAGTCTCCAATATGTTTCTCTGTTGTTGCTGTGCTTAACTGCCCGTAATCTTGCAGCAGAATTTCCCGATTCCCAATTGCAGTGGATTTTTCCAATTGGTGCGGCTGCGGGTACGGATTTTCAGATCGAAATCGGAGGTGTTGGCTTAAACGATGTAGTCACATTGTATTCACCACATCCAGGGATCACTTTTCAAACTAATGGGGAAGGTCAATTTGTTGCCAGTATTGCGAAGGATGTCCCTGCGGGTCGCTATACGGTGCAGGTATTAGGGTCAGCAGGTTTGAGTTCCTCACGACTTTTGTTGATCAATGATCTTCCCGTCGTCAATGAGACTAACCGTCTTGAAGCTCAAGTAGAAGTCGTTGACGTGCAGCTCCCGGTGGCGCTACAAGGTGCGATTGGTGCCAAGGGTGACGTCGATCTTTACCAATTCGAAGCACAATCCGGCCAAGTGTTGGTGCTGGAATGTTGGGCCAGTCGCCTCGATTCCGACTTGCGATGCGTGTTGGAATTGTTTGACGAATCTGGCAAACGACTTGCCGTGAATAGAGGATATTTTGGCACTGACGCATTTGTCGTGGTGGCAGTACCTCACACCGGAAAATACGTTGTACGAGTAGCAGATCTTATTTTTCGAGGCGGCCTACAGTCATTTTATCGCTTGGAAATTCATGATCGCCCAAGAGTTATTTATACTTTACCGGCGGCCGTTAGCATTACAGAACAAAAGCCTCTAGTCGCCTACGGATATAATTTAGT
>JABHUV010000192.1 GCA_018658605.1 Planctomycetaceae bacterium | reverse complement strand
TAGCAAACAATCCGTCCGGTACGGTCGCGGCCATCACACTTAATACCGTTGTGTTTCTACGTGACCACCATGACTACGATTTCCAATTGAATTCCGCGAAGATCAAAGGGTCACATGAACCTCTTGTGCAACGACGACTCGAATACTTAAACCAATAGGATTGACCGGAAAGTTCTTCTACATGGCGTACATTTCACAAATCAGCGAGAGCGAAGCAAGTGGTCTGCTACAGCAAGCATATGAACTTGCCCGCGACCGTTCCGGCGGCCTCGCCAACATCATTCGCGTCATGAGTCACGATGTCGAGACACTAAACGCTTCGATGCAGTTTTACATCAAACTGATGAAATCCCCGAATGCCCTTTCCCCGCAGCAAAAAGAAATGCTAGCCACGGTCGTCTCGGGCACCAATGATTGCTATTACTGAACACTCTCACATTCGCACGACTTCGGTCTGGAGTCCAATGACCCAACAGCGGCTACTGCACTGGCATACGATTATCGCAACGCTCGACTAAACGCCGCGGATCAAGCTCTTTGTGCATACGCAGTCAAGCTCACCCTAACTCCGCACACCATGACTGAGAGCGATGTAACGCAACTACACTCTGCCGGATTCAATGACGCACAAATCACCATTGCTGTGCAAGTCATCGCCTATTTTAACTACATCAATCGCATTGCCGATGGTCTCGGAGTCGATCTTGAAGATTCGATGAACTCCCCGATTGGGCAATGGCGAGCTGACAAGGCTGATTTTCGCAATAGCTAGCGGCGACGCAATACAAACACAGCATCACCTAGCCGATCATCTAACGGTTGGGGCTCGTTGATGTCATACCAATAATCATAAACCTCAATTAACTCAAACTCGCTGACCTGACTAAACAACTCTTGAATCTGTGTCGCTGAATATAACCGCATTGGATATTCAGAACTGAATTCCCGTGAATCATCTTCCTCCGCCTCGATGTCTACAACGCTCATGTCAAATCGCAATACTTCCTGCCTATTTTCCCGCGATGCCTCGAGAACGGTTAACCGCATTGTCACTTTAGCCGCGTCATCTTCCGCTTCCCACAATTCCTCATCTTCCAGGTCAGCGTCAGGAGGCAATAAATGCATGCCAATAATGTAGAGCCCCTTTGGCCGAATACTTTCCGCCATTACTCTCAAATGTGCTAAAGCAGCTTGCTCGGTAAGCAAGTGTCGAAATGTGCTGACTGTGTTGATTGCGATATCAACTGGCGGCGAAGCTACAAAAGACTGCATGTCAGCTACAACCGCACGGGCTTGCAAACCTTCGTTATCCAAACGTTGTTGTAAATAATCAATTGCGGCGTTGCTAAGATCATAACCGGTCACATCATAACCACGTGACGCCAACGCTACTACCAACCGGCCACCACCACAGCCTGGCTCGAGAATACGTTTGGCGTCACCAGAAAGATGCTTTTGTGAACACTGGACCAGAAACTCACATTCCTGTCCGGTTTCATCGGCAAACGCTAAATCCCAGTACTGGGGATAGTCGTAACAATTTGTTTGGCTCATGCTCGCGCCATTAAAACAGACCTACTAACAACTTCACTACTGCTCGATCACTCGTTCCATGATTTTTTTGTGGATTCGCAGTGCCTCTTTAAATTCAGCTAACGCTGCGTCACCAAAAACCTCTTCATTGCGCCCAATTTGTTTTCCCATTTGACCAATGAAGAAGCCAACTTCCCATTTAAACGGTCGGAGCTGGAATGAGAGCGCAACTCGCAACTAGCACAATACTCACCAAGAGCGACTTTACCGCAGATCGATTCCTTGTGCTCATGCTGCTCACTTGAGGTCCTCAATTAACTCCAATGTGAAGTCAAGCACTCTGTCCTCACCGCTGACCAAGTCCTCGGGACGAATGGACACTTTATGATTTGGCACGATTCCTCTACCAGGATCCTTTGGCATTTTGGCCAGATTGTTATATTTGAGAATTGGCACAGCCAATTCAACACCGGTATTAGGAAGTTCATAATAGAGCGTTGTGCCTGCAGTGAAGACACCTTCCACACCACCTGTTTCTTCACCTATGAATACAGCACCGCCGTGCTCTTTAAGTCGCGTACAAATTGCCGATGCTGCGGAGTGCGTGCGACCGCCCGTTAGCACAAAGACGTTTCCCTTGAAACGATGTTCCGACGGTACGCCTTGGACAATCCACTCGTCCTGTAACTCCCACATTTGATCATCCTCCGCAACCATTTCTCGTTGCAAGCGGCGATCAAAATACTTTATAACGCCACGGGATTGATAGTTGCGGCTGAGAAGTTCACGAAATGCAATGCTATTACGGTTGGTTTGTCCACTAGACATTTCCTTAAATGGTTTATTTGCCAAGAAAGAATATAAAAACATCTCACTGCGAGTATATCCACCGTCGTTTTGTCTAAGGTCCAATATCAAGTTGGTAATAGTATCCGTTCGATGCATCATCGCAAACGCTTTAGTTATTAGCTTTCGGTAAATACGAAACGACGGCGAACCTTGACCGTTATCAAACGTATCGATTGCCATAAGTACGGTATCTTCACGAGGTCGAGACATACGATAAGCTTCGTCTTGTGGCCCTCCCAATGCCACCGATTCCATCAACTGTTCCAAGCGATGGGACGACACTCCGGCTACCCTGATCGTGTTTGTTTCCCCTTTTAATGTCCGATATTGAACCTGAAATTGTTTTGCCTCTCCATACGCCGTGGCATAGGAAATGGAAAACATCTCCCCTAAAAATTTATATCTAAACGTGTTGACGTAGCCATCTCCAGTAACCAAGGGCATCAAAACTTGCACGATCTCGTCCACTGCGACGTTATTAATGGACAACACTTCTGCACCGCAGGGAATTTTGGATTGATGATGGTTCACATACGCTTTTTGATCAATAAACATCAGGGGTACAGGAAACATTTTAATTGCGTATTGCAATTTCATTTGGCAGGCAAGCGGGACGCTGGCATAGGTATGCCCACAACGCACAAGATCTGTAATCCTCGCACATCTCATGAAAAATTCACGCAGCTTGATAGTAGCACCTGCCTGCACGCGAGATTGTTCAACTAACTCAGCGAATTGCTTTTGGGTTGCATAAATATCGAGTCCTGGATGCATTTCCACCATGATCTTTTGCAACATCTCCAGATCAGCATTTGCTGCATCCGCAGGCACATTGCGTTGTAACAAATCAATTTGTCTGTCACCGCTACTCGGTGGCTTTACGGCCTGGGCCATCTCCGTGAGAACACCACAACAAAACACAACAACAGCGAATGAAACCACCGAGGCAAATCTCTTGCGCTTCATCATTTTCCACTTTCCCCAAAATAACAATCAGTACCTTAACTGTCGTATCTCTTTTTATTTACCGGATAGATCTACACAAATAATTTCTTTGTCATTTCGCACAAACAAACATCGATTGGCAAACGCCGGCGCTGCCCATACGACCTTACGTCCGAATGCTTCTCCAGTGGGCTCAAGCAACGACATACGCCCTTTTTCCTGATACCCACTAGGGGTTAAATCCGCTAATACTAACTCACCGGATTCGTTGAACAATAAATATTGATCCGCTTGTCGAGTCAAAAAAGCCGTTCCGTGATTTTGTGGTCGGCTTCCGGTTGTTGGTTTAAATGATTCCCATAACCGTTTACCCGTTTCCAACTCTACCGCTCGTAGTTCGCCCTTGCGACATCCAACACCATAAATAATGCCGTTGTCGATAATAGGTGTACTATTGCTGCAATAGACTCCCGTGGTTGACGTGCCCCGCCAAACTTCAGTTACGGCAGGTTTGTCGCGATCTAATTTCAAGCAAACCCCCACGTTTCCAATACCACTAGCAAACAGATAATCGCCGTAATGACGAGGTGACACCACAGACATCCCGTAAGCTGGTTGCAAGTCGACTTGCCAATACAGATCGCCCGTTTTGGGATGCATGCCGTGAATAGCCGTTGGGGTCCAAACAACAAGTTGCTGCACACCGCCAGCAGTAATCAAGGTGGGCTGACAATATCCAGCTTCTTCACTGTCCAAAGCAGCCCACATCTGCTTTCCACTACTCTTATCAAATGCGACGATGGTCGTGCCTTCGCCCCCGACCATCAAATACAACAAGTCTCCGATAATTAGCGGATGAGAACAGAAGCCCCAAACAGGTGTTTTGATACCGTAGTCTTTTTTCAGTTCTTTTTGCCAAAAGACCTTTCCCGACTGAACGTCTAAGCAAACAAGGTTACCCTCAGTTCCCAGCGAATAAACTCGCCCATCACTCACAGCCGGTGTGGCTCGCGGGCCTGAAGGATAGGAAACGTAATATGGACACATATATTTGTATGTCCATATTTTTTTCCCTGTCGTTCTATCCAAACAATGCAATCTTTCAATTCCTGTGATCTTGGTCCTGAGACTGGGACCATTGGTAGCATCACCGGTAAGACGCTGGTAATCAGTTACAAACACTTTACCGTTTGCCACTGCGGGTCCAGAATACCCTCCCGCAATGGGTACTCGCCATTTCACTGGCAAACCTTCAGCCGTGATTTTAGTGACAATCCCTGTTTCGTGCCAAACGCCGTCTCGACTAGAGCCCAACCAATGCGGCCAGTCGTCGCCCAACAGAGTCGAGCAGCAGACCATGAGTGGTAACATTAAAAGCAGTATGGATTTATTCATTGATTTTCGCTCGAGCATAAGAACTAGGTAAGAATACAACTGAGGTTAAACGCTACTCACTTAAGGCATGAATTGTGTTGTGAATAGTTCCTTGAAAAGTGTCGCCCGTTAAACCTTGTAGTTGGTATTTTATTTCCATACACCAAGTAGGCTTGATGGCTGACATTTCAATCAACACAGAATGCCCATCATTAGACAGACTCACGCCGGAAATCTTAAGCATTTGCTCATCATAATGTTTCGAACCGTAATTTGCAGTTCGTTTCAGTGCCCATTGTTTAACTTGATAATTGGCAACATCCTTCGCGATGCTTGGTTCTATTGGATCCGTGAAAGTCAATTTCATCCCACGCGTGGTGGCTTCGACCTTGATTGGCAAGTGAACATTTTTCCCCGTGTAACGTAAGCGATAAAAACCACCTGCTTGAGTCTGACTACCGGCCCACGCAAACATGCCACAAGCATACAGTTGTTCGTTACCAGGATGAAAACGACCTCGCATAACTCCTGTTGGAAATTGTGCTATCGGTAATTCGCACATCCCCCCCTGTACTTGGCCATCTATCGTTTCATGCGGAACGACATACACCTTGCCATATCCATAAGACAAGTTAAGCAGTTGTCCGTTAAGTGGCCCCCATTTTTTTGAATTTACCCACAGTAGTTCACCTGGTGAACGATCAAAGGCGTTAGTAATCCAAACTAACGGCTGCTCCATCGCAGCATCAGAGCTATCGGTAACATCATGGTAGCCATACATATTCCCGTAAAACCCACCTTCTCGAACCCAGTTAATACGATTCTTTGGATTCCAATGACCTTCTTGATCCGTCACTATGAATGAGCCATCTTCGTTAAGACAAACGCCGTTGGCAGCTCTAAAACCCTTGGCTATGATATCCGTTTTCTTCCCATCAGGACTGACTCGCAGTAGCGTCCCATGATGCGGTACGATTGCTTTGAGTGCATGTCTTGCTGATTTTGCATAATAGAAATTCCCCGATTCGTCACGCTGCAATCCCATCGCAAACTCATGGAAATGATCGGTTACTTGATGGTCATTATTGAAGCATTCATACCAATCTGTTTCGCCATCGCCGTTGAGGTCATGTAAAACACAAATTTGATCACGACAACCAACGTAGATTTTATCGTTAACAATCTTAACTCCGAGCGGTTGAAACAACCCTGTAGCAATGCGTTGCCAAACTAATTCCTGTCCCAGTGGATCAGCCACTCCTTCAACCAACCACACGTCGCCGTCCCATGTACTTACGGCCATACGATTGGAATCAGCAAAAAAATCAAACCCTGTCATGCGTACCTGCGCGTACCATGGATTATCCACAGGATGCTGTAACACGTCAGTCTGAAAGGCGCCTTGCTGTGATCCAATCTTCGCTTGCGTTATGATTTTTTGAGACCACCGCGCCGCGCTACCGCGAAGCAACGTTGACAAATCTGGCCCTCGCGTTGGTGTGTAGTTGATTAACTTCTCGGCCAATTGACTTTTACCAATACGCCGTACCCACACCGTAAATTGTGTTGTCTTACCAACAGGAATGGTGAGACGTAACTGCCCATTTTCGCCCTGTATCCACTTCCAGCCATTGACATCCGATTCAACTCCCACAACCAATGGTCCAAACCGAATCGTTTTAGCATGACTGGCAGGTTGTCGTAGTTCGACAATTTCATCAGCCCCCACGCTAGCAACCGCAAATTCAAACGGACGAGTTCGTTTACCCATATTTAGTGTGCGTTTAAAAACGACACCATCTGCCGTTTCATCCCTCGACGCGGTTTCCAATACCGGCACGTCGCCCACCGTATAGCTAATAATCGTTTGGTTATCGTGATGATAAAGCCCACGGTATTGTGCCCATTCCCGTGGCAACGGGCCATAACGTCGTCCGTCACGACCAACAATACGTGGGTCATCCCACGAACCATCCTCAGGGTTTGCCCAACCTGGACCACTCTTGTTTTCAAATACCACTTCGCCAACTAGCCGCGGATGGGCGTTATGCCTGCCATTAAAATTGATCCCGTTGAAATCAATAAACCCCTTGCCCTGCCACGCCGCAGATAACCGCATGGTGTCATGGTCAAACACCATAAACGCATCGCCGTTGGTGATACCGCCTTGACCCGCATCTAACCGTTGCGCGATCCCTTTATAAGTGAAGTTCGAGGCATCGTTTCCGACTTCGTAGGTCGCCGTTAACTGGTGACCGTAATTCATCTGTTGCCACTTATTAATATTCGATGGCTCAGGCCCACGGGTGTCGCCAGCGGGAAGCGTCGCTAAATACTGATCGGTTACCGCTGTATATTGACTCGCATTGTCGTTACGAAAAAACGTCTCTCGCAAGTAATGAATAACATCATATTTTTGTTGGGGTACCATCCAAGACTGCGGTGCCATTAAACCAAATCCGCGTGTCAATGTTTGGTACATCGCAAACGGATCCGCCCCATTTTTCATCACATCTTTGGTGAAACGACGTGATGTGGGCAACGAACCAACCCGCTGATGGTCACCGTGGCAATTAACACATAGCCTGTTATAAATCACGGCACCCCGGCTAAAGCTAGTTTTGTCCAGTGAGCCGATCATCCCAGCATGATCGATTTTCGATTCATACTCGGGCAACTTTCGCGCTGCCACTAGCGATGGCGGCGGCTCTAAACGCAAGGCTGCTAACGGACCGTCATCACGAATCACGAACAAATATCTCATCAAGTCGTAAAACTGTTGTTTACTTGCCAATTGATTTACCTGCCCTTGCGGCATGATCGATGCTTTAATCGCATGCAGTTCGTCGATATCGTCAAGCGAAAACGTCAGCGTACCGCCGGGTCGACTTACATCTTTAAGCACGATTTCAGTCTTAGACTTAGTCTCCAAAATTCCCGTCACTTGCGTGCCATCATTGAATAACACCGCGACCGTATCATATCCAGACCGAATAGATTTTGAGGGCTCCAACAACGCTTCGATTAAAAGTTCATCCGTAGGTTTCTTGTCATAACGCGTCAATGTTGGACCCAACGCACGTTTGCCTTGAGCCTCATCATGACACTTCGAACAAGACAGGAACGATTGGTAAAACAGAATCGCACCGCGCTGCGGATCTCCGTCTGCGTTAATGCGATTCACCAAATCAGATGGAAGCATCTGTTGTAATTGTTGCTCGATCGTCTGCGCAGTGACTGGTGTGACTATACAGCTTAATGCGCATATCAAAAGCGTTGTTACTAGTTTGGCTCGCACTATGGCCCCCTTTTTTCTACTATTTTTTCCATCCGACAGGCTGAGTCCAAGCTTGTTCTGTTTGGTTAGGTAACGTCGGATCCGTGTGTTTTTTGGACGACGTTACGACCGCACGCACATACAATTCATCGCCGGTGAATTGATATGTCGCCTCAACTCCTTCGGATTCGCCGAGCACTTTACCAATATCCTTGGAATAGATATGGGTTGTACGGCGTGGTTTACCATTTTTATCCAGACGAGGTTTTGCCGAGAGATCAACCGATTTCAACGTACCAATAAACTGTGTTTTATAAGTGACTCCCGCTTGTGGCTTGATTGTAACTGCTAGGGTTTTCTTCTTGGCGTCATATTGAACGTCGCGTAATGTGACGCCACTAGATGAATAAAAATCACCCTCTTGAATCTTCAAAGTCACTGCATCGGCCTCTAGATCGTCGCAGCGCACCATGATCCATGATCTGCCCGGTCGACTTGAGCCGCGGCCGTGGTAATGATGAGAATCATCGGTACCAACGCCGAACAAAGGTGCCGCACCTAGTTGCACCAAGCGAATCGTATTGGCAATATCCCAGATTTCTTCCATGCTGGCATGTTCATCATCTCCGCCGACGTTGACACCAGGATGACCATTGTAGATCTCGACGTAACGTTCCATCACGACGGATGCGATATCCTCAGCGGTAACTGCATATCCAAAATTAGGATGATTTAAATGCAAAACAATCGGCTTGCCTGTACGTTTTGCCTGTTCTGCAACTGCCCGCAGATTATTAGTCATCGCTTCACGCACAGTCGCTCCCCCAACGGGAGGAATTAACTCTTGGATATTGGTGGCATTCATATGGACTGGACCACCCTGAGAACGATCCGATATCTCTTCGGATTGAATCATCAAAAAATTGTCCGTTGATTCAACTTTGCCACGGAACTCTTCGAGCGTTTTCAGCCGAATGGCATAATCGGCGGTTCCTGGGTCTCCCCGAGTTGCAACCCAATCTTTGCCAAAGGCGGCAATATATTTGGCAACCACGTCCTCTCCACCTCGTTTTATTAATGTCGCGTAGGGCATCCATTTCTCGCCCTTGCTAAGGATGTTATGATCTGACAATGCTAGAAATTGATAATTGCGATCTACGTACCACTGAGCGATCATTTCTGGAAATTGATTGCCGTCGCTCCAAAATGAATGTGTGTGAATATTGCCTTTGAGCCAACGAGGATCTTCCGCGCGCAACGCCAAAGTGCAGGCAAACGTTATGGCAAAAATGAGACCAATTTTTTTTAACAACATGATTTCCCTCTGTTAAATTCCAACCGTGATGAATCGCTAGATTTTAGTTTGTCAAGGTCGTTATCTTAGCACATTTTTAAGAGCAGAACGATTGGCGACGAAGAGTCGAAAATCAGATGAATCTTATTAGGAAACACCGACTGGGGTGCGCAGTCGCACCGCAGTTAGCCTTTCGTCGATCGCTTAACTACTTAATCAATGACAACACAGCTTGCCCCTGAACGCAATTATGGAACACCATCTGGAGGTTTTTTTGCACATCCTTGGTTTGCGTATAGTAAATCGACTCGGTACTAGAAACGAGTCCGATAACTTCACCCAAACTATTGAACACTGGTGACCCGCTAGAGCCTTTAGCGTAATCGGCTGTGATAAACAACCGATTACTAGTGCCGTCTTTCATGTGTAATGTTGCGTTTCGAGAAACCGTGCCCTTGGTGAGCGTGTAAAATCGTCCCACCGGATGGCTAATCACAATCGCATCTTCTCCAGGCCAGCTACGCGGAGCTACTTTGGCGGGTTGCAATTGCACACCACGCGGCAACTCTAACTGCAAGATAGCGACATCGTCCGTTTCGCTTGCGGCTAATAATTCCTTAACCGGATAGACCCCGC
>JABHUV010000100.1 GCA_018658605.1 Planctomycetaceae bacterium | reverse complement strand
GGGTATCGCCTAACTCTAACGATGCCTGAATCCATGTCGGTTGAACGGAGGGCGTTGTTAAGGCAACTCGGGGCTCAATTGGTGTTGACACCCGCCGCCGAGGGAATGAAGGGCGCTATCAACAAAGCCGCGGATATCGTCGAGTCAGAGGACAATGCATGGATGCCACAACAATTTGAAAACCCAGCTAATCCAGCAATACACGAAGCAACAACCGGTCCCGAAATTTGGGATGATACTAACGGTGACGTTGCAGCAATCATCGCTGGTGTAGGAACCGGCGGCACCATCACAGGCACGTCTCGGTTCCTCAAGTCAAAGAATCCGGAAATACTCTCTTTTGCTGTGGAACCTGACACCTCCGCGGTCATTAGTGGACAGGATCCTGGCAAACATCAAATACAGGGTATTGGAGCAGGTTTTATACCCGGAAACCTTGATACCACAATCATCGATGAAACCATTACGGTATCCAGTGAAGAGTCGTTTGAGTGGTCGCGGCGACTCGCCAAAGAGGAAGGAATTATGGCCGGCATAAGTAGCGGCGCGAACGTTTGTGCGGCGGCTAAAATCGCCAGTCGCCCTGAATTTACGGGTAAGACGATCGTAACATTTTTGCCAAGTCTCGGAGAACGATATCTGTCGACACCATTGTTCAGTGAAAATTCTTGAGCGATACAACAGTGGACACGGTGTTTTGGAGGATTCCAACTTTACGTGCGTTTACCTGTTGAGAAAAATATGTGATGGGCGAGTTTACTTAACAATGTCGATTCGTCAAAAACCGCCAAAATCGATAGCTAAACTACAATCATGCCGATAAATATATGACGGTTTAACCTATGCACCTGTTTTTTGAAGAACTTGCCACCAACGCAGACACGTGGATCTTGTTGTTAGTTACGGCAATCAGCATCGCTGTCCTGGGCGTGAGTGCGGACGTCCTTGTTAATAACGCAGTGAATCTTTCAGTTAAGACTGGCCTCCCAAAGGTTATTGTTGGCGCTACGATTGTATCCATTGGAACAACTTTCCCAGAGGCAGTCGTCTCCGTGATGGCGGCGATCGATGGTCACCCGGACTTTGCCTTGGGCAACGCGGTTGGATCTATCATCTGCGACACTGGACTCATTCTGGGTATCGCCTGTCTGATGTCACCTTTGAAACTCAATATGAAACTCGTGAACATGCAGGGTTGGGTGCAATTTGGTGCGGCAGTCCTTCTGGTTGCTCTGTGCTTGCCTTATGGTCGATTAAACGACCTATTCAACCAATCAGCACACCTGAATCAATGGGCTGGCTTTTTACTGGTCGCGCTGCTTGTTGTCTATTTGATTTGGTCGGTCCGTCTAGCGCGTTTAGTGGAGGCCGATTCAGCGGCCGAAGATGTGCGCCAAGGCATTCACACATTGCTGTGTGTAGGACTGTTGGCGGTAGCCAGTGCGTTTGTGATATTTTCTAGCATCGCCCTTATCGAATCAACTAAAGTTCTGGCCGCTAAGGCCGGCGTATCCAACGCAGTTATCGCCGCAACTGTGGTTGCTTTCGGAACCAGTCTTCCCGAATTAGTGACTGCCGTAACGGCAGTTCGAAAAGGGCACGGGGAACTCGCGATCGGAAACGTCATTGGAGCAGATATTCTTAACGTATTATTTGTCGCGGGTTTGTCCGCCGCAGTGACCGCAAGAGGGATTGATGCGGACCCGATATTTTTTAGCCTACAATTCCCAGCCATGCTTTTCATACTATTTTGTTTCCGCGTAGGCATAAAAAGAAGCACCGACGGGTACCTTGGCCGACGCACTGGAATTTTCTTGCTGGGAACATATATCATCTATATTACGATTACCATTGCCAACTAACAGCGCACAACTCAAAGGCGAGGCATTCGTCCGTCGGAGGATGCATATTTGTAAAACGACTATTCGTATCGTTGCTCAGAGCGTTCGGTTAACAGAATGCTTCATCCCCCCTTCGATTTGCGTTAACAACATAACGCAAATTTGGGCGGTCGTATCAATTACGCATCGACAGAATTTGATATTAAATACTTGATTATCAGGATGTTAATCGGTTATCAATACACGGTAGCGAATTAATAGATATCTTTCTATTGGAAGTGACCTTTGAATATGTCCCTAAACCAGTCTTTTACTTGCCCAGACTGTTATGCTGAATCGACCGGTGTGCCAGGTACGATTCTCACCTGCCCAACTTGCACCCATCAATTCACCGCCGTGGTTGCATCGCTGTTGGAAGAAGACGAGTTAACGTTGGCGCCGATCAACGAAACACGCCCCGCGGCAACCCCGCTACCGCTGCCTGTTACG
>JABHUV010000167.1 GCA_018658605.1 Planctomycetaceae bacterium | reverse complement strand
TTAGCCGCTTCATCCTGAATTTCTTCATTAGCCGCTTCATCCTGAATTTCTTCATTAGCCGCTTCATCCTGAACTTCTTCATTAGCCGCTTCATCCTGAATTTCTTCATTAGCCGCTTCATCCTGAATTTCTTCATTAGCCGCTTCATCCTGAACTTCTTCATTAGCCGCTTCATCCTGAACTTCTTCGTTAGCCGTTTCGTCTTGATCTGCAAAAGTCATAATTTTCTCAATACCTAAAAATAGTGGGTTCTGTGCCCAACATTATACGTCAGTCCTAGGGATTCGTGTATATCCAAGGCATCTATGTTTTCTAACGGACCTGCTTTCAGCGACGTATCCAAAAAATTTCCCTAAAACACTTGCAATCCCTAACCAAATGACTAAACTTTATTTTGTGGGTTATCGACCCACTTTTGATTAGGTATTACAGTTTCTGTGGGCTTTATGCCCAACTCAGCAACACCGCCAAGTCAAAAAGAATGGTACAAGCACGGACGCCAGTGACCACATAGAAACCACGGAACTTTAAGTTGTCATTTCAACTCACCACACAAAAACATGCCCCCTCAGGAAATTCTGTTGCTCGGAGAATTCCGTCGCACAATCGATCAACGGTTTCGGCTGTCCGTACCGGCGGAGCTTGCCGATGGGCTACATCAACAGGGAACCGATTTGATACTTGCCAAAGAACGGCCTGGTTGTCTGAGTCTTTGGAATGCCAATCCATGGCAACAACACCTACAGCAGGGAATTCACTGGGTCGAGGACAAACTCAAGGCAGGCAAACTACAGCAACAAACAAATCGACTGCTGCAACTTGGCCGGTTACTCTCCACTCGACACACCGCTATTCAAATGGCCGGCCGTGGTCGCTTGGTAATACCCGAAGGATTTCGGGAGTTTCTCGGAGTCGACCCAGGGCAACCATTATTTGTTGTGGGAGCGTCGGTGTGCTTGGAAATATGGCACCCAGAAAAGTGGGTCCAATACTTGAACGAACAAATGCCCGAGTTCCGAGATCTGTTTAACGAACTGAGTAACTAATACATATCCATTCACTAAATAGGAAACAAGAAACAAACAACCCGTTTTTGATACGAATTCAACGAATTTTAATTATCGCATTACTTGAGTATTGTTGTTGGGAAGCAGGATACTACGCTAACGCGTTAAAGTAGCACAAAAGCTACAAAATCGTTCGTATCAAAACGGGCTTGTTTTTTGTTTTTCCTTATAATGTTAACTCCATATACTATCTTCCTCGACGCCGCTCACAAGTAACTCTCCACATGGCATACCTAATTGGAATTGATGAAGCTGGATACGGTCCATTTCTTGGACCACTCTGCATCGGAGCGACGCTCTGGCAAATCTCAGACTCGCAACACACCAACGAATTCGATCTGTACGACGAATTACAAGATTGCGTTACGACGACTTTAAAAGATAAATCTCGCATTATGGTCGGTGATTCGAAACTTGCCTACAAACCCAAATCAGGGCTGCAGAATTTAGAAAGAGCGGTACATGCTTTCACTAACTTATTATCCACTCCGGCAGACCAAGCAAATATCATAACCTGCCCAGACTTTCAGTCTTGGATGAAAACGATTGGAGTTCAGTGGCAGGCATGGTCCGACACGTCACCGTGGTTTAAAAATTACAATTGTGAACTTCCGGTGGATGCTGACAAATCAATCATATCGGACCTACATTCCAATTTAAAAACCACATTATCTGCTCAGGGAATCCAATTTCTTGATGCGCAGGTCATGTGTATACCAGCAGGACGATTCAATTACCTATTAAACTCCTTTCCAACCAAAGGCGCACTACTATCGCATTGTTCGCTGGAACTTGCACAATCAATCGTCGCAAACCATCCCCGTGCCCCGCTGCTCGTACATTGCGACAAACACGGTGGCCGTAATCGATACAGCCATTTATTGCAGCAATTATTTCCCGACTACTGGATAGAGATTGCCGAGGAAAGCACGGCGATCAGTCGCTATTATTTTGGTCCCCCAGAACAACGCCGGCAATTTCGGTTTGTAGCCAAAGGCGAAGGGTTTCTGCCAACGGCGCTAGCATCAATGTATGCAAAATATACTCGAGAACTCAGTATGCAAGCGTTTAATCAATACTGGCAGCAGCATGTTAAAGACATTAAACCGACTGCCGGTTACCCTCAAGACGCCCGTCGTTTTCGAGCAGAAATTGAGGATCAGCTTCAAGACTTAAACATCCCAGAAGAGACTCTCTGGCGACAAAGTTAAAAATATTGCTGTCTATTCCACGATCACGTTAGGCATACCAGAAATGCACTTTTAGGCTTAGACTAAATAAATATTCAGCGGTAACACGCCAACCTCTTCCAACGGCCGACGATATGTTTGACGCCCAACAACTCAAATCCGATTTTCCTGTGCTACAGCAAGTCGTGCACGGTGACAAACCGTTAGTCTACTTAGATACCGCTGCATCCGCTCAAAAACCGCAAGTTGTGATTGATGCTCTCAGTCGCATCGATAGTACTGTCTATGCTAACGTCCACCGTGGCGCCCATTGGTTGAGTGACGAAAGTACTACGCTTTATGAAGAAGCTCGTGACTGTGTAACCAAATTCGTCGGCGCCCAAAGTTCCAAGGAAATCGTTTTCACTCAGGGTACCACCGCGGGGATTAACTTGGTGGCACGCAGCTGGTCAGAAAACAACATCTCTGCCGGTGATGAAATCGTTCTAACCCAGCTAGAGCACCATTCCAATATTGTACCTTGGCAACAAGTCGCCCAACGCAGGGGCGCCGTTATCCGCTGGGCCAACGTAACCGATGATGGCCAAATCGATATGGAGCATTACACTAGCTTACTTAACGAAAAAACAAAAGTAGTCGCGTTTACGATGTGCTCAAATGTGCTCGGTTCCATCACTCCAACCGCTGAGATCATCACTACCGCACACGATGTAAACGCGATTGTGATGGTCGATGCCGCACAAGCAGCCCCGCATCAAAGCATCGATGTCCAACAACTCGACGCCGACTTCCTAGCATTTAGTGCTCACAAAATGCTAGGTCCTTCCGGCATCGGTATCCTCTACGGTAAACAACACCTGCTAGAAAGCATGCCTCCGTTTTTAGGCGGCGGTAGTATGATCGATATTGTTACTCAAGACGATTTCAAGCTAGCCGACCTTCCAGCAAAATTTGAAGCAGGTACTCCGCCCATTTCACCCGTCCTCGCATTTCCAACAGCCATTGATTACTTACAAAACATCGGCTTGGAATCCATCAGCCAACATATTGAATCACTCGTCAAATTAACGCATCAACAATTTTCCGAAATACCCCAAGTGAAAATTCACGGTCCAACGCCAGACCAAAAATCTGGCATTGTCAGTTTTACGATTGATGGATTGCATCCCCATGATTTAACCCACGCATTAGATAATCAAGGCGTTGCAATCCGTGCTGGGCATCACTGTGCCATGCCGCTCCACCAACGACTCGGGGTGCCTGCTAGCGCTCGAGCGAGCTTCTATCTCTATAATACCGCTGAGGACGTACAGGCTTTGACGACAGCAGTTAATAAAGCAATTTCGCTATTTTGTTAATCTTCTGTAGAAACTTGCTCGTTATTATCCTGCAGTGTACTCCAATACTGCTTCACAACTGTACGAGCAGGTAACGTCGAGTGCACATGCGGTCTTTTGGAAAGCAGATGTTCTTGAGCTTGGTCAGGGTTCATATCACGATGAGCCATTAACCAACATAGAGCCACAGTCGCGCTGCGACCTCGCCCAGCTTTGCAGTGCACATACACATTATGACCTTGTTCTACGTGCTGTTGAATAAACGCCACTCCACGTTGAATGCTATCTAAAGAAGGCGCGGTGAAGTCAATTGTCGGAACACGCAACTGCTCAATTCCAAAATGGTCGTATTGCTTAACAGGACCACCATATTCATTGCACGTATTTACGACCGCTTGTACACCGTCCTCAGACATAGCGGCCACATCAAACCAAAAAGGAAACGCGCCAACGATCACTTGGTCGTCAATAAAGTCCCACCAATGGCGAATTCGTAATACTTTGCCGAGCAGCACATTCCAAGCCAACGTTGGAATAAAGATAATCCGCGCACCTAGCCATTTCAATACATTCATATTGTTCTTAAAACCTTTGACCATTAAGCCATTACGTTCACGCCATTACATCTCACGCGAAATGATAACACAGAAAGAAAAATATCTATACACGACAACAGCTTTTGGGGACGTTATGATCACTAAGTTCATCCTCATGCGTCACAAGAAGCTGCCAGTTTTTGGGCAATTTGCAAATCATGTGAGTTGACTCTGCCGCCGACGACTAGCCGATCTCAGCGAGGTACAAGCGGGCAAATGGATATCAGTGTTTCGTATCTGTCGTTCAGTTATTATGATGGCGACATGTCAGAAAAACCAATTATTAGCGTTAGTGGTCTGCGAGGAATCGTCGGAGAAAGTCTAACTCCTGAACTGATCCAAAACTATACCGCCGCCTACTTGCGCTTCCTCGACAACGCGGGGTTCACTGGCCCCATCGTCACTAGCCGCGATGGCCGCGAAAGCGGATCAACCATATTGAAGCAGATAAAGTCCGTCGTCGCCTCTTACGGGCGCAGTAGCATCGATGGGGGTATTATGGCGACGCCTACCGTCGGTATACAAATTCGAGAACAACAAGCCGCCGGTGGCCTGCAAATCACAGCCAGTCATAACCCAGCACCTTACAACGGCTTGAAACTCTATAGCCCCGTAGGCCGCATCCTCAATCAATCCCAAGGTGACCAAGTCCTCAAATTTTTTCACTCGAGCCTGACACCAGACACGCCACAAAACAATGAATCATTTGAGATCGACTCAGCAACGATGTCGGACCCACATGCAATACATATTGAGAAACTACTAGCAACCGTCGATGCAGCAGCAATAAGAAACCAGAATTTCAAAGTATTACTAGACAGTAATCACGGCGCTGGATCCATTTTAGGCAAACAATTGTTAGCTGAATTAGGATGTCAAACCATCACAATCGGCGACTTGCCCAACGGTCGATTTGCCCATCCACCTGAACCAACCGCCGACAATTTAGTCAACATTGCCTCGCAAGTACAAACCATGGGTTGCGACCTTGGATTTTGCCAAGACCCAGACGCGGATCGCCTAGCACTTATTGACGAACAAGGAGTTTATATTGGCGAAGAATACACAATTGCACTTTGCCTAGAACAATGCCTAGCAAGTAATCCCGGCAACGTTGTCATCAACTGCGCTACAAGTTCCATCAATCACCAAATAGCCGCTGTACATAACTGCCATTGCCATGAATCAGCCGTAGGTGAAGCCAACGTCGTGGACAAAATGATAGCGACGGATGCAATTTTCGGAGGCGAAGGAAATGGAGGTCCCATCGACCCTCAGGTAGGATTTATTCGCGACAGTTTCGTTGGCATGGTCCGTGTATTAGATTTACTGGCAAATCGGCAACAAACGCTGAGTGCCGCTACTGCTTCGCTACCGAAATGTCACATCCACAAGACCAGTATCCAAGTTGGTAACCATCCTATGCAAGCGATTCTTGCAGCCTTACCAAATCGGTTTCCCACGGCCGAACCCGATTTCACGGACGGCCTAAAGCTACGCTGGCCCGAGGGGCCATGGCTACTGATACGGCCAAGCAACACGGAACCCATTATCCGCGCCATTGCAGAAGCCAGCACACTTATAGCGGCTCAAGAATTGTGTCAGCAGGCTACCGAAGCAATCGAAAGAGACAACGGATAGCCATATTTCTTCGCGGTGTTGGTTGCAATAATTTCAGCGCGGTAAAACCGATTAAACGCCGATCACTTCTTTGCCCATTAAGCCATGCAATACTTTGGGAACAACAATCGTTCCATCGGCTCGCTGATGATTTTCCATGACGGCGATCATCGCACGGCTAATCGCAATTGCTGTACCGTTGAGAGTATGCAAAAACTTAGTCCCTTTTTCACCTTTGATTTTATAGCGAGCATTGAGTCGGCGTGCTTGGAAGTCCGTACAATTTGATGTGCTAGTCACTTCGCCCCATTCACCACCATCGCCGCGTCCAGGCATCCACGCTTCGAGGTCATACTTTCGATATGCGGGACCACCTAGGTCGCCGGTGGCCGTATCGACCACTCGATATGGGATCTCCAAGTTGTCAAAAATTTCACATTCAATCTGACAAAACTGTTCCAGCATGTCACTACTTTGTTCCGGCAGCGTGAAGGCAAACATCTCAATTTTCGTAAACTGATGAACGCGATAGAGCCCACGTGTAGCTCGGCCCGCAGCCCCAGCCTCTGTGCGGAAACAATGACTGATTCCGCACACCTTCATCGGCAACGATGCGCTATCAATGGTTTGTCCCGCCATCATGCCGCCAAGCGGTATTTCTGCGGTCGCCACCAAATTAAGGTTGGAGTTTTCAATGCTATAGATTTGCGTCTCTGGTCCACGTGGTATATAGCCCGTGCCATGCAAAATTTCTGAGTAAGCGAGGTCAGGCGTAATTACAGGCGTAAAACCATTTTTCACTAAATAATTTACGGCGTATTGCTGCAAGGCAAGTTCCAACAACACTCCGTCATTTCTTAAGAAGTAAAATCCATGACCGGCAATACGAGCCCCTGCTTCAAAGTCGATCATGTCATGTTTGTCGCCCAACTCAACATGATCCAAAATATCAAAGTCCAACTTGGCTGGTTCGTACTGGCCGCGACGAATTTCTAGGTTTGACTTATCATCTTCACCAATCGGCGCTGCGGGATGCGTCATGTTGGGTATTTGTGACTGCAGCTCTGCGATTTGACTCTCTAAGTCGTCATGTGCCCGCTGGCAATCGTCTTTCGCTGACCGCAAATCCCGCCCTTCAGCCTTACGCTGCTCACGTTCTTCATCAGAACTAGCCTGCCCAATGGTCTTTGAAACTTCATTGGCTTGACGGTTCAGCGATTCAACCTCGATTAATAATTGGCGACGCTGTGCCTCGAGCTCCACCAACAATGGTACATCCGCGGTGGCTCCCCGCAGTTCACAATTTTTAGCGACATCCGCAGCGTTTTCTACAATGAATTTTCGATCAAGCATCAATCACTCTTCCCTGGCTCTCCGGCTCTTGCAATTTTGTATTTATCGTTAGGAACACTTCTAGCCTAAGCTCACTAAATTCCGCACGATTCTATTCGACTGCTCTTTTAATGTTACTTATTTCTTGCCACAAGCTCGCACTCGCTTTAGTCCCACGGTAAAAATCTTCTAGTGAAAACTTTTCGTTAGGCCCATGTGTATTATCATCGTCTAATCCCCACCCTAATAATAACGTATCGACTCCTAGCAATTCACGTAAGACAGTAACGACTGGAATCGAGCCGCCTTCACGAATAAATACTGGTGCGACACCAAACCCTTGCTCGATTGCACTAGCGGCAGCGGCCATATAAGGACTATCTAAATCGACTACCACGCCAGGTGCTCCATGGTGATGCTTGACTTTCATACGAATTCCGTCCGGCACTAAATCCCGTAATGTTTTCTCAATCGCTGCACCAATTTTTTCAGGATCTTGGTTCGGAACCAAGCGGCAACTAAACTTAGCACCACTTTTTCCTGGCAGCACCGTCTTGGCTCCTTCGCCTTGATAGCCACCCCAGATTCCATTGATATCCAACGTTGGGCGACCCCAGCGACGTTCAAGGGTTGTGTAACCCGCTTCGCCGTGCACCGTGTCCACGCCAACCTTATCCTTGAACTGCTGTTCATTAAACGGTAAGGCCGCAAACTGATCTCTTTCACGTTGTTCTAACTCAACAACGTCGTCATAAAATCCCGAAATTTGAATCCTCCCCTGATCATCCACAAGTGCACCGAGCATCCGAGTCAGCGCGTTGAGTGGATTGTAAACTGACCCGCCAAAGGTACCAGAATGCAAATCTTGCTTAGGACCTTCCAAGAAGACTTCGAAATAGACGATCCCTTTTAAACCGTAAGTAATCGCCGGCTGATTTTTTGCGAACTGGCTAGTATCACTAATAACCGCTATATCACACGCTAAACGGTCACGGTACTCCTCCAGAAACGGTACCAAGTTGGAACTGCCGCATTCCTCTTCACCTTCAATTACATATTTTATCTGCACCGGCAGCGCCCCAACGGTATCCAGCCACGCTTGGGCGCTCTTGATGTGAGTCAACATTTGACCCTTATCGTCCGTAGCACCACGCGCCACGACATTACCATCACGAACCACTGGTTCAAAAGGTGGTGAAATCCATTCGTCGAGTGGATCTGGGGGCTGAACATCGTAATGACCGTAAACCAAAACCACGGGTGCTCCTGCGACAGCGGGCGTCTCCGCATAAACAATCGGATGCCCTTTCGTCTGAACAACCTCGGTTGTAAAACCCATCGATTGAAATTGACCGGCGACCCAATTTCCAGCTTTGGCAACTTCATCCGCATATTGACTATCCGTACTGACACTAGCCATCCGTAATAACTCGAACAATTCGTTCTCATTACGATCGCGATGCTCAGTCAAATATTGTTCTATTTCCTGCATAGCCATTTCCTCGTATTTCCTTGTGCGGTCACAACAACCTTGTACTTCTGATGGAATACCAATTCTTTTGATTCAAGTGTTTTAGCAGAGGATATTACAAGTATTCCCGTTGTCTGAAACGTACAATATAATAACTTCGCTTAGTCTCGGCTATTGTAGCTTGCCACAATCACCATTTTCCCACCGCCGTTCTTTCCCCCCATGTCGAACACTGTCCCCACAATCGCCCCCACAACCGACACTCGGCCCAAGCAACAACCACGCTACAATGTCATCTTATGGAATGATGAAGACCACACATTTGATTATGTCATTGATATGCTGCAAGAACTGTTTGGATTTCCTCCAGAAAAGGGCTTTACGATTGCTACTAAAGTGGACGAAGATGGAAAAGCTGTCTGCCTAACAACAACGCTCGAACATGCCGAATTGAAACGGGATCAAATCCATGCTTTTGGGAACGACCCCTTCGTCTCACAATGCCAAGGCTCCATGTCAGCAACCATTGAACCAATAGAATAACAAATACGGCAAGACATTATGTCTGGAAAACTCAAAACTCTGACCCTCGGCTGCAAACTTAACCAGTACGAGACTCAGTATATCCGCGAGGGCTTGGAACTCGTCGGATATAACGAAGTTCCTCGTGAAGAGCCGGCGGAACTGTGCATCGTAAACACATGTACCGTTACCAACGAAGGGGATTCCAAGAGCCGCAAAGCCATTCGCCAGTTAGCCCGCGAAAACCCAGATTCCAGAATCGTCGTTATGGGATGTTATGCCACTCGTGCACCAGAAGAAGTACATGCACTTCCTAACGTTGTCGAAGTAGTAACTGACAAACGCGAATTACCGGATATATTAGGGCGATTTGGCGTGATTGATATTCCGACAGGAATTTCAAACTTTGGCAGTCGCCATCGTGCCTATATCAAAATACAAGACGGATGTTTATTGCGGTGTAGCTACTGCATCATTCCGCATGTACGCCCAGAACTCACCAGTCGTCCGGTTGAACACATTCTCGATGAAGCTCGACGGCTTATTGATAATGGCTACCGTGAACTGGTGTTAACCGGAGTACATATTGGGCATTACGGAGTGGATTGGAATTTCGGCAAACCACGCGATCAATGGATTCGGCTGGCTGATCTCACACGGCAAATCGCTATGCTTCCTGGAGATTTCCGGATTCGCATTTCCAGCATTGAAGCCACCGAAGTTACACGTGAACTGATCGCTGTCCTCGGTGAACATGCAGCGAAGATCGTTCCGCATTTACATATTTGTCTGCAAAGTGGATCTGATGCAGTGCTCCGAAGAAT
>JABHUV010000103.1 GCA_018658605.1 Planctomycetaceae bacterium | reverse complement strand
TGGAGATCGGGATGACCGCCGTGGAGATCGGGATGACCGCCGTGGAGATCGGGATGACCGCCGTGGAGATCGGGATGACCGCCGAGATGACAGAAATGACGGCGGTGGTAACCGCCGTGGTGGACGTCGCCGAAGTCGCGATTGATTTTGATCCACAATTATTTCATAAAAAGCCGATAGCTGGATCACTTCAGCTGTCGGTTTTTATGTATGTGCTTGAAAATGGATACTGAAATAAAGAAGAACTTTGAGGTAAAATACAACGACGGTTGGTTTGTTTTTTTACGCTCAGTATTGATTGTGAATTGACAAAATAACTATAGAGATAGTCGCGTTTTGAATTGAATAATGATTTATGGCTGATCGTGAACTGGAAATTTGGCAAGAACGCACCCAGCAGCTGCAATTGCAGTATGCGGAGCTTGCGCAAATTGCCGGTTCATTGGCTCACGAAATCAAAAACCCGCTATCGGTTATTCGGATGAATATGGAATTAGTGGAAGAAGAATTAATCGACGCTGAATCGCCTCGGGAACGTCGTGTTTGGACGAAAATCCAGACAGTTCATGATCAATGTGTTCGCCTCGAACGGTTGTTAAACGATTTTTTGAAATTTGCTAAGTTGCGGGATTTAGAGTTGTCTGTTGGTTCATTGAACAAACAGATAACTACGGTATTAGACATGTATGAGGCACAAGCGAAATCACAAAACGTTGAAATTGTACGTTATATGGATCCCGAATTACCAGCGATGCGGATGGATTTCGAAACATTACAAGCTGCCTTGGCGAACCTAATCAAAAACGCTTTGGAATCGATGTCCGACGGTGGTGAGTTAACGGTTCGGACTCATCTAACTCCAAACGGGATTGCCATGGATGTGATTGATACAGGATGTGGCATGAGTGAAGACACTGCGTTGAATATGTTTACGGCATTTTACACCACAAAACCTACTGGGTCTGGACTAGGACTGCCAATGGCTCGCAAAGTGGTAAGTGCTCATGGCGGTCGTATTGGAGTCGAAAGCGAAGAGGGACATGGCACCAAGTTTACATTAGAATTTCCTACTCCAGCTAGACTTGAAGAGTGAGGGAGGACAAAATTATGGCAGAACCACCTGAAACATTTGAAACCATTGGCATCAGTGAATTGACCAACGGTGACTTTCGGATATTGGTGGTCGATAACGATCCGCCCCTTGCTGCCGCAATGACAGAGAGTCTTGAGACGGAAGACTATGCAGTCAGCGTTGCCACTTCGGGTCCAGATGGTTTGAAGATGATTCAACAAAATAATTATGACGTTATCATCACCGATTTAATGATGAACGATGTAGATGGAATGGCTATCTTGGAGCAGACCAAGCAACTGTTGCCGGATGCAGAAATCATTATGGTGACGGGACATGCATCGGTTCCGTTAGCGGTCGAGGCGATGCAATCCGGGGCGTACAATTTCTTAGAAAAACCAATTACGCCCAAACGGTTACGGGCAATTACGGCGCGGGCTATTCAATCCGTCGGTTTACGACGCCAGAATGCTGAGCTTAAACAACGTTTAGACGAAAAATTTGGTTTTGACGGGATTATATATTGCAGCGACAAGATGCAGGCTGTCATTGATCGATTGAAGCGGATTGCTGCAACCGATGCGACTGTTTTGATAACCGGCGAAAGTGGAACGGGTAAGGAGTTAATTGCTCAAGCCATTCATCAAAATAGTCCTCGCAAAGGCAAACGTTTAGTACCGTTAAACTGCGCAGCGGTCGCAGAAAACCTAGTTGAAAGCGAATTGTTTGGTCATGCGAAGGGGGCATTTACGGACGCTCACGCTGATCGCGTCGGGGCATTCGAATATGCCGACGGCGGCACACTGTTCTTAGATGAAATCGGTGACATGCCCTTGGCCACTCAAACCAAGTTGTTGCGAGTATTAGAAGAGCACCAAATCACTCGAGTGGGTGACCATAAACCACAGGAAGTGAATGTGCGGGTCATATCCGCCACAAATCGCATGTTAGAGGAAGCAGTTGCCAACAACGAATTTCGTAATGATTTATACTACCGTTTAAATGTTGTCACGATCGAGTTGCCGGCACTACGTGAACGACGTGATGACATCGTGCCGTTGGTTAACCATTTTCGTAAGCAATTTTGCGACCGTCACGCCAAACAGGTGGAGTCTATTTCGGCTGAAGTCATGCGGCAGTTATATGCACATGCCTGGCCAGGAAATATTCGGCAATTGAGAAATACAATTGAGAGCATGGTAGTATTGGACACAGACGGTGTTTTAAACGGAGATGATTTGCCACCTGATTTTGTTTCCAGCGAGGACATGGAGGTGCCAGTTACTTCTGGTCCTTCAGAGTTAATTGGGCAGTCGTTGTCTAATATTGAACGTTGGGCCTATCAAGAGACATTGAAGTTGACGGACGGTAATCGTGAGGAGGCTGCTCGGATCTTAGGAATCGGAGCTCGAACTGTATACCGAAAACTCAAAGAATTTGATTTATAGAAGCTAAGTTTGGTTTTGATTCCAACGGATGGGACATGTTATGCCGCGGATAGAGCAGCTTTCGACAAGCATTATCAATAAGATTGCCGCTGGGGAAGTGATCGAGCGGCCTGCGAGTGCCGTCAAAGAACTGATCGAAAATGCCGTCGATGCCGGAGCAACTCGTGTCGATATCACGATTGAGGAGGGTGGCAGTCATTTGATACGTGTTGTTGATAATGGACACGGAATTGCGGCAGATCAAATGGAATTGGCAATTGCCAGTCACGCCACTAGTAAGATTCGGTCAGCGGACGATTTATTCTCGGTGAGAACTCTAGGTTTCCGTGGCGAAGCGTTGGCTTCGATTTCAGAAGTGAGTCAAATGACGTTGCGTAGTCGAACGGCGGACGAAGAAGTGGGAAACGTCATCGAAATCAGCGGAGGACAACGTTCAGAATTACGGCCAACGGGATGTCCACAGGGAACTTTGATCGAGGTCCGCAACCTCTTTTTTAACACGCCAGTGCGGCGCAAGTATCTCAAAACGGTGCAAACAGAAATGGGGCATATTACGGAAGCTTTCACTCGGATTGCTTTGGCCTATTGTGCCGTGCATTTTAGCATCAAGCACAACGGTCGCCTAATTCATGATTTACCCGTCGTTGATAATTGGAAGGATCGAATTGCCCACTTCTTTGGCAGAGACTTAGCTCAGGGATTGATCTGGGTGGAAAGTGAAATTGATGACGTCGTTATTTCAGGCTATGTTGCTGACCCCACCTTCTTTCGTTCTCACACCCGCATGCAATTTCTGTTTCTTAACGGTAGGCATATCCGTGATCGTTCGTTACAACATGCGTTAGGCGAATCGTATCGTGGGTTGTTGATTCACGGTCGCTATCCGATTGCATTCTTGAAAATGGACATGCCGGCAGAAATGGTAGACGTTAATGTGCATCCCACTAAATTGGAGGTGCGATTTCAAGATAGCCGCAAGATGTATAGCCAAGTGCTAAGTACGATTCGGAATAAGTTTCTAGCGACAGATTTAACGGCACGAGTACGTGATGCAGGACAAGATGAAGAACAAGGCGCTTCGACAGTCCTAGCCTCGGAAACAAATCAGCAGTTTGATTTTAAAGCCCCGACCGCAACCAGTGATGCTTGGGGAATTGGCGACCGCTCACCACAGATGCCAGACAGTTTTCGTCAGGCGTTAGATCCGACAAATATTGCATCTGCAACTTTGACCGAGCAGCCAACAGATCCATCTCAGGCGCCGAGTGAATCAGATGAGTTTCCTGCCGTTTTCAACTCTGCCGTTCGATCAAGTTGGGGGATTCAAATACAAAATCGATATATTATCACCGAAGATGAACGCGGGATGCTTGTGATTGATCAACACGCGTTGCATGAGCGAATATTGTATGAACAAATTCGTAAAAAGGTGTTAGCGGGTGAGTTGGAAATACAGCGATTATTGGTGCCGGAACCAGTGACTTTGGCGTCTGCCGAGTGTGCATTGGTCTTAGAGCAGCAAGATCAACTGCGACAGTTAGGTCTCGAAGTCGAAGCGTTTGGTGGTGATACAGTTTTAGTATCGAGTTACCCGGCTATGTTGCGTCGGGTCCGGATTGAGGAATTGTTGCGTAGTGTTATAGAAATCATGATTGTCGATGGTGATCAACTCGAGAAACGCGACTTGCTGGACGAATTGATGCACATGATGTCTTGTAAAGGTGCGGTCAAAGCGGGGGATTCTTTGACGTCTGACGAAATCGAATCGCTATTAGAGTGGCGTGCGTTATGCCAAGATTCGCATCACTGTCCCCATGGCCGGCCTACAAGCTTAGTTTTCACTCAAGACGAATTGGACAAGCGATTCCAACGGACAGGTATTTAGGTGAAAAATGCGATCATAAACAGGATCGCCCGTAGATGCTATCATATAACCGGTATGTAACACTGAGTTTGACTTGATTAATGACTTCCGAATGGACGAATGTAAGTAAAATAGATCTTGATTGTTGCGATCTAACTTGTTGATGGTCAGATATAACAGAGATAAGTTTGTTGGTGAAAAATATGAGGTACTCGTTGTGACAGAGGCGGATGTTGAACTATCTTCTGTTATTTGCGTTAGCATTGGCCGTGGGCGACACAAGCAAGTGATCGCCGAGCATCGCCATTTGGTGGAGCAGGGTGCGAGGCTCGTTGAAATGCGTTTAGATTATATTCGTCGTAATGTTACATTGCAAAGACTACTTAAAGATCGCCCGTCACCAGTTGTGATGACTTGTCGACGCCAGCAAGACGGTGGAAAGTGGGAAGGCACAGAAGAGAATCGAATTATTCTATTGCGAGCGGCGATTGTTGCGGGCGCTGATTATATTGATTTGGAAGAAGATATTGCCGACCAAGTTCCTCGTTACGGCGCGACAAAGCGAATTATTAGTTTGCACGATTTTGATGAGACTCCGCAGGACTTAGTCTCCATTCATGCGCGTCTCGCCGACAAAGATGCGGACATCGTTAAGATCGCTTGTTTAGCTAATTGTCCAAATGATGTAACACGGATGTTGCACTTGCTTGAGTCGACCTCAATTCCGACAATTGGTATTTGCATGGGGGATATTGGTGCCTCGTCCCGAATTCTAGCAGGAAAGTTTGGAGCACCTTTTACCTATGGCACCTTTCATCATGAGCGTCAATTAGCACCAGGGCAACTTAGCTTTCAACAGATGACTGATACGTATCGATATGAATCGATTGATACCGATACCGAGGTCTACGGTGTGATTGCGGATCCGGTGGGTCATAGCATGAGTCCGATTATTCACAACGCTGCTTTTTCGGCGATGGGGATGAATCGAGTGTATGTCCCGTTACGCGTTCCGAGTGATCATTTAGAGCAGTTTATACGAGAAGCTCCAGAACTTGGAATCCGCGGATTAAGTGTTACTATTCCACACAAAGAAAATGTGATGGCAATGTTGACTAAGATCGAAAGTGGTGCGCGGAAAATTGGAGCGGTGAATACGGTTGTGTTTGATGGCGATGACGTGATTGGCTATAACACAGATCTTTATGGAGCAATGTTGAGTTTAGCCGAAGCTGCTGATGAGGACGCAGATTCAAAATGGATGGATGGAAAACGTGTGCTGGTTTTGGGGGCGGGCGGAGTTGCTCGAGCGATAGCGATGGGAGTCGTCGATCGAGGGGCTAAACTGCAAATTACATCCCGCACCTATGAACGGTCAATGGGTTTGGCTTCCGAGCTTAAATGCGAGGCGATCAAGTGGGAAGACCGGCATCAAGTGAGTCCTGACGTGTTGATTAACTGTACACCGGTAGGAATGCATCCGGAGGTTAACGAATCGCCATTTGAAGAATCCGGCATGAGTCGTCGGATGATCGTTTTTGATACAATTTATAATCCGGAACAAACATTGCTGTTGAAAACTGCACGTGAGAATGGCTGTAAAACCGTTAGTGGTGTGGAGATGTTTGTAAAACAAGCTGAGCTGCAGTTCAAGTTTTTCACTGACGAAGATGCACCTAGTGATGTAATGCGCGATACGTTGCGTAAAACCATTGGTGCTGCTAGACATCGATCCAACAAATAGGTCTGTCAGATGAACATTTTTCTGATTGGTTACCGCGCAACTGGGAAATCGACAGTCGCTCGAAATGTTGCGGCAGCGCTTGGTCTGAAATGTGTTGATTCCGATGCGTTGATTGCAAAAGCCGCGGGGATGACGATCGCTGAAATATTTGCAACGGAAACGGAAGAAGGATTTCGAGAGCGAGAATCTGAGGTTGTAGCTAAGATAGCGTTAGCTGATAACCAAGTCGTGGCACTAGGAGGTGGAGCGATTCTCCGTAGTGAAAATCGAGAAGCGATTTGTAATCAAGGTATGATCGTGTGGTTACAAGCGAGTGTGGAGTCTGTGTGTGAGCGACTTGCGGCGGACTCACAAACTCAGTCCCTGCGTCCACCCTTAACAACACATAACCGCCATGATGAAGTTAGTGAACTGATGGAGCGGCGGAGAGATATATATGCAGATGTTGCGGATTTTGCCGTCGACACAGATTCACTTGACATAGCCGAAGTTGCGCGTGAAATAATAGCAAGGCTGTCCGCTAGTTAACGGCTGAATTCTTGATCTGCTGCCAAACGAATAATAATGCCCACATGGCGGCCAACCCAATCAATAAGACGAATGGGAGTGCGGATCCATGAATGAAAATTATGTCGCGGGCATAACTTGTCCAAATGATTGGCCAACCGAGGATGACGAGGATAGCCGAAAGACTGAGGTAGGGGCCAAATGCCAGATCGGATTTGCGAGTGCTGATAAATTGGGCGGCGCTGAACAGGAGCCCAGCGAAAGGTGCTAAAACGAACGTTAGCAGAGCCGCTTGCCATCCCAGAAAGGCGCCGATCATTGCGAGAAGTGTGACGTCACCAAACCCCATGGCCTCTCGTTGCAGTGCAAATCTGGCTACAATCCGGACGCCCCATACAACGAACAAGCCACCGGTCATCCCCCAGATGGCATTGTTAAGACTTGCCCAGTGGACATCGCCCCTACGCCAGCATAGAAAGATGCCAACGAGACCAATGACCATACTAACGGCGATAACGAGCGTGCTGGCAAATGGTTTGCGTTTGCGTGGTGTATCCGGTTTGCGCGACTTGCGCCCCGGCCGAATCATACTGGCCAACATTACTTGCACGCCTTTAGACCATCCATAGCGGACGGTAGTGATTTTGGGGACGATGGCAAATCCCCAAAAAAGCAAGCAACCGCTGGCCCATAGTAATGCGGCGGAGGACTTAAGGTCGGTTTGCGAAATCGCGGGTGTTGATGGTTCGAGAAATATGATGTCGCTGAGTGGGTTGCTGAGATCGATCAACCTAGATTCAGGTAGAACGGCAGCGATGGAGAGTGCTATGAGGGTTCCGGTAACGGTTATCGTATCTGGAATTAAACGCTCATCGAGATCAATGAAGGTTGCGGTTATGAGAAGAACGACGAGTATCAAGTGTGGGATGAGTTGTACCCATAATAAATTGGATGACATATTTGATGCCAACGATATCGACGCCATCAAATCGGTGTGATGGTAATAGAACAAGGCAAAGATAGCAGCTGTGCCGACTTCAATACAGGCAGGTCGGAACCAGAAAATATTTCCATGCAGAGTCGCTTCTGAACGCAGGAACCACCAACCGATGACAGGGACTCGCGCTAGCAACGGTCGTTTTGAGATTGCCTGCGGAAGCGGACCCCATGGGCTAATTTGTTTTTTAGTCCAAGCTAGATTATAAATTCCCCAATTAATAGCCGCTCCTGCAAAGAGGCCGATTAATGAGACAATCCAGCATTGGTTCCAGGAGAACATTGTGATATCGCGGATGGGGAAATTTTATGGATAGAAGAAAGAAGGCAATACGTATCAAAATGGTTTTGGCGATACGATGAATTCAACTCGACTATTGCCTCGCCGACCTTGTTCTGTTGCAGTTGAGTAACGTGGTGCGCTACTACCTCGGGACATGACGATGAATTGATTTTCGGGCAACAGTCGTTGTGTTTGCATATATCGATAAATAGCGATCGCTTGACGAGTCGCGAGGTCGTGATGTTCCACTGGAGTAGCACCTTGATAGGCATGGGCTTCAATGGTAATTATTTGTTTGCTGTAATGAGTGGTGATGGCACTGGCGATTTGATCGAGCAATGTTTGACCGACCGAACCAACTGAAACACCGTCTGGTGAAAAGATGTTCGCTGTAGTAACTTCGATACGCACAGTGTTTCCATCTCGACCGGCGGTAGTTCCTTGGATATCCACGAGAGGCAGTGCTTGTTCGGTCGTCGCGGATGGCACTGGTATTGCATCTGCAATTGCTGGCGGCGTTAGGTTGGCGGGTTGGTTAGGGTTTACTTGAATTGCTAGCTTGTCCGTAGCTTGTTTTAATTCTGATTTAATCAATTCCAATTCTTGTGCGGTGACTCTGTATTGCTGTCGGGCTTGAGCTAATTGAGCATGTAACGATTCGTTATCGTTGTTGAGTTGATTGACTTGTTGTTGTTGAGCGGATTCGTTGGCGTTGTCTGTTGTTTGACGTTGACTTTGATTCCAAGCGAATCTACCGTCGGGACCGATTGGTCCGGACTGGCAACCCCACGAGATTAGACATATGCCGACAACCATCGCAGGCTTGAAATAGCGATTTATGGGTGGGTGTTGCATAAAAACAGAGGGGTAGAGTAAATGGTGTCGTCAAAATGGTAACAATTGCAATCTCTTGGTGCAATCCCATCAAGTAGCGGGTGGCCATCGTTGTGGGTTATCGGAAATGGTGTGAGTGTTTATAATAGGGCTTTCGAAATTGACTCACAGAGGTTGTGAAGACATTATGATTGCAATTATTGACTATCAAATGGGGAATTTGCGCAGCGTGCAAAAGGCCTTTGAGTCATTTGGCACTGAGGCGGTGATCACAAGTGACGCCACAGTATTGCAGCAAGCAGATAAGGTTGTATTGCCGGGCGTGGGTGCGTTTGAAGATGCGATTAAGGAATTGCGTCACCGAGATTTGGTATCGCCAATACACGACGTGGTGGCCAGCGGGAAGCCGTTTCTAGGAATTTGTATCGGGCTGCAATTGTTGTTTGATGTGAGTTATGAGGGCGGCGAATACGAAGGTCTAGGGATCCTAGCCGGAGAGGTACGACGATTTGAAATTGCACCTGAATTCAAAGTTCCACACATGGGATGGAATCAAATAAACATTGAGCAAGCCTCACCAATCCTAAAGGGAATTGATAACAGCACATATTTCTATTTTGTGCATTCCTACTACGTTGTACCAAGCGACCCTAGTGTTATTTCGCTAACGAGCGACTACGACGGTACGTTTTGTGCAGGCATATGTCGTGATAATTTATTCGCAACTCAGTTTCATCCGGAAAAGAGTCAACGAGTAGGCCTTAAGTTGCTACAGAATTTTGCTGAAATATAGAATAGACAATTAGATCACAGAGTTGGGAATGAAATATAATGGAAATTTGGCCAGCAATTGATTTGCGCGGCGGCAATTGTGTGCGTCTCAAGCAAGGCGACTATGCACAAGAGACCGTGTTTGGAGAGAATCCTGTTGCGATGGCTCAGCAATGGGTAGAGCAAGGTGCTGAGTATTTGCATTTGGTTGATTTAGACGGCGCTCGCGACGGTGAATGGACTAACCAAGTAGCGGTTCGGGGCATAACAGAGGCTTTGTCTATACCTTGCCAGCTTGGTGGAGGTGTTCGTGAAGAATCTACGATCGAATTATTATTGGGGTTAGGATTAACTCGATTAATTGTGGGCACTAAAGCTCTGAAGGAACCCGCTTGGTTTTGCGAAATGGCAAGGAAGCACCCTTACCAATTAGCCTTAGGAATTGACGCTAGGTCAGGGATGGTTGCGACGGATGGTTGGCTGGAAACTAGTGAAACGAGTGCGGTTAGTTTGGCACAGTGTTTTAGCGATGAGCCAGTTGCAGCGATTATTTATACGGACATCGCTCGAGATGGAATGATGCAAGGTGCCAATATTGACGCGATGCGGGAGATGAAACAGGCAACGGACATTCCTGTGATTGCGTCAGGTGGTGTCACTACGCTTGAGGATGTTCGTGAGCTTGCTGCCGCTGGATTAGATGGAGCGATTATTGGGCGAAGTTTGTATGAAGGTGAAATCCTACTGCAAGATGCGATTTTATTAGCCAAGGAAGCAGCCGGTTAGCTTATCCGTTCCGAAAGAAACGATTGTTTAGATTGTAGAGTCCGATTCTTTCGGCTAGGATCGTTCGTAGTGCTAATACCTTGACACTCATTACGTAGAATCTAATATGGTATAAGGTCTTGTAACTGACTTTTTGGAAATGGCACACATGAAATTCCTCGCGTATTACAGTATCAGCGACTGCCTCTGTTGTTGTCGCTAACCAGAGCAGCCAACCTTAATGTTGGACGTCTATCGTTACGCTAGACGGAATTTCACCACAGAATAGATTCTGTTTCATTCCATTGCGCAGAAAAGAGTAAGTTATGTCTTCCGCCGAAATCAAAAAATCACTGCCTGCTTTAACCGAGCAAATTGTCCAGACCTACCATGATGTGGGGACGATAAACCATTTAGGTCATACCCCACTGCCGCAATATGATGAAATAACTTCTATCATCAACGATTTTCGCGAGATACTTTTCCCTGGTTACCGTCGCCGCGAAGGTTTAACGTTTGACAACGTTAAATTTTATGTTGGCGATTTGATTGACCAAGTGTTTGAGCGGTTATCGATACAAATTGCGAGAGCGTTACAGCACGAGGATGTTGTCAACGAATCCAAAGGAGATTGGAAGCAGTACAAAGATCAGGCGCAGCAGAGCACGTTACAGTTATTGGGGAAGATTCCTGATCTACGTCGGATGTTAGCGACGGATGTCAATGCAGCCTATGCCGGTGACCCGGCCTGCAAGAGTCACGATGAAGTGATATTTTGCTATCCCGGCCTGGAAGCCATAACGGTGCATCGAATCGCTCACGAATTATATCGCGCTAATGTACCATTTATTCCCAGAATGATGTCCGAATGGTCGCACAAAGAAACGGGTATTGATATTCATCCTGGCGCTACTATTGGACCGTCGTTTTTTATTGATCATGGTACAGGTGTGGTTATTGGTGAAACCACTGTGATCGGAAGTCATGTGAAGATCTATCAAGGCGTGACACTTGGTGCACTAAGTTTCCCGATCGATGCGGACGGGAACATCATTCGTAGCATGAAACGTCACCCGACCATTGAAGACAATGTTGTTGTGTATGCATCGGCGACGATTCTCGGAGGTGATACGACGATTGGTCATGATAGTGTTGTAGGAGCAAGCGTTTGGTTGACTCGTAGCATCGGTGCTCATACTACCGTAACTATAGAGACGCCCAATTTAAAAATGAAAGCAGACGCTTCAGTCGCAGTTACGGAAGATTCAGCTTTTGATATTTAACAGCCTGTCGCACGAACAAGATGGTTAGTGTCGTCCAAGCGATAGCACTAATTATCAGGCCGAATAAAAATGACGTCGGTTGGTAGATTAATTCAACAGTGTGATCACCGGGCTCAAGCCAAATTGCTTGCATCACTCGGTTGCCGCGATGTACCTCATGAGTTTGAGGCAACGTGTTGTCTAGATTCCATACCTTGGCTTTCCAACCAGGGGCATATCCTTGGTTGACAATCAGCAATCCGGGAGCAACGAGGTGTGTTTCCAGTTGCAGGTATCCAACTTTGCGCTGGATTATCTTGACTGGTGCAGCGGTTAATTCTGGGTGCGACGGTTCCTGAGGTTGCGAGGTTTCCCAAAAGGTCCAATTGGTAAAATTGCGAAAGCTATCGTTGGGATAGAAAACGCGTTCACTCAGTGCATCCAATTCGCGAGAATTATGTGTGGTAACCGGCTGAGTTGCTTCCCAGTTGTGAGTCACCCAGGCAGCGGGGTAGGCGGAGCTGAGTTCTATGAGATGGGCATCTGTGGCGATCGGCCACGGCGGAGTATGGTCACCTTGTTCGTCGCCGTGTACATTTAGCGATTTCGGTGCAATCAAGTAGTCGGCGCCTAGCAACGCTAAGCCACGTAGGTCGGGTTCAGCAATTCCATCAGCTCGACGTGTTCCATGACTTCGCATGACGCGTAGTAACGATTCATAATCAGCACTGGATAGACTGGCATTGGTATCGAGCAGTTGATAGGGTGACAGCAAATGCAGTCGTGTGCGCAGCGTTTGCCGATCCCAGCGTAACGCCTCGGCCAGTCGCTGTGGAGACGAAGACTCCGCAAACGCTGGAGGATACCAATGGTGTTTGCGGGCACGGTAGATTCGAATAGGTTCGAGGGCCGTGCTGTTGGTCGTGATGCGTTGGACTGCCGACTCCGTTTGCCAGTGGATTGCAGGGGCACTAACGATGACCCAGTGATTGGCGACCAACAGATCCAGCAGAATGAGTAGTGGAATTAGGGTTGGGGCCCACGGGTGTTTCTGCCAACGACCACAGATCCCCCAGATGCAAATAGAGAGGATTGCCATACTTACGATCAATGCGTGCAGTGGGGCGGTGAACAGATTTCGCAGAGCTCCTGACGAAGAAACGGGGCCTAAAAATGGATCTGCAAGGCTGCCAGATAATTTGGCGTCAATCCAGTTTGAGAGTGGAATGCAGCCGATACCTATCAGGGTAAACACTGCAGCGAGGATCGCTGGTCTTAGAACGATATGTTGCCGTATTTGTGGTAGTCGTTGGACATACTGGTCCCAACCGCGACTGGCCAATAGCGCCAACATCAAACTTGTCAGTACAAACCATTTTGCGGGATAGCGGAAATCGATATATTCGGGGATGGTATTGGTTAAGAGCCAATATAAACTAAAAGTTGTTGGGGCAATGGTTGTTGTGGGAACGATTTGGTTCCACAACCATCCTAATCCAAATGTTCCTAATGCAGCAAATAGAGTAAATATCAGCGTCCAGGATAACATAGCCGCGATCGTATCTTTACGGCGACGGAGAGTCATTGCGGATATCGCTAATAGCAGTGGAATGATGCCTTGGTAAATTGTTGGAAACCAAATTGATTGATTGTCGGGAAACAAAAATGTCCAATGATTGCGTTGCGGATAAAGCTTCCCGCTCACGTTAGGCAATGCGAGTTCAGCGAGTTGCCAAGGTGGCAGAGAAAACTTGTACACTCGTTGATTATGGTTGTTAGTGGTTGTTTTTGGTGTGATGATTTCGTTTTCAAAATCGTTGTTTTTGAGACTGTCCTCAGCCCATTGGAAAAGAGTTTGCGATGATGACCTCATGTTACGCTCACTGCGCTGGGACCATTCTAGCGTAGGTAATAGCTGAATAGCGGTTAACGCTGCAGTGATGACTGCGACGTACGATAAAGTCGCTAGTAGCTTTTTCAAGGGTAGTCGCGATGAAACAGTTGGAGTTGATATATGCTGAGGACTACGGGGCAGAATAAACCAGCACACAAGCAGCACGATGATTAGATGCACCACGGCTTGTGGGTCGCCGCCTAATAATATTAAGGCTAGGCAAATGGACAACAGTACAGAGGCGAGTGAACTGTTTTGATTCCGAATTAGCTGTAGGCCATAGAGTAGGGCAAGTGGCAACCAAGCTGCAGATACTAAGAAGATGATGTTTGCATGTTGTGATAAAACGGCCCCGCCTAGGCTAAACGATATCGCGGCGATGATGCTTGCCAGCGCCGTCGCTTTCAGATAACGGGCAACGCGGAAAGTTGTGTATGCGGCTACAAGCAAATGCAGCGCGGTGTATAGAACGAGGCATGTTGAAAAGGCAAACGGGAACATGAAAATGAGTTTGCCAGGATAAAATACTCCCGCACTAGCGTCAGCTGCAAATGGACGGCCAAGTTCATCTTGTGGATTCCACAACGGTACCTGACCTTGTTGCCACTGTTGATGTTCAAAATGCAGAGTGGGATAGTAGAAATGCCCAGCGTCTCTAAAGACGGGAATCTCATCCTGCACCATGAGCGGGACAAACAAAAATGCAATTGCCGATGTCGGTATCAGCATCCAGAGGAGTGTTTTCCGGTGACTGGCTTTTGATCTCATGGCGGATTGCATTCCGATCGCTACTAAAGCCCTTGTCCTCAACGGAAGCAATCAGGTTCGATTTAAACTGTCGATGCTACGATCCTTTACGATCGGTTGAGCATGCGTAATTGCGAGCGAACTGCATCGACAACTTTTTCACGTTGATCCAATTGTTCAACTGAGTTTCCGGGCATCGCGAGCGCGTCACGCAGGTTGACTTCAAGATCGTCTCTATTGAAATCCTCGATTGCGGCGACGCGATTCGTCAGAATCGAAACTACGTTATCAAGGACTTGAATAAAGCCGCCTTCGACATAGTGACTCTCGGTAGTGCCACCGGTCGTAAGTGTGAGCGCTCCATTTCCCAATCGTCCAATCATGGGCGCATGGCTTGTCATCACCCCTTTTTCACCATCAAAAAGAGGAACGATAATCGAGTCCGCATCCATTTCAAATGCGGTTTCTTCTGGCGTAACAACAATACAATGAAGTGTCATGGATTAACCTGCAGCTATTTTCTTGGCTTGTTCTTCAGCTTGATCGACGCTACCCACATACATAAATGCAGATTCTGGTAAGTGATCCCATTTGCCTGCACAGATTTCTTCGAAGCTACGTAAGGTATCTTCCAGTGGCGTAATTTCACCAGGTTTTCCAGTGAACACTTCGGCGACGAGGAATGGTTGAGATAAGAAACGTTCTAAACGACGAGCACGATGGACGACTTGCTTGTCGTCTTCACTAAGTTCATCAACACCCAAAATAGCGATGATATCTTGAAGTTCTCGGTATCGTTGCAGGATGGTTTGGACGTTTCGTGCAATACCATAGTGTCGATCGCCAACATATTGTGGATCGAGAATGCGGCTTGAGGACGCCAATGGATCCACTGCGGGGTAAATTCCCTTGGCTGAAATAGAACGTTCAAGGTATAGGAATGCATCGAGGTTACCGAAAGCGGTTGCTGGGGCGGGGTCGGTTGGATCATCCGCTGGAACATAAACCGCTTGGACGGAGGTAATAGCACCTTTGTTTGTCGATGCAATACGTTCTTGCAAAGCCCCCATTTCGGTAGCCAGAGTCGGTTGGTAACCCACAGCGGATGGCATACGACCCAATAGTGCGGATACTTCCGAACCAGCTTGCGAGAAACGGAAGATGTTATCGACAAACAGTAGTGTATCGGTACCAGTTGCATCTCGGAAATACTCGGCCATCGTAAGAGCCGATAGAGCAACACGAAGTCGAGCACCTGGCGGTTCGTTCATTTGACCGAACACCATACACGTTTGTTCGATCACACTACGTCCGGTGTCACCGATTTTTGCTTCTTGCATTTCCAACCAGAGGTCAGTTCCTTCACGTGTTCGTTCGCCGACGCCAGCAAACACTGAATAACCACCATGAGAGCTAGCGATACGAGCGATCAATTCAGTGAGGATAACGGTTTTGCCTAATCCTGCACCGCCAAATAGGCCAGCTTTACCACCACGCACGAAAGGTGTGAGTAAGTCGATCACTTTGATGCCGGTTTCAAATAGTTCGGTATTGGTTGAAAGTTCGGAAAGTTCTGGCGCAGAACGGTGAATTGAGCGAATTTCATCCGCATTGACTTCACCACGACCATCGACGGGCTCACCGAGTAGATTGAACACTCGCCCAAGCGTATCCTTCCCAACAGGTACGGATACAGGTGAACCGGTGTCGGCACATTCCTGGCCACGAACCATGCCGTCTGTGCTGCCTAAGGCAACACAGCGAACGCGTCCGCCACCGAGGTGTTGTTGGATTTCGCCAGTTAGGGTGTCGTCGTTTACGATGATTTCCACGGCATTGTAGATGGCCGGGAGTTGATCATCTTCGAATTGAGCATCAAACGTTGAGCCGATTACTTGTGTAATGTGGCCAATGTTTCTAGTTGCGGTATCTGAAGCCATTTTCTTACTCTTTTGTACTTAATAAAGGTTTTGGTTATGATTTTGGTTGTTTTAGTTGACGTCCATTAAAATTCTTACGTTTTGTGTTATTCGCTAGTGATTAGCTTTTGAGAGCTTCCACCCCACCGATGATTTCCATGATTTCACCAGTAATTTGAGACTGACGAGCTCGGTTGTAAGTCATCGAAAGATTAGCGATCATTTCATCGGCATTTTCTGTTGCGCTCTTCATCGCGACCATACGTGCGATCTGTTCACTGACAGCAGCGTCTAGAAAGCATTTAAACAATTTGATGCGGAAGCTCGTAGGCACGACTTCCTCAAGGATGCTTTCGGCTGAGGGCATGAATTCATAATCGGTATTAGTCGTACCACCTACGGTATCCTCATCTTCAACTTTTCCCAGTGGGAGTAAGGTTTCGACGACAGCTTGTTGCTTGGAACTTGAGATGAAACGTGTGTAGGCAACGTCGAGTCGATCAAGTTTACCGGCGATGAATTGGTTCATTAACGTGTCGGCGATAGGCTTTACTTCATCAAACCTGGGTTGATCTTCGAAATGTGTATAGGCTTCATCGGCGGCCAGTCCACGGAATGACAGGTTGGTAATTCCACGTTTTCCAGAGATAAATAGACTTACGTTATCGTACTGTTCAGAGAGCTTTTGATGGTGGTTGATTGCTTCTCGTACGACCGAGCCATTATAACCCCCACAAAGTCCGCGGTTTCCAGTCAGGACAATTAGAGTTGCGTTCTCAGTGGTTTGACGATCTTCAAGCAACGGGTGTTGCACTTCGGTCCCACTATTAGCGAGATTTGCGACTACTTCGGTTATTCGCTGAGTGTACGAAGTTGCCGCGACCGCTCGGTCCATCGCTTTCTTGAATCGCGCCGTTGCAATCAACTCCATCGTCCGCGTAATCTTGCGAATATTGCGAACCGACTTACGTCGTTTATCTAATGTCTTGGCATTTGCCATCTGTCAATTTCCTGTGTTGACGTTTACTGTTTGCTTTTTACGTCGCAACGTTCTCTAGTCTTGTTCGGTTGTTTCGGATGCTTCAACATTACCGTCGTCCTGTGCTTCACTAGCTTCGTCGGTTTCGCTGCTCTCAGCCGCATCCGAATCGAGATCTGCGACTGTGGCAACTTCGTCGGTTTCGTCGTCACGATAACTTTCATCCAAGGACTTGAATTCATTGATCGCGCCGATCAATTCATCCTCATCTCGAATAGCTCCCGTTTCGAGGATGGCATCTAAGATTTCAGGTTTTTGATCCCGCAAGAACTCTAGCAAGCCGTTTTCGAACTGTGGGACATCGGCGATCGCGACATTGTCTAAGTAACCTTTGGTGCCGGCGAAAATCATACAGACCTGCTCGTTCACCGGTAGAGGTGTATATTGACCTTGTTTTAGCAGTTCTACCATGCGGTAGCCGCGATCGAGTTGGGCTTGAGTGGCTGCGTCGAGGTCGGTACCTAGTTGGGCGAACGCTTCGAGTTCGCGGAAGGCTGCGAGGTCGAGTCGTAAACTACCTGCGACGCCTTTCATGCCTTTAATTTGAGCAGCACCGCCGACTCGAGAAACAGAGACACCAACATTCATTGCAGGTCGAATACCGGAGAAGAACAAGTCAGGTTGTAGATAGATTTGCCCGTCGGTAATCGAAATCACGTTCGTTGGAATATAGGCGGATACTTCACCTTCAAGTGTTTCAATGATCGGCAATGATGTAAGTGAACCACCACCTAGATCGTCACTTAGTTTCGCAGAACGTTCAAGTAATCGACTGTGACAATAGAAAACATCGCCAGGGAATGCTTCTCGTCCAGGTGGACGACGCATGAGCAATGATAATTCACGATACGCGTTGGCTTGTTTGGAGAGATCATCATAGACGATCAATGTGTGTTCGCCTTTGTACATGAAGTACTCTGCCATCGATGTTCCAGAGTAAGGAGCGATGTATTGCAGTGGAGCAGGGGAGCTAGCACCAGATACGATAATGGTGGTGTAGTCCAACGCCCCGTGTTCTTCGAGAATTTGAATCACGCCGGCGACCGATGAATCTTTTTGACCGATTGCAACATAAAAGCATTTTACTCCCAAGCCTTTTTGGTTGAGAATCGTATCAATGGCGACTGCCGTTTTGCCAGTTTTTCGATCTCCAATGATTAGCTCTCGTTGACCTCGGCCAATCGGTGTCATTGCATCGACTGCTTTGATACCAGTTTGCAGCGGTTCATTAATAGGTTGGCGTCCAGCGATACCAGGTGCAGTCGCTTCAACCACTCTAGTTTCCGTTGAATTAATGGGACCTTTACCATCCAGAGGGTTACCAAGTGGATCTAATACACGACCGACGACTGCATCGCCGACAGGTACTGATAGCAGCGTACCAAGTGCACGGACTTCGTCGCCTTCCTTAATACCAAGATAGTTACCGAGAATAATAATCCCGACACTATTTTCTTCTAGATTGAAAGCGAGTCCGGTGATTCCACCAGGGAATTCAACCATTTCACCCGCACGAACACCCGCAAGTCCGTAGACTCGAGCAATTCCGTCACCGACTTCCAGTACTGTACCAACTTCTCGAACATCGAGATGGCTGTCATACTGTTCGATTTCCTGTTTCACGACGGACGCGATTTCGTCAGCGTTGAATTTCATGGACCGTTTTCCTTACGTATTACGTTTAGTTAATTTTGATTTTAAATAGTGGTTCAAAAAAGGCAGTTACAGAACTGTTTGCACTCAACCCTCGCTGGGACTTTTTGCAAACCGTTCTGTTGACAAACGAATTTCTCGAATAGTGTTTTCGCGGACTGTTGTTCTAATCCGTTCTAGTCGGTTAGCAACACTGCCATCGTAGACAGTATCTCCAATACGAATTACCGTCCCTCCGACGAGCGAAGCGTCAATACTTAGCGTTAAATCAACGGTTGCACCGAATGCAGCATTGAGTTTATCCTGCATCGAGGCGACAGCCGGTTCGTCTAAGCGAGTTGCTGTAGTCACTAAAACTTCAAGGCATCCCTGATCTTGGGAGTATTGCTCCTTGAGACTGGTTTGGATGATGCGGAGGCAATTGAGACGACCATGTTGTGAAACGACTTTGAGGAAATTTAAGAACAGACTGGAGGCTTTCCCAGCTAGGGTTTTATCAAGCATCACTACTTTATCGCTGTGGGCAACTCGTGGTGAGCTTAGTAACGCATCGAGTTGTGGTAATTTATTGAGCACATCGGAAATAAAGGACTCAAACTCTTCCATTACGTCTGCGGTGCAGCCAGCTTGCTGAGTCGCAGCGAATAGGGAGGCAGCGTAGACTTCCCCGATCGGTTTTTGTTCCGAATCGAGTACAGTTGTTTGTTTTGGAGGTTCGATTTCAGTCATAGTTAGTTTTTCGACAGGCTATCAAGTGATTCTCGTACTAGCTTGCTGTGATCTTCCGGATTAAGTTGGCGACCAACGATTTTACCGGCGAGTGCAACAGCCATGTCAGCAGATTGTGTAGCGACAGCTTGTAGAGCCGCGTTCTTTGCTAGTTCAATTTCGTTAATTGCACGGGCTTGTTCAGCTTTAGCAGCTGCTGCGGCTTCGGCAATAATACGATCTTTAGTTGCTTCAGCATCGCGTCGGCCTTCGGCAACAATCTCATTAGCTTCTTGGGCGGCAGCGGCCAATTGTGCTTCGTATTCTTCGAGTCGTTGTTGGGCTTCGTCCGCACTTTGGCGAGCATCTTCGATGGCGCCGATGATTTTTTGTTCACGAGCATCGAGTCCGGCAATAATTGGTTTCCAGGCGGTGATTCTAAGTAGTACTATCATTAGAATGAAGACAACGAGCGTGTAAATCGCAATGTCTTTTTTGAATTCTTCGGCTTTATCTAGGTTGGGTGAGGCATTGCCGTGGGAATTGTCATGTGGTGCATGGCCAGCATGGGTTGCCGCGTCGTTATGACTTTGGTCATGATCAGCTTGCTCAGCAGAACCATGTGATTCTTGTGTGGCATGTTCGTCCTCGTCATGCGCCGCTGCTTGCAGAGTGTTTGAAACTGTGAATAAAGAAAGAGTGAGTCCGGCACAAAGTGCGAGGCTCCATGCTTGCCAGCGTTTTAACTTCATCGTGTCCACGTGATTTCCTCAATTTTGAATCTACTGTTTCGGCAATGGCTGCTGAGAGTAGTTGATTTTGATTAAGTCTTATTTGATTTTACTATAAAGTGATAATTTGGTTTGTCGACATGCTAATACCTTAATGGTGATGCATTGCGGCTCCGATAAAAAGTGCCGAAAGCAATGTAAAAACGTACGCTTGTAGGAAGGCAACAAATAGCTCGAGCAAACCAATGCAGACTGCGCCAATAATGGTAATGGGTGCAATCAGGAAGAACAGATTCCCGGCTGCTAGGGTAGCCATGCCCATGATCGATAGCAGTACAATATGGCCGGCGACCATGTTGGCCAACAGTCGTATTGCTAATACGCCATGTTTAATAAACAGCCCGACGATTTCGATGCTCCACAGCATTGGTTTAATGACCAGACTGATGGAGAAACTCAAATCCATGCTAGGCAACTGTGCAAGCCAAAAACCGATTGGTCCATGCATAATGGAACCTGCGATCAATGAGGCTAGCAAGACGGTTACAGCTAGTGCAAAAGTGACACCAAACACCGCAGTTGGTGATCCTGCCCACGGCACTAAACCAAACAGGTTACAGCCAGTGATAAATAGGAACATTGTCCAAAAAATTGGTGTCAGCGCATCTGCTTTTTTGTAGGTTAACGGTGCGTCACTATCGTGATGATCGTCGTCATCGTGCCCATGGTGAAAATCAGCATCACTTCCTATTGAAGGACGGGAGATTTCATCGCGCACGAAAATCAGGAAAGTCTCGAGGAAATTATTAAATCGCCCACGAACGGGTTCGCCGGTTTTTATTTTTTTAGCTAATCGTGAAAAGAGCACAAAAATAATAATTGCGACTGCCAACTCAATTACCATGAATTTGGAAATAGCAAAGCCAGATTCTGCTTCATGGAAGTTTCGCAGTTCAGCAAATGGTTGTGGAATTAGGATTTTGCCACTGATGTGATGGTTGTACCATTCTAGACGCCCATCATATTTCCATTGTTGTGTGAATTCATCTGCTCGCGCGATTGCACTTTCTTCCGCTTGCATATGTGCGTCTTGCGGAATACTGCCATATTCCTTGGCTGAGAAGAACACATCATAGGGTGCTCCATGGTTGCCGTCTTGATGACTCCATGATTCCCATTTTTGGACGGACTGTTCAGCAGATAACTTAGGTACAGGATAGGCGTGCGCCATTTCTAACGCTTCGATGCGTTGAACATCGGGATCGAGTTTCAGCCAGACCCTGGGGAAGTCCGATGGTTTTGTCTTGTTGGATGGCAGCAGAAATTTGGGAACTTCAAAGAAGTAAGCGTCCTTAATATGCAGTATCGGGTTGGCCATCTGAGCTGCTTGCCTTTGTTGCTATGCTTTGTTGTTCGAAGTTGGTGGGATGTATCAGAGTTTATTGGGGGTTTGATTGGGATTGTTCGCTTGCACAATTTTTAGTGCGAGCATGGTATCGACAATCAAGGCGATCAAATAATAAATCAAAGTAAACATCAGTATTTTGGCATCAGCAAATTTCTCGACTGACTGATGGAGGAAAAATCCGCCACCAAGGGGGATGCTCATTCTAATCAACATCCCCACCAATACTGCGTTGACTCCTTGTTTTGGTTGTTCCGAATCTCGCACTAGGAGGGCAGGAATGATTCCTATAATGGATCCGACCCAGCAAAGCAGGGCTGCGATTAACACCGCATTAAACCCAGCTTGTTGGTATTGTTTGTACCCGATATACGCGATCAACGGAAATACCCCACCTAGAACAAGCGTAATGATTAAAAACGCTTTCCAAGGTTTTAACCTTGTTGTGGTAACCGATTCGGTGGTCACAGCGGTTTGATCATCTTGCTCAGTATCAACTTGGTCGCTCATTGCTTATCGAGCTCCTGTTTTGTTGAATGCTGAGATTCTTGTTTTCGGGTCGACACCTTAGTGATTGCTAACAACTGGTAAAACCCCAATATGGGACCAATTATCCAACCGCTAATTTCCCACATGGATGTCTCAAAATGAGCGTCTAAGTAATGACCTGCAATTCCTGGCAGGACCATCGTAATAGAACAACTCATAATTTGTGACACCCACGTGTAGGCTTCCGCTAAGGGCGATCG
>JABHUV010000104.1 GCA_018658605.1 Planctomycetaceae bacterium | reverse complement strand
GGTGTTTGCATCACGACTGGCGGAAATGTTTTTGCGCCCCAAGCTGCCACACTCCGCCAAGCTTGGTTGGTTTTTTAGGAGTTCATGTAACAAATGCGCTAACGCTGTTGTATCGCCAGGCTCAAACAAGATGCCGCCTTCAAGGTCCGCTAACATTTCTGGGAACGCACCATGTTCTGGTAAAACAACGGGCACACCCGCTGCCATCGCTTCCAACGCAAATAAACCTTTGGGTTCTTGATGAACCGTTGGTACACAAAGCAGATCGATATTGTTAAGCAATCGTTGTTTCTTAATGTGATCCACCGTGCCTAAATCTTCGTAGTCGTTTCCTAATCCAGCGGCGTCCAACTTGGCGAGTTCGCCGGCAACATATTCTTGATTTGTTGTTCCTCGCCAACCGGCTAACCGTAATTGGATGTCCTCGGTATCTGGAAGCCGCTTTAACTGAATGAATGCATCGATGAGAATATGTAATCCCTTTTCCTTTGACATCCGTGCTAAATAACCGATGGCTCGGGGGTTGGATGTGCTGCGTGCTTGAGGATCAGGTAATGCTTCGAGGTCTAGACCGAGCGGGACTACTTTTATTTTAGATTTGGGAATTTCAAACAAGTCACTCATCACATTTTGGTAGAACTTGCTTTGGACAATGAACCCATCGGCTTCCTTGGCCAAGTTCCGCATAAGTTTCAGCGATCGACTTTTATGGGGTTCCATTAAGTCTTGCAAGAAGATGTCGTCGCCTTGCAGTGTGACAATCACGGGTATGTCGTGCTGTCGGATAGATGTGATGCAGCCGCCGATTAAAAGGTTGCTCAGGATGACAACGCTCGGTTTGATATCATTGACGAGCCATTTTGTTAGTCGCTTTACTTCTTTGCGTTGGTTTCCATCTGCCCCTTTCAACATGGAAACCGTTAAAGCCCCCAGGACTTGAGGGCGAATTGAAATTCCCCGATCGGTGGCTCGTCGTATCAACCAGGGGGCGTCAAGTACGCGGTCAATGAATTTAGGAATGTGGCGAAACAGCGGTATTTTTTGTTGCAGAAAAACATTTATGCCCCCAAAAAATACTTGGTCAATGCTGACGTCTTCCTCATCAGTTCGAATTGGCGTATACGTTGGCACCAAGAGTGTCTCCACCCCCGTGGCGTTCAAAGCACGCGCTAAGGTGTTATCGTGCAAACAACTGCCGCAGTACATACTGGCAGCGCCGCTGGTAAGATAGACAATTCGATCGAGGCTGTTGTGTTCTAGAGGTGTCATCGGCAGTAATTCATGTTCGGGTACTCAGCTATCGTTGACGGTGTCAGGCCTGCTCCATTTTGGTAACAGATAGCACACGATCATACCGACGGCTAAGTTGACAGACAAAGCAAAAGGACCAATCCACTGAAACGAAACGGGGTCGGTGCAATACTCAAACGGTATGCCAGTAGAGTCGTCGATGCCCTGTGCGATGACACCGCCAATTGCAGTTGGATCAAAGCCGTGGTTTAGATAGAGCCAGTAACAGATTTGCCCACTAAACGCGGTGAGGATTGCTGTTAAGGTACCGGCAATCGTACCTGCCCAAACACCAGTGGGGTGTACGCGTTTGGCGAAGATGGCATAAAAGACCAATCCAAAAATCGGTGTGGTTAATAAGTTGACGGATTTTTGGGTGACGGCGATGATATTTCCCTCGATATATTCCGTGAGTCCGCTAGCAAGAACGACGATAACTCCAACGCCAATTGCAATCAAACGAGCGAATCTTAAGTGGTGTTTATCGCTCAATTTGTTTTTCCGCAGACGCTCGACAAAATCGGACATGACCACGGCAGTAATCGAATTTACACCGGAGTCGAGACTCGACATGGCCGCAGCGAACATTGCAGCGATCACCAAACCTGTGAGTCCGATTGGTAGTTCTTGAGATATGAAACGCGGGAACCATTGATCGGAACCGATTAAATTACGTCTAGTTTGTTTCAATGTGGCGGCATCCCATTGGAGCTCTTTTTGGATTTCAGCGTCGTTAGGAAATCGCTTATTGTCAATTTGAAAATTAGTATTTAAATCGGAATACATGTTGATGTTTACTGTTTGCTGCACAGGCAACGCGGATTTTTCCTTCTGGTAATGTGCCATCAAGGCGATGCCTACTAAACACAGAGTGCCAGAAACGATGATTGAGATGCCCAATTGGTATAGCAAAGCTTTGCGGGCTGTTGTGGCATCTTTGGTCGCCATAAACCGTTGTACGGAAGTTTGATCACTACCGAGTGTGGCAACATACCAAACTAGTGTTGTAATTACCGACCCGATCCAGGAGACGCGCGTCGAAAGTCCTTCGGGCACGACTGGTTGAGGCTTCCAATCACTTGGCCATTGAGTTGGTATCCATGAAAACCCGCCAAAATTGATAGTGACGATCGCCAAAACAGTTATGGCTCCTCCGTACAGCAGTAGAGTTTGCATTAGGTCAGTGATGACGACAGCTTGTAGTCCCCCCATCGACGTATAAATAATGGCGACTAGCCCAATGATGGCGACAACCAGTGTGATCCATTTGTGATCAACATCGAGTATGGTGACCATCGCTTCGCCAGCGAAGTGTAACAGCACAGCCATCCAGATTAGTCGTAGCGTTAGGAAGAGGCATGCACCAAGCACACGAAAGGAATACCCGAGTCGATGTTCAAGCAGTTCATAAGCGCTCGTTACCTTATGCTTCATATAGTAAGGAAGCATTAAAAAGCCAACCAACAAAAATATTAGTGGATGGGCTAGATACCCAATAAATGTAATTGGGCCCTTACCTGCCGACTCCCCAGGCATTCCCAAATAGGAAATTGTGCTGAGCAAGGTGGCAAATAACGAAACACCAATCAACAGTGGGCTCATATTGCCGCCGCCGGTAAAATAGTCATTGCGGTTTTTTTGCCGCTTAGAAATATAGTATCCAAGATAGATAGTGCCGATTACGTATAGGCCCAACACGGCAAAGTCTAATGAGTGGACTCCCTTGGCTGTCGAAGCATCTGCGGCAGTCAGCCAACCTACCATTGGAGAAAACAGCAAGAGCGTTAACACGGCGAGCAATAGGCTGAGGATTTTCAAAATCGAGGATTCCAGTTGGATGACGAAATGTATTTGAGTTGGAAGTTGGGACTGGTTCACGATTGGTTGAACTGCTCACAAACCAACTGGTTACCAATAGTACCTTATGCCTGATAATTATTATATATTACGATAGTTCGCGAATTGATGCACGTCTTGAGTTTCTCAGGCAAGGGCGTAGTCGTTGACGTTCTTTGAATATCAAAACGAAACTAAACACTATGAAATAAGGACTCTTAACGGTGCGGAAAAGTAAAACTCTGGAAAAGATTCGAAATAACGAAGTCGTAAAAATTTGTGCACTAGGGCATTTCATCCCGTCCTATGTTAGGCACGCCGCCGCTGCCGGATTCGATTGTATCTGGTTGGATTGTGAGCATCGAACTTGGGAGAACCGAGAGATTCAAGCGCTGCTTGCTTTTTTCCATTTATCGGATATTGATTGCATGTTGCGTTCGCCAACGACGGATAAAACGCAACTCTATCGATACCTCGAAGATGGCGCATCTGGTTTGATGTGTCCGCATGTCAATGATGGAGAACGAGCCCGGTATTTGCGAGATTGTACTAAGTTTCCGCCAATAGGTGATCGCGGCATTGATTCGGCTGGTTTAGATAGTGACTTTTATCTTTCAGGTGGGTTGGAATACACACATGCGGCTAATGATGAGACATTTTTGATTCTGCAGATTGAAACACTGGACGCGGTGAAAAATGCAGAAGAAATTATTTCGACCGCAGGTGTTGATGGTATTTTTGTTGGGCCAGGAGATTTAGGCTTACGTATTGAACGGTGTGGAGCAGATTTTGATATCGAGCAAGCTATCGAAAAAGTTGCGGCATTGTGCCAGCAATACAACAAACCGTGGGGGCTGCCGATCGCGAATATAGAAGTTGGGAAAAAACGGTATGACCAAGGCGCTCGCTTGCTCGCTTATGGTGGTGAATTCATGGTTCTCAAAGAAATGCTAGAAAATAATGCTGCTGAATTGTCGACATTGGAATAGTTACAGATGAACCCGAAAATATTGATTATTGGGGTTGGCTCTATTGGTGAACGTCATTTGCGTTGTTTTCAAAACACTGGTCGCTGTGATATTACATTTTGCGAAATCAACGATGAGTTGCGAGAGTCGATTGCTGAGCGGTATCAGATTGAACATTGTTTCGCTGATCTTGCGGATGCAATTGCTGTTGGTGCCGACGCGGCTGTAATCTGCACGCCGGCGGACTTACATATTTCGATGGCTCACGAGTTGGCTATGTCCGGTATTCACTTGCTAATAGAAAAACCGTTGAGTACCAATACTGAGGGTATTGAGGCATTGTGTACGTTGGTGGAGTTGAATTCACTGACGGCTGGTGTTGCTTTTGTGGCCCGTTGCCATCCGCTGGTCCGGCGGTTGCGGGCGGAAATAAATGATTTAGCCGAGGCAGATCAAGTCGTGCAGGCGACGTTTGTTGGAGGCCAAGATTTCCCATTTTTCCGACCAGCTTATCAGGATATATATTACGCTCGGCACGATTCCGGTGGTGGCGCCATACAAGATGCTATGACACATAGTGTAAATACAATGCAATGGTTGATTGGGCCGATGACTTCGTTGGTCACAGATGCCAATCATTTGGTGTTGCCAGGCGTTACGGTCGAAGATACGGTGCATGTGTTAGCACGGCATGGTGAGATTATGTCGAGTTGGTCGTTGAATCAACATCAGCGAGCTAACGAAACAACGATTCAAATAATCTGCCAGCAGACGATTTTGAAGCTGGAATATCATACGCAACGGTTATTGAAAATGACGGAAACCGGCAAGCCTTGGGAAGTGTTATTAGAATGCCAGTTGGAGCGGGACGATAGCTTCGTTGCTCAAGCTGAAATGTTTTTAGATGCCCTAGCGGGACAAGGTCAAGTAACGTGCACGATCGCTGAGGCAAATGATACGCTCCAGGCGAGTTTAGCGATGCTCGAGTCTAACAAACAACGGGCGTGGGTTGATATTGATGCGGCTTCAACAGGGGTATCAAGATGACGTTAGAACCGACAGTAGAGTCATTATTTGATTTGCGTGGTAAAGTAGCATTGATTACTGGCGGTACGGGTTACCTGGGCTCAGCCATGTCGCGTGCTCTGGCTGAGATGGGTGCGCAGGTTATCATCACAAGCCGTGAACGTGTGAGAGCGGAACAAGCTGCCGCCATCTTACCCGGGGAACAACAACATTTTGGAGTGGAGTTGGATCACAAGAGTGAAGAGTCAATTACGACTGGGTTTGCGAAAGCGGTAGAGCTAGCGGGCCAAGTTGATATTTTGGTGAACAATGGGCAGGGTGGAAATGCGAAAGATTTGACGACAACGGATCAGCAATATTTTGATGAGCATTTGGCGAATGCGACGGGTTATTTTTTGCTAGCACGGGAATGTCGCGATCATGTGGTTGTCCGCGGAGTGGAAGGTAGCATCGTAAATATTGGCTCAATGTATGGAGTGGTTGGTTCTTACCCAGAAACCTATCAGGACGTTAGTGGTGCGAGCCCCGTGGCCTATCATGCGCTCAAGGGTGGCGTGGTTCATATGACTCGGCATTTAGCGGTGTATTGGGCCGCGGATAATGTGCGGGTCAATTGTTTGAGCCCTGGCCCCTTTCCGAGTGACAAGGCGCCGGCTGCTTTGGTTGATCGCTTGATTGAAAAGAGCCCCATGAAACGCATGGGTATTCCATCAGAATTGAAGGGCGCAATTGTGTTTCTATGCAGCGACGCGAGCAGTTACGTCACGGGCCAAAATCTTCTAGTTGACGGCGGCTGGACCGCTTGGTAAATGCTTATTCGGTAAGCATGACGGACTTGTGCCTACCCTTAGTGCCGATTTATGATGTAGAGGCGTTATCAATGACACAATAATTTTCCGATGCCTACTGTTATGACCATGAAACGAACCCTTGCAGCTTTATTGGCAATATTTGTCTTTACGGATATTCTAGCGGCCCAAAAATCTCCGACTGTTATTGAAATCCCAGCTGCAGTTGCTGAGACAGAAGATAAAATGCGGCCGTATGGTGAAATCATCGAACATACGCGCGTGAAAATTGAAATGCTGCCAATTCCAAGCGGCAAATACTTGCTAGGCAGTCCCGCCACTGAAAAGCAACGTCGTGCTGATGAAGGTCCGCAGCGAGAAGTGACGTTAGAACCGTTTTGGATGGGCAAGACGGAAATCACTTGGAATGCCTATGACGTGTGGATGTCGGATATTGATATTCAAATTCGCAAAGTCTACGGTAAAAAAGCGAATGATCGGGATCGACTTGCGGATCCGCTAACGATTTCCAAACCGACCGCTCCTTACACAGATATGTCGTTTGGCATGGGGACACGCAGCTACCCTGCGATCTGTATGACTCAACATGCTGCGAGAACGTTTTGTCAGTGGCTCAGCGCAAAAACTGGGCGGTACTATCGATTACCTACCGAGGCGGAATGGGAATACGCCTGTCGCGCGGGAACAACCACGGCCTATTCGTTTGGTGACGATGCAAAAAATCTGGGTGAATACGCTTGGTTCTATGACAACGCTGGCGAACAATACCAAAAAGTTGGGCCGAAACTCCCCAACCCCTGGGGCCTACACGACATGCACGGCAATGTTTCCGAATGGGTGTTGGATCAATACGATGAAGCGGGTTATGCCAAGCTTGGCAAACAACTGAACAACCCGTTAAGTGTTCCGGCCATTTTATTTCCTCGGACAGTACGAGGCGGCAGTTGGCAAGACGAAGCGTCACAGTTGCGCAGTGCTGTACGAGTTGCCTCGACAGAAGATTGGAAAGAACAAGATCCACAGATACCCCAAAGTATTTGGTATCATACAGATGCACTACATGTTGGGTTTCGGATAGTTAGGCCATTGCGAACGCCGTCCGCTGCAGAACTCAAAAATAAGTGGAATAAATCTGAACCAGCACAGCATGACAAAGACAATCCAAAAAAATTCAACGAATAAATAATAACGAAAAAAGGAAAAATATGTGCGCACCAAAACCATCACGCCGTCAATTTTTACAAACGACCGGAACTGCCGCTGCTACGGCGGGCGTGTTGAGCGGCGTGCAAGCAGTCCACGCTGCTGGTGAGGGCACTATTCGATTGGCCATTGTCGGTTGTGGCGGCCGCGGCACCGGTGCAATTTCAAACGCTCTTTCTGTTCCCAATGAAGACATTCAACTTGTGGCAATGGCCGATGTATTTGAACACCGACAAAAAGCAAGTTATGAAAGTTTGGTACGCCGATTTCCGAAGACCGTTAAAGTTGACAAAGAAAATATGTTTTTGGGGTTTGATGGCTACAAAAAAGCTATGGATGTTCTACGTCCAGGTGATATTGTGGTCCTGACCACTCCTCCTGCTTTTCGTTGGTTACATTTTACCTATGCCATCGAAAAGGGGCTTAACGTGTTCATGGAAAAACCGGTCACCGTAGACGGCCCGGGCAGCAAACGCATGTTCGCGTTGGCTGAAAAATCCGTTGAAAAAGGAATGAAAGTTGGCGTTGGTTTGATGTGTCGCCATTGTGACGCTCGCGGCGAACTGTTTCAACGCGTTCGAGATGG
>JABHUV010000080.1 GCA_018658605.1 Planctomycetaceae bacterium | reverse complement strand
CAGATTATGAATATTCGCTATTTTGACATTTCTAGAAGTTATAAAAAAGAAAAAAACCACGTATGCAGTTTTGCACAACGTGGCTTTTTAAAGCGGATGGGCTGGGATTCGAACCCAGGGTACGCGTGAACGTACAGTAATTTTCAAGACTACCGCCTTCGACCACTCGGCCACCCATCCGTATATTGTTAAAAAACAGCCCCCAAATTTGACAGTCTTTTTTATCTGCATTGTGTTGATTGTGTTGTTATCGGCACAAATGCGGTAAAAGTCAACAATGAATGAACTACGAACCTAGACGAATTATCACAAATTTCCCCGCTGCTTTGAAAGGAGTTAATCACCGACAGCGGCAATCCGATGTGTTGGTACTGGGCGACCTGGGCGGAAACTTTGAACTTCGCCAAACTCAGCGGTCATATTACGGTCACCGCATGCCTCGGCGACGGCCTCGCGGACCAGCGGTTCGAGCACCGCTGGGTCCATGGCCACACGAGCATTAATAATCATGGCCACACGGTCTGTTTCTACATTGCTCGCGTGTGAAAGTTCAACGACGGTGTCACTGCCAACTAGATTTGCGATGGCATGGCGGTCTGCTGTAGAACCGATTGCTTTGAGATGTGCCGTTTCCGCATTTTCGGAAGTGAACATGGTTTGTAGCCGGCCAATGATATCGAGCAGTAAATCATCTAGCGCGACCTTTTCGTCGCCTTGCAGCGTGACTGTAGCATTAAGCCAGCCCAGTTCAGCTTCGCCCAGTGCATAACGATCATAATCTAGCTCCAATATGTGCTGCCCAACTGGAGTGGTTGGGCTGTTGGTGTCACTCTGTGCGTCCAGAAAGTCGACCAATGCCTGCATACCCGTCCCCGTTTTTGCCGAGAGTTTGATGATCGGAGTATGAGGGTGTCTATTTTGCAACAATCCCACGAGATTATCGATGGCGTCAGGCGAAAGCTCATCGATCCGATTGACGATCAGGTAATCTGCTTCTTCTAATTGCTTGTTGAAGATATATGCAGCCTCGGGCGAGAATCCGGCGTTTACATCTCCCCCTAGAATGCGTCGACCGTGACTTGGTTTAAGAATGACACCATAGGGAGCAACGTCAAAAATGTTGTTATGAAATTTTATCAAGGGTTGCACGACGGTGGCAACGAGATCTGTACAACTACCCACAGGTTCAGCCAAGATGATGTCGGGTTGTTGGTTGGACTGGAGTTGTTCGACCGTCGTTGTTAATTCGTCAAAGTTGCAGCAAAAGCAAGCACCGGCTACTTCGCCAACAGAAAAACCTTGGTTACGCAATGTGTGCGTATCTACTAGATCTGTCGCTTGGTCATTGGTAACAATTCCCACCTTCAAACCGGTTTGCTGGTATAGCTGAGCTAGCTTGCCAATAGTTGTGGTTTTACCCGCACCGAGAAAGCCTCCAATCATTACAAATCGCATGATGATGTCATCTCTTTTCTGGATTCAAATATTGTTGGGAATTCAATGTAGGTAAATTTGCAAGCGATGCAGTATTATAATTTGTAAAGCGAGTGTCAAACGAGCGTTTAGGCATCGACAGAGGCAAGCATTTCCAAGAACGTTTTCATTAAAGGAGCATTGTCGTGCCACGTCCGCGCGGAGACTAAGTTACCGTCCACGACCGTTTCCTGATCGACATAAATTCCGCCTCCCTGCTCAGCATCCATAGCACATTTTGCAACTGTCGTGACTTTCCTGTCTTGCAGGATTCCAGCCGAGGTTAGAATCTCAATCCCATGGCAGACACTAGCGATAGGTTTTCCAGCCGCATTCATTTCATGGATTACTCGATTTAAGTTCTGATCATATCGAATATACTCTGGTGCGCGGCCACCAGAGATAAACACTCCAGCATAATCGTCGGCTTGTAAGTCTCGAAAGGCAATATCAGCTTGAATGAAGTAGCCGGGGCGTTCCTGAGTGATGTCCCATGGAATACTTGAATCAGGTGGGATCTCATGCAATACGGTATGAATTAGTCTTGCTTCGGGAGCGGCGACGGCGACCTCGTATCCGGCCTCCTTAAGGCGGAAAAATGGATAAAAGGTATCAAGTGCTTCGGTCGCATCGCCAATGGGCATCAATATTTTTGACATATGTGTTTGTCCCTGTTTCGCTGATTTGTTCACTTGCCTTTGTGGCAAAGTAGCTCTTCAAAAAAACACCGGCGGCAGAAAATGCAACCTTTCCGCCTCCGGTGTGTTATTGACTAATTTAATACCTGTGTCCGAACTAGATTTCGTACCCGTTGTGATATTCTTTCCGCACAATATGGGCGACTTCGGGTGCATTGGTTGGCACCATGTTCTTGGCATCCCATTGAATCTTTTTGCCATCTGCATAAACGGCGAGGTTGCCCAAAAGAATCGTTTCTGTAAGGCGACCAGAATACGTTTGGAAACTAGAAACCGGAGCTGGTCCACCTTTGATGGCATTTGCCAATTCGGTGAAGTGTCCAGGAGATTCTGGGTATTCAACTTCTTGTTTAATATCGCTAAGCAGTGTGTATTCGTCATTGGCAAAAATACCAGTTGTGCGAGCATCCCAACCGTAGTCGCTTGGCGAGAGTAACGAACCCTTGTCACCAACTACAAGCGAGCCGGTATTGAGTAGCCGAGCGTATTTTTGATTGTCCGCAGCGAGTGGTTTTCCATTACTGTCAACAAGCTGAGTACGGGTTGGGAGCACGCCTCGAGGAGGTTTGAAGCCACCATCGTACCAATATAGAGTCAAAGCATCACGTCCGTTATATTCGGGGAATTCGAAGGTGATTTTACATTTTGAGGGATACGTTTCTTTATTGTGGCCACTGGTTTCAGCGACAACACTAGTAGGGTCGAATAAGTCGAGACCCATAAATGGCATGTTAAGTGTATGGCAAGCCATATCGCCTAATGCACCGGTGCCGAAATCCCACCAACCGCGCCATTTGAACGGAGTATATGCTGGGTTGTAGGGGCGATGTTTTGCGGGGCCGAGGAATTCATTCCAGTGAATATGTGCTGGAACCGGAGGTGTGTCCGTTGGACGACCACCACCTTGCGGCCATACCGGTCGGTTGGTCCAAACATGGACTTCCGAAACTTTGCCGACAATCCCCGCTTTAAGCAAGGCAGCACTGCGACGCAGGGTGCTCGAAGCGGTACCCTGATTTCCCATTTGAGTTTGCACGCCAGCTTCTTTGGCAAGAGTGGCTAAATGCCGTGCTTCCTCGATAGTATGGGTCAAGGGTTTTTGTGTGAAAGTGTGGTTGCCAGCTTTAAGGGAAAGAGCAGCGGCTGGTGCATGGTTATGATCTGGTGTGCTGACGGTAATGGCGTCAACATTGTCGCCAAGCTTTTCGATCATTTTACGGTAATCGTAGAACTTTTGGGCTTTAGGCCATTTGTCGGAGGCTTTGGATAGGTTGCCATCATCAATATCACAGATACCAACAATATCACCGTGTCGAGCAGCGTCGTTTGAGTCACTCCCTCCTTTACCACCTACGCCGACACATGCCCAACGAATAACTTCGTTCGCCGAGGTGCTGGCTTTAGCGGGAACTCCACCGGCGGCCCAGAATCCTGCGCTTGCCGCTGCAGTTACTTTGAGGAATTCTCGTCTTTGTTGTCGCTTAGCCATCCAAATGCTCCTTGGGAAATCTTATTTAACAAGTGTAGGTGTAAAATGCAATATTTAAAGTTTCCCTCTAGGGTAACGCACAATGGCGTTGCTTACAATCAAATGCGAGCCAAGACAGAGAAAAAATTTACTGGTCATCTTCGATACTCGCATAATTCAATCCGATGTGCCATGATGATGTACCACGGTAGAAAGATAAGCATAGGCGGGCCAGTTTGCTCTCAAATATTACCTAGTCCAATGCTAAAGCTTCGGCATACTGCACCAACGTACTAACTAATTCAACAACGCAGGAATTTACATATCGATGCAAGCGATACAACAACCCGGTGAATTACTGGTGGTTGGTTCTATCAATATGGATTTGGTTTTTCAAACTAGCAAACTTCCAAGCCCTGGTGAAACTGTGATCAGCGGCAGTTTTTGTCAAATTAATGGAGGCAAAGGTGCCAACCAAGCGGTAACTGCTGCACGCGGGTGCCAAGTGCCGGTGAAACTATTTGCTGCTGTTGGTGGTGATGCTTACGCAGCGTCGATCATGGAATCGTTCAAAATGGAACCTCGCTTGAGTATTGAATTAATCCAGCAATTTGCTGATGCATCCACCGGTGTGGCGTCGATTATGGTTGACGATCAGGGCGAGAATATGATTTGTGTGGCGGCCGGTGCTAATGAACTTCTTTCTAGTGATTTGGTTAAGACGGTGCCCGACAAAGAGTTTGAGCAAGCAAGCGTTGTGCTACTTTCCGCGGAAATACCACTATCGACAATTTGCGCAGTTATCAGGCGAACCGTGCAGTATGAGGCACTGGTCATTTTGAATCCCGCTCCAGCGTTGCAGGATTTCCGCAATGCTGCTGTACTATCGGATGTTGATATTCTGACACCCAACGAGCATGAGGCTAGAAACTTGACTGGAATTGAAGTTACGGGATTTGATAGCGCAGTAGAGGCTGGAAGGTGTTTGCAGGCATTTGGTGTCACCACGGTTATTGTGACGCTAGGTTCTCAAGGCGTGGTGGTTGTGCCCCCTGTTGATAACCTTGAAAGTCGGGGTCCTTGGGCGGTGTCGCCACCTGAGGTGCAAGTTACTGATACGACGGCCGCTGGAGATTGTTTTAACGGATTATTAGCCGCGGAATTGGCGCTCGGGCAGTCATTGTCCAAAGCCGTTGAGGTTGCTGTAGTGGGCGCTAGTATTAGTGTAACGCGTACAGGTGCCCAGACGTCATTGCCGACGCATGAGGAAATAGCGTCTTTCATTACGTCTACTAATTAACACCAATTGGCACCACGAAAGGCCGTAGTATTGCGATGTTGCAGGGGGCGACTTAGAATCAACTGCTAGGGAATCGCCTTATCTATTTAGCTATTCAATTAATTGTTGCCCTATGACAGACATGAAACCACAGCCTAAAAATGTTGTCGTGCTGGGCGCAACAGGCAGCATTGGTTGTAGCACACTCGATGTCATTGCAGGTTGCTCAGATCACTTACGGGTGGCCGGACTAACGGGCCACACTAATGTTGAATTGCTGCAGCAGCAAACGCAGCAATGTCAATGTTCACATGTCGTGGTTACCGACGTAAAGCGAGCGGAACTGTTTGACCGGAGCATTCTGACTGATGGGAGCGTATTCGGTGTTGGCCCTGCAGCGATTGAATCGTTGGTTTCTCGTGAAGAGGTCGACGTTGTCGTTACGGGGATTGTTGGTAGCGCGGGATTGCGTGGTACTTGGGCGGCATTGCAAGCGGGTAAAACGGTCGCTCTAGCAAACAAAGAAACATTGGTCATGGCGGGCGCTCCAGTGATGGAGTTGTCGCGCGATCGTAACGCTCCAATAATACCTGTGGATAGTGAACACAGCGCGATTTTTCAGGCATTGCAGAGCGGTCGAGGCGAGGAAGTCTCACGGCTGATATTAACGGCCAGTGGTGGACCGTTCCGAGGGTATTCGACCGAACAACTTTCAAACGTAAGCGTACAAGACGCATTGGCCCATCCTACTTGGGACATGGGGCCTAAAATTACGGTCGATTCTGCGACAATGATGAATAAAGCCTTAGAGATCATTGAAGCACGCTGGTTGTTTGACCTACCGGTGGATCAAATAGATGTAGTGGTACACCCGCAGTCGATCGTACACTCGTTAGTGGAGTTCGTAGATGGAAGCGTGCTCGCACAAATGGGCGTGGCGGATATGAAGCTGCCAATTCAATACGCATTATCCTATCCGAATCGGTGGCAGGGTCCTGCCGCAAAACTGGATTTTACGGTACCGTTTAACTGTGAGTTTTTTCCACCAGACTACGAGCGTTTTCCAGCTTTGTTGCTAGGACGTGAGGTCGCTGGTCGTGGAGGCACTTGCGGAGCTGTGCTTAATGCGTCAAATGAAGTCGCGGTTGCTAGATTCCTAGCAGGCACCTTACAATTCACCGAAATCGTTCCTGCCTGTCGAGCTGTGTTGGAACATCATGATTTTGATCCAACGCCAAGTTTGGATCAGTTGTTAACAATAGATACATGGGCTCGAGAGGAGTTGGAATGTTGGAAAGCTTAATTGCATTTTCTACCGGAGAGTTTTTCTCCGGAGCGATTAATATTGGAAAAGTCTTAGCAGGGCTTGGTTTCGTGATTTTTGTTCATGAATTAGGTCACTTTTTAGTGGCTAAGGCATGCGGCGTGAAATGCGAAAAGTTCTATGTTGGTTTTGATGTTCCCATTAAAATTGGCCCGCTAAGATTACCGGCTTCCATCGTTAAATTCCAATGGGGCGAAACTGAATATGGAATCGGTATCATTCCCTTAGGCGGATATGTGAAAATGCTGGGTCAAGATGATAATCCAGCCAATGCAGAGGCAGAGGCTGAGCGAATTCGGCAGGACGGAAGTGAGAGTGAAAACGCAGCCAATGGTGAGTTAGATCCGCAGAGTTATCCCGCTAAGACTGTGCCGCAACGCATGGCAATTATTTCCGCTGGCGTAATCATGAACTTGATCTTTGGCGTGATCATGGCAGCGGTTGCTTATAAAATAGGTACGCCTATTCAACCCGCTTCGGTGGGGCGCGTCAGTTATGGGTCAAACGCTTGGCTCGCGGGATGGCAGCCTGGTTACGATCTTGTTGGTTTTTCCGAGACCGATGTTGCCAGTCACTTTTACCGATTCACTTGGGACTTGCGATATGCAGTTATCGGTGGCGGAATGGATGATACAACAGGTATTCCGTTTCGAGTTGTCAATCGTGACGGCATTAAGCGTATCGACAAGGTTCAACCGATTCAGTCGGGAGAAGATTCAAAACAGGTGACAATCGGAATCATTGCCGCCTCCAATTCCACAGTTGCATCGGTACAATCCGCTGAGCAATTACAAATTGGTGACCAGGTTATTGCGGTTGACGGTGTGCCGATAGAACGAGACACACACGGTCCTAAACCGGATTTGTTAGGTTGGCATGCCACAGAACTAATCGCCGCTGATCCGACCAAGACTTTGACGTTGATGGTGCTGCGAGCAGGCAAGCAATTGCAAGTGTTGCTACCACCAGTCGCCTTGAAACAGCCGCACGTCAGGTTCGGCATGGGACCGGTTGTCGGCGTGATTTCAGGTAGCGTTGGCGAAGATGCGGGATTCTTAAAAGGGGATGTGATTCAGTCTGTAAATGGAGAACCTGTTGCAGATCCAGTGACGCTGCCCCAGCGGATGAAAAATTTAACTGGAGAACGCGTCGTTTTTCAAGTGTTGCGTAGCAGTGGCGGGCAGACGCAGAGTACACAAGAAATCATAGTGGAATCGTTACCTGTGTCTCATTTCCTGACGCCGGCAGCACCTTATTCAACGGGGTGTTTGCAAGGGTTGGGAGTTGCTTATGGGTGTGATAATATTGTCACTTCAAGTGAACTTGCTGGTGTGCAACCGGGTGACCGATTGGAATCTGTGCAGTTAGTGAAGACGTCTGCCAATCAGGAGCAAGTCGACGCTCGCAGATTACAAAAGCAACTTCTGGGAGATTATCTGAGTTGGTTTTATATTCATCAAACTGGTCAAGCCAATTTGCCTGGGTTTAATCTTCAGCTAAATTTTTCTCGCGACCACTCGGACCAACAAATCTCCGCGATTCCAGAGTGGCAAGATTCTACAGAGAACTTTAGTTGGGAACGTGGTATTAGGTTTGCTCCATTAGAAAGAGTGCATCAAGCGAGTGGGTGGGGTGAAGCCTTTCAGTTGGGGATCCGGCGTACTGGGCAAGATATGAGTCGAGTTGGGCAGACCATTGGGTGGATCGCCGGAGGTAAGGCTTCTGTTTCCGACCTTGGTGGTCCTGTGATGATCATTAAAGTTGCTAAGGATGAAGCGGCTGTCGATGTCACTCGATTACTTTTGTTTCTAACCATGCTCAGTGCAAACTTGGCAATCATCAACTTTCTTCCTATTCCAATCCTCGATGGCGGACACTTCGTTTTCCTGACGATTGAGTTGATACGTCGAAAGCCAGTCAGCGAACGAATTCAGGGGTCGTTGTCGATGATATTCTTGTTTGCGTTATTGGGTTTTATGGTGTTTATTGTATCTAATGACGTTTTTCGTTTATGGATTCAGTAACGCACCTCGTAAAATTGTTCTGGCAAACAGTTGTTTCGGTCGTGGCGGCGGATAGCATATGTCTCTGGCGGTAATCCGAGCTTGAGTTTTTTCGCTATAGAATCTACGATAATGGTTGTTGTTTGATAAATCTAAAGTGACTAAGTGAAGGACCGGAAAGGATTCCGATTTTCATGGAATTGACATTGGGGGAAATTGCATCTCAATTGGGAGCAATGCTTGACGGCGATCCTGCGATTCGCATCACAAATGCGGGTACGTTGCGCGAATCCGAGGCTGGATATCTGACGCTAGCTGAATCGACAAAACACTTAGACGCGTTACTTGCTAGTAAGGCTGAAGCAGCCATTGTCAGTCTTGATTTTCCTGAGTGCGATCTGCCCGTTATCCGTGTTGAGTCACCACTGAAGTGTTTTGGTAATATCGTACGACAATTTCGTCGTATGATGGCGCCACCGCCGGTCGGAATTAGTGAGCATGCAGTTGTTCATGAGACTGCCTTGATTGACGAATCTGCGACGATCAGTGCCGGGGTTGTGATTGGCGAAGATGTTGTGGTTGGGGCCAATACGGTTGTTTTGCAAAACGTTGTTATTTTAGATGGCTCCACGATCGGTTCAAGGACGACGATCTTTCCGAATGTTGTGCTGTATGAGAACACGATCGTTGGTGACCGCTGTATCATTCATGCCGGAGCGGTGCTTGGATCTTATGGGTTTGGTTACAAGTCGGATGCGACTGGGCATACCTTGAGTGTGCAATATGGTTGCGTTGTTTTGGAGGATGCTGTCGAGATTGGAGCGAATGCTGCGATTGACCGTGGGACTTTTGGGGTGACGCGTATTGGCGCAGGCACGAAAATCGATAATCTCGTTCAAATTGGTCATAACGTTCAGATCGGAAAACATAATATTTTGTGTGGGCAAACGGCAATTGCCGGCAGTGTAACGACAGGGAGTTTTGTAGTCATGGGAGGCCAAGTTGGTATCAAAGATCATCTCGACATCCCCGACAATGTGCAATTAGCTGCTCAAACGGGCGTGATGGGACAACTCAAGCCAAATCAAGTTTACGTGGGAACGCCAAGTGTGCCATTTCGCCAAGGGATGATTGAAATAGCGAGTGTGCAGCGGTTGCCAAAATTGTTGAAACAAGTCAAAAAGCTCCAACGCCAACTAGATGAGCTATCTGCTGAGATGGTCGTCGACGAGCATGATCCTTCCTCACAACAGGACGCAGCATAAGGAACAACGTTGCTTATGAGTTCTGTTCCACCACTTACCACGGATGATCCCCCCGCAGTGGACTGTGTCGGTTTGTTAGCTGGTTGGGGTGACTTTCCCTTAGTCGTCGCTCGGAAATTGAAACTCCTCGGGTACCGGGTCATCTGTGTTGGGATCCGTGAGCATGCAGATGTTGAGTTGGCCGAAATTTGCGATGCTTATATGACGGTAAATCCCGCTCGCGGTGGTAAGGGGATACGATTTTTCAAGCGACATAATGTGAAGCATGTCATGATGGCTGGAAAAGTTCAGAAGTTGATATTGTTTCGCAAGTTTGCCTGGCTTCGATTGATCCCCGATCTGACCACTTTGAAAATGTTTTATAATCATTTTGTCGCTCGAAACAGTGATACTCGAGACGATGCGTTTTTGTTAGCCTTTGTTGCGATGTTCCAACGGCAGGGTTTGACCGTTGTACCTGCAACTTATTTTGCACCGGAGTTACTAGTGAAATCAGGGAATTTAACAGATCGCAGAATTACGGCCTCGCAACAACGGGATATTGATTTCGGCTGGGAGCTAGCTAAGTGCATGGGCGGGCTTGATGTTGGACAAACGGTGGTTGTCAAAGACCGTGCTGTGCTGGCAGTCGAGGCGATTGAAGGAACCGATTGTTGTATTGCGCGAGCGGGTGAATTGTGCCCCCAAGGTGGATTTACGGTTGTCAAAGTAGCCAAGCCACAGCAGGATTCTCGATTTGATGTCCCTACCGTGGGTATCGGTACGTTAGAGTCGATTGTCGCAGCGGGTGGTCGTTGTTTGGCTGTTGAAGCAGAGCACACGATAATTATTGACGAGCCCGCTGTGTTGCAGTACGCCAAGGAACACAATTTGATCTTTGTTGCTGTCGTTGGTGAGGATTTGATACCGCAACGCGAAGCTGCTTGATAGTACGATCGACGTTATTTTACGAATGAGGAGGCGATGATGAAAAACTTGGTACAAATTGTGTTGACGCTGGGTGTGCTCGGCTTTCATTACGGTGCAATGGCGCACGCAGATGATTGGCCTCAATGGCGCGGCCCCAGTCGTGATGGTGTCTGGCAGGAAACGGGGATTATCGACAAATTCTCGGCAGGTCAAATACCACTTAAATGGAAAGTTAAAATTGGCTCCGGCTACAGCGCTCCGACAGTCGCCAACGGGCGCGTCTATGTTTCTGATCGAAAAGTTGATCCGTTAGATCAAAAGCAGACTGAACGAATCTTGTGCGTTGCTGAGGAAGACGGTGAAGAAATTTGGCAGCATGAGTATGTATGCGATTATGAAATTGGGTATACGGCAGGACCGCGTGCGGCAATCGCCATTGTCGAAAACCGCGCTTTTGCGTTGGGTGCCATGGGGCACTTTCACTGTTTAGATGCGACGACAGGTAATGTATTGTGGCAGCATGATCTCAATGCTGAATATGACATTGTAATGCCGATTTGGGGCATTGCTGGATCTCCGTTGGTTGTTGGCGATACTGTGATTGTGCAACTTGGCGGCAAGACAGCATGTGTCGTTGGATTTGACGTGAAGACGGGAAAACAAAAATGGACCGCCTTGCAGGAACGAGCTTGTTATGCGTCCCCGATCCTGATTGAACAAGCGGGTGAGGAAGTTGTCGTTGTCTGGACGGGGGATTCCATCTCGGGTTTGAATCCAAAATCCGGCGAATTGCACTGGCGACATCCCTTTCCGCCGTCGCGAATGCCTATCGGAGTGGCCACACCGGTATTTGCAAACAATCAATTGTTTGTGACATCGTTTTATGATGGCTGCTTGCTACTTGATTTGAAACAAGATGCACTCAAGGCAGAGTTGGTGTGGCGACAAACGGGCCCAGATGAAAAAAACACGGCAGGCATTCATTCGATCATTAGTACGCCGATTATTCTGGGTGATTATATTTATGGAGTGGATAGTTACGGTGAACTTCGATGTCTTGATAAAAAAACGGGGGTGCGGATTTGGGAAAATCAAACGGCTACGCCTCGTGCTAGATGGAGTACTATTCACTTTGTTAAGAATGGCAAGCAGGTGTGGATGTTCAATGAGCGGGGAGAATTGATTATCAGTCGCTTAAGTGAAAAAGGGATGGTAGAAATTAGCCGAGCCAAATTGATTGAACCGACTTTGGAGCAGTTACGGCGTCGCGAAGGAGTCTGTTGGGCTCATCCAGCCTATGCAAATAAGCATGTTTTTGCTCGAAGTGACGAATTTTTGGTGTGCGCGAGTCTAGCTGCCGATAATTAAGTTAGCGAAAAACGCTTACTGGGGTCTGGTCAAGATGGCAAATGTCGGTATAGAATTTGTAGTTTGAGCTTGAGTGATTATTCAAGCTAAAGAGAGAGATAAAACAGAAAACATACATTGCAAGGTTAGGGGATTTAACGCTGTGGTAAAGGTTATTGTTAGAGATCGCGAGACGATTCAGGAAGCTGTGCGTCGTTTTGGTAAATTGGTGATGCGGAGTGGTCTTAAAAAAGAGATGCGTCGTCGCAAGTACTATGAAAAGCCGAGTGACATCAAACGCCGGGCCCGAATTCGCGCCGAACGCCGTTCGATGAAATCACGTCTAGACTGATCGAGCAAAAACCGTGCAACAATACACGTAACGAGTGAGGCTTATGCCACGCTCGTTTTTTTTGTGCGCCCTGTTTGGCGATAAGTGCACGTGCGGTGTTTCAGTTTTGCGTGGGTGAGGAATTAGAGAGTTTGACGAGCCACAGAACAAGACCCGTAGAAAAAGCGATGGTGATTATTAGTAAGGCTGAATGAACATCGAGTGCGATGGGCAACGGTTGCTTGTTGATATCTTGGAAGGGCCACAGGATACATAAGGATCCGAGCATAATGCCGACGAGTAGGCTGAGTGTGCCGTGGCGGTATTTTGTTAGTAGATGTCGTAGCACTCGGCTAAAGACGATCAGCCCACAGGCTGCTCCACAGGCAAAAATGATGAGTTGCGTGACGGTTTCTCCCAGCTCAATCCCTTTTATCAGTTTTTCGGGCAAGGCGACAAGGTGTTCATAAACGCCGAGGATCATCAGAATCAAAGCACCACTGATACCCGGTAAAATCATCGCACAAATCGCAATGGCGGCGAAACAGAATAATTGAAAATATGTGGGCTCCGTTAATTGAGTGGGGTCATCCGCAAAGGCTAAGCCTGCCGAAACTGCAATTGTAATTCCAATGAGGGCCAAGAGTATCGACCGACCCCGATCACAATGGTTACGTATTTGGATCTGATTACCAATGACGAAGCAGGAGGCCAAGACCATGCCCGAGAATGCAGCAAGCGTGAATTGCCGCGACTGTTGACTTTCTAGCAGCCAATGCGAAAGTGTTCCCATACATAGAATTCCACCGAAAATCCCTAATAGCAACGACAGGATAAATCGCAAGTGGACATGCTCAGTCGCTTGACGCCAGTTTCTTTTGACTAGGAGTCTGCAAAACTCCGAGTCAAACTTACCGATACTGCGGACAAGGTGGTCGTAAATTCCCAGCAGCAGTGCGACTGTGCCCCCAGAAACACCGGGTACAACATCCGCATTGCCCATCAGAAATCCTTTAAGAATGGTCTGCAGGCGTCGGTGTTGTGGGACGTGATCGTCAGTAGTTGGTCGTGGTTGCATGCAGTTATTGTCGGTTTTTACCGATGAAGTTCGCTATCAGCGTTGTAAGTTTCTTCTATTTTTGTACATCGCTGTACGAAATACTCGTGGAGAAACAATAAGATATCGAGAATTATTTTGACGTGCGATGCTAGAACTGTACAATCTAGGGTAGGTTACGGTCGGCTGACTAGGCAAACGGCGACATGATTTATCTCAATTAAATCATGTCATTCCTATTGCAAGTTGATCGCAGGCTCGCGGGAAATTTTTGTTTGACGGCGAGACGAGACGCACACTTTTCTTCTTTTCTTTGAGTCATCCAATTCTTTCCAACAATGTGCCGATGGTTTCATTGCCGGGAAACTTCTATTTGTTGTTTCCGGTGATGGGATCGATCGAGTTTGGGGAGTTATGTTTTTTAGACGACAAAACGACGAACTAGAAGTGTTGGCGCCAGCCAAGCTTAATCTGTTTCTGGAGATCACCGACAAACGGCCTGATGGGTTTCATGAACTAGATATGTTGATGGTCCCAATTGCGTTGTATGACACGTTGACATTTAAGTTGCGGCGAGACGATGAGATTACGTTATCGTCTGGTTGCGTAGTCGGCAACGAAATCACCTTGCCCCCCAGTTCTGATAATCTGGTGACGCGGGCAGTGCAATTACTGCGGCAGCGAATTGAGTCTAGCGGTTGTTCAACAACGGCAGGACTCGATATCTGTTTATTCAAACGTATTCCTGCTGCTGCAGGTTTGGGTGGAGGTTCTAGTGACGCAGCCGCTGCTTTGGTGGCTGCGAATTATCTTTGGCAGGCAGGGCTAAGTACCGCCGAATTGTCTGAGTTAGCACTGCAAATTGGTAGTGACGTACCGTTTTTCTTGGCTGGATCCCCCGCACGCTGTAGAGGTCGCGGGGAGTTGCTAACACCATTGAACATTCCGGCAACGTTGGATGTCGTGTTAATTAAGCCTCGTGTAGGTCTTGCTACCGCGGAAGTATTCGCGGAGTATGCGATGCATCAAGGGACCAGCGTTGATGATCGCGTTACCATGGATAATATTTTAGGTGCTTGTGCCAGTGGTCGGGCACCGGAAATTGGCAGGTGGTTGCATAACCGTCTGGTTGATTCAGCTTTGCGAATGCAACCGGAGTTACAACAGTTACAAGCTGAGTTACTTGCACTGGGACTTCCTGGTGTTCAGATGACCGGTAGCGGCAGCACGTTCTATTTGATATGTCGTCACACGCGACAAGCCCGAAACATCGCTGAGAAGTTATCCCACCGCGGGTACGCGGCAGTATTTCATACTCGGACGCTATCACATCGATCTTTGAATATCGATCCCGAACAAGATTCATTCCCGCTTGAGCACCCCTGTGTCGGATTGAGCCCATAATGAAAAACAACGTTACTGAAAACAATTTATTGCCCGCCAATTTTATGTTGTGAGAAAATGTTTCTAACCCAATAATTGCTGGCCCGCAAAGGCAGCAGGAGTTTCAACATCGTGGAAATAACTGAAGTCCGAGTTAAATTGATGGAAAATTCAGATGACCGCCTACAAGCTTTCTGTAGCGTGACGTTTGATGATTGTTTCGTGGTTCGTGATTTGAAAATAATCGAGGGTTCCAGTGGTCCTTTCGTGGCTATGCCAAGTCGCAAGATGACTTTGCACTGTCCTCGTTGTCACTGTAAAAATCATTCTCGTGCGGCTTATTGCAATCAATGCGGAGAGCAACAACAGTACGCTGGGGACCACAATGATGATTCTCGGGGGAAACTATATGCCGACATAGCACATCCAATTAATGCGGAATGTCGTGAGATGATCCAAGAAAAAGTGATTCAACAATATCGGGCGGAATTGGAAGATCGGGATGAAAAACTTAGCAATTCCTATCAGCGACAAGATACGATTGCGGTTGATGAACCGGAGTCAATACAGGGACCACATCGGGGCAGCCCACGAGAAGCAGTCGAGCCACCATTGGAACGCGGCGACGGCTTCGGTCAAGGGATTTTACCGTAGGGGCAAGGCTCCCGCCT